>NZ_JBVVQQ010000010.1:0-202471 GCF_055811135.1 Mesorhizobium sp. WSM4817 | reverse complement strand
GCCAAACTGTCCCGACATTAGCGAAATCGCTGTCCGGGAATTAGCGGAACCCCTGTCCGGCTTTTGCGAAATGCGCATTCATGGCGAGTCAACCGGCATGTGTCGTGGCGATGGAAGCGTGCGGCAGCTCCCATTACTGGGCCCGTCAGATGGCTCGGCTTGGCCATGAGCCAAGACTGATTGCCCCGGCCTATGTCAAACCGTTCGTCAAGCGGCAGAAGAACGACGTCGCAGATGCGGAGGCGATCGTCGAAGCAGCGCAACGACCGACAATGCGCTTTGTCGAACCGAAGACCAAAGAGCAGCAGTCCCGGGCCATCGTGTTTCGCACCAGAGAGCAGTTCGTGAATCAGCGAACCGAATTGGTGAATGCACTGCGCGCGCACCTCTATGAGTTCGGTTATGTTGCTCCGCAAAGCATTGGCCACCTGCCACGTCTGGCAGAGATCGTGGAGGACGAGAGCGCAGACCTGCCGGATCTGGTCCGCGATATCTGCAGCGCTCTACTTGACCAGATCGACCAGTTGAGCAGCCGGCTCGCGGCATTGAAGGAGACGATCGACACGCTGTCCAAGCAAGCTGCAACATCTCGGCGCCTGCAAACCATGCCCGGTGTCGGCCCTATCGCTGCCCTTGCCATTGAAACCTTTGCGCCGCCGATGGAGGCCTTCAAGTGCGGTCGCGATTTCGCCGCCTGGCTCGGGCTGGTCCCTCGGCAGAAGTCGAGCGGCGGCAAGCAACGACTAGGGAAGGTATCGAAGATGGGCCAGCGCGATATTCGGCGGTTGCTCATCATCGGCGCCATGGCTGTGGTTCGATGGGCGTCTCGGAGGCGCGCGCCCGACGGTTCCTGGCTTGCCCGCTTGATGTTGAAGAAACCGCGCATGCTGGTGGCAATCGCGCTGGCCAACAAGATGGCGCGTGGCATCTGGGCCATGCTGACGAAACAGGAGGACTACCGAGATCCGGCGACGGTGCCTGCGTGATTTGCAACAACGCACCTGAGACCGGGACGTCGGAGATGTGAGGAAGGCATGAACTGCATGGGCAAATGATCGATCAGATCGGGGTCAGGAAAACCAGAGTCAAGTTGAGAGCCCCACGCAAGCTCGCTTTGCTGATTTGGACCTGATCCGCGCATCACCATACCGGCCCGCGGCACATGGAACGGCCGCAAATCAAGGCCTGACACATGACCGCACTCGATCACATGTCCAATACTTCAGGTTCTTCCTTGCAAAACGGCTGGCATCCACACAAGAACTTGACGCACACAACTTCGGCATCATTGCGCTCCCAACTCCATTGGCTGCGCTTCGTTGGCTCGGCTCCCCGATATGGACAAAGCTTGAGAGCTAGTCCACCAGACTGTTGCTAATTGGTTGCTAGCGAACCGTATCCGCCTAACCTCGAATAGGCCTTTGACGATTTTATTCAGCAAAATCAGCTAGTTACCTGGTGGGCGATGACGGGCTCGAACCGCCGACATCTTCGGTGTAAACGAAGCGCTCTACCAACTGAGCTAATCGCCCGCTCCGGGGCGGACCTTTAAGCAGTTAGGACGGGGTTCGCAAGGCCAAATGAGCGCACGACGGCCTCGCCGCTGGTCGTTTTCGGCGGCAAAATCCGGCTCGTCAAAAAACCTTCTGCTGTTTGCTGTTATGCTGTCGCGCTCCGCTTGACACCCGGTGGCTTACGCCTTATCCACCGCCCCAACGACGAACACGGCTGACCGTGCTCGTCTTGCGCGGGTGTAGCTCAGTTGGTTAGAGTGCCGGCCTGTCACGCCGGAGGTCGCGGGTTCGAGCCCCGTCACTCGCGCCAAGTCTTTTCAAAGGCTTGGCCTCTTTTTTGATTTGCGGTTTCAACTTTTGTCTCCGCCGAGTTTCAATTTTTTGTATTCGTTGCGTTCTTGGCCGAGTAGTTTGCGGCCTTGGCGGCGGTGCTCGTCTGCCGATCGAACGGCTGCGAGATTGACCGGCATATAGGTCTTCTGCAGCGCCTTGTTCTCATCGATGGAGTTGCCCATCTTGGCCGACATCGCCTCGACGGAGGCGCCGCCGGCATTCGCCTCGACCGCGCCTGATCGCCGCATGTCCATGAGGTAACGCTTCTCCCCTTCCCCGAAAACCAGCTTGCGCAGATTGGCGAAGTCGTTGACCAGGGAGTCCTTCGTGTAAGGCACGCCGGCGCGCGGCCGGCCGCCCTTCGCTCCTGGTGCAAAGCCGCGCGAGCGAAAGATCGGCGCATCGTCGAGTAGGGTGACGCCGAGTGATTCGACATAGGCCACCACCAGCCTTTGCGTGCGCGGCGACAACGTGCCGAACGCCGCCTCGCCGCTCTTGGTGCGCTCGATCAGGAAACCCCACTCCTGCGCCGTCTGCACGGTCTGCGCCGGGGTCAGCTTGCGCACGTCGACCGGCGAGAAGCTGGTGTCCCAGGCGACAGCGATGATGCAGGCAAGGCCGCGGTAGCCGGCGCGCCATGCGCCCTTGACCAGGCGCACCGCCTCGCCCTCGGACCAGACCTGCGTGCGCGGGTTCGGCGTCTTGCGGCGGATGGCGAGCGACGGATCCGCCTTCGGCTGGCAAAGCTTCATGCCGGCCATGACGTTATACAGGGCCCGCCACGTCTTCATGGCTCGGTAGGCGATGTCGACGCCCTTGGCGCGCAGCAGACGCGCGTACCATTCATCCAGCAGCTCGAGGGAGATGTCGGCCGGTGGCAGATCGGCAAAATATGGCTGGATGTAGGTCCAGCCCCGCTCCCAATCTTCGCGCGTACGTGGCGCCAGTCGCTTCCACGCCTCGATGCGGCGGTAGCGCGCGAATGCGTCGCCGATCGAATTCTTCGGCCAGTTGTCGAGCCTAGGAGTTGCTTCCCTGCCCTTCCGGCAGGCCTGCCAGCGATCTTCCCATTGTTGGGCTACCGCCCAGGCGCGCGGACCGTCTTCGCCGCAAGGAACACACTGGAAGCCGGCCGCGACCATCTTCGGGGTCGGCAGCCAGTAGCCATATTTGCCCTTGCGGATGACGTAGTGCTTGAGTTTGATCCTAGCCAAGGTTCGCGAGCCTCGCCCTAACGATGTCGGCGCTTGCAGCCGCTGGCGCGGCGACGCCGGCAAGCCCGGAGCGACGATCCTGCCAGGCATCGATTGCCATCAGGTCGAAATTGCCGGTGATCGGACACGCCTGCGGGAAACCGTCGTGCGCTAGCGCCGGCAACAGCTCGGCAAATTCCTTGGCGGTCAAATGGAGGCGCCGAGCGGCCTTTTCCGCAGGCACAAGGCGCGGCTCGACCCGGAAACGTATTCTGCTGCACGATGGAGAAGCCAGACCAGTTCCTGAGTGCGTTGCTTCAGCCCGCCGCATTAGCTTCTCTCCGCCGACTTGACCGTCGCCGCCTGCTCGCGATCGAATCGTTCGTTGAGAAGCGAGACAAAACTGCGACCGTGCAGCAGGTCTGCAATCGGCAACAATGAAGAAACCTCTATCGTTCGCTCCGACCTTATTGGGCTGAAATAATGACCTACGGCGACCGCAGCTTTGGCGAAACTCGACTTTTCATCAATCACATCGTCAGCATCTTCATTGAGCAGGGACCTCTCGCTCAGCAGAGGGTGAAAGAAATGAAAGGTGCTGCCGTTGACGTTCAATCCGCCCTGCACATAGGTATCGATGATGCTGATATCGATCACTGGGGCAACGTCAGGGTCCTCGTTTGGACGTTCGTCGCCGACGTGGGCCTTCAGGTCAAAATCGGCGGCAAAATCTGATGATCCGAGCAGATCAATCGCCGCAGCAATTGCATCCCTGAAGGTCTGCCCCGGTCCAAAAGTTCGCTTAAGTAATGGTCCGGCGCCATCGCCATAATGCATGAATGATGACGACATGCGGAGGTCGCCGAAGTCTCTCATGAAATCGGGAGCACGCGCCGGCGTCGGACAGACCATAAATGCAATCAGGAGATTTGCAGCATCCGAGGATGTTGCCTTCGGCACACTACGGCCGCGCCCGCCATGCGTTAGGATTCCGCGTTCCCTACCCAGTCGAGAAATCAGCCTCGCTGAGGGAAGCGGAAAATTGAGCACTGAGGCAATGCAGTCTGTGAGTTCAGACAAATTTGCAGACATGCGAGATGACACACCATTTTGTCCCACTGTGTATCGCGCATTAATCAAAACTCGTCAACACCCCACTGCGTATCGCTCTGTAGGATACCCCCTGCCGATATCGGCAGGGGGTACGAATCTGCACGCCTCCGGGTCCTCAAATTTGCAGACCCGCCGAAATTCTTCCCGCCGTGGAACAATAAAAGCATCCCGGCCGGCAATGCTTCTCGCCTCAGCTTCCCAAAACAATTCCGGCTTGCCGCGCCGGGCGATCAGGTCAGTCAGTTCCCGAGCAACGCGCCGACCGGAGATCGACGTGTCCGGGATTGCGGCAAGGCATTCGCGCGTCACGTCGTCGACGATGTTCAGCACCCGGAACCGCCGCATGCGCCGCGTGCGCGGTGTCTGATCGCTTTAATGCCTGGCCAAGCCGGCGCGCAAAAGTGCGGGCGCGGAGCGGAGCTTTCCGCTCTTCGATAGTGTGCGGCAGCCAGGCGGATGCCGACTTACCACGACATCGAGCGGATCTTGGTCATGGTGTCCTCGTCGAGCAAACCGTCGAACCAGACTTCGAACATGGTTTCGAGCAGGAACTCGTCGTAACTGGCTTCGGAAAAAAGCGTCAGAGATGCGTGTAGTTTCCGGGCGTCGGCATCGCCAAAAACGGTGCGAGCGCTGAAGTTGACCAGCCGCTGCAGTGTGCCAACGCATTCCCGATAGCGACCTCCCAGGAGCGGCGACGAGATATAGGCGTTCGCCTCGTCGAGCGACCTGATGGCGTACGGTTCAGGTGCAGCGTCGCTTAGATTGGAGACCAGCCTGGGAAATATGAACCCCATGTAGGGAGTACACATCATTCCTCGACGTAGAATACAAATAGAATCTTCGTAAACCGGATCCTGTGCACGGACGAACCTCTGCAAGTTGTACTCGTCGCTCATTTCGGCTCACTTTCCAAGCGGCAACATTTCGCGTGTGTTATCCAGCGACGATGCCTGCCTATCCGGATTCTTAATGAAGAACCTGCGCATAAACGGGCATTTTACAATTGCCTTCCGGCCGGTTTTGCGGAGCAGCTCAAACGTCCCGTGCGCCAACCGCGAAGCGATCCCCTGTCCGGAAAATTTCGACGGCACTTCGGTATGAATGAGAACAACCCGCCCGTTCTCGACCCGGTAATAGGCAGCAGCGATCACACCATCGGCAATCGGCAACTCGAAACGATGTTGAGTATTTTCCGTGATCTTTGCGTTCATTTGGGAGTCCTCAACTGTGTGCCGCGTTGATCTTCAGGCGGGTAGCTACGGAAGTCATTCTCGCCCTGGTGAGAATGACAGGCCTTACGAGGAGGTTAGTTGACTATCTCCTGGCGTCGACTTCGGAGCCGGCGCCCTCGCCCACAAGATAGTCATGCTATTGTCCTTCCGAGAATTGCCTCGACCCGACGAGGCTCGACACAAGCATACCTCTTGAGTTGATACCGGGGGGTGTTGTTGATGAAGTCTGCAGCCTTGACTCGCGCCGTCATGAGGCACTCCATAAAACTGCATCTGCTCTCCTATCATCGGTTGGCATTGCTGGCCCGACGAGAGAAATACCCATGTACGAGAATGCTAGTCTCGAACTCTCCTCTTGCCTTGCAGATAATCCTCCCGGTCTTGCATTGCGGGCAATCGCAGTATCACTGTTGTGCCCGACCCGAGGGTGCTCTCGATATCGACGCTTCCGCCGTGCTTCTCGGCGAGGTGCTTCACCATCGGCAAGCCGACACCGCCAAGGCCTTTGTCCTTCGTGGTGAAGAAGGGATCGAAGGCGCGAAGCACGGTCTCCTGCGTCATTCCAATACCGCTATCTTCGATACGAAGCTCGACAAAGACGTCAGGGCCTTGGACGACTGCCGCAGCGTCAATCGAAATCAGACCGCCATCCGGCAACGCGTCGCGCGCGTTGAAAACAAGATTTAAGACCGCGTTTTGCAAACCCGAACGATCGCATTTCACAGAAGGCAAGTCGGACCCGACGCGAACCTCGAGACTCATGTTCGGCTCCCATGCGCATCGGATGAGGGTCTCGACCTCAGTTAGGCAGGCACTTACGTTCGCAGTTTCAATCTCGCGATTGCTCTCGAGGGCTCTGCCGATTGTCTCTCGGACAAGCACGCCGGCTCGTTGCAAGGCCGTCTTGGCGTTGGCAATTTCAGGCTCAAGCGCTGGAGCCGTTGAGACGCTGGGGTCCCTGGCGACGCGGTTCAACGCTGATGACGCGACCTGAATGAGATCGCCCAGATCATGAACGATCCCAGCTTCCGACTGCTCCATCGGCAGGGCAACATTGGTGTTTTCGTTAAAAACATGGACGCCGACCCTGCCCAAGGCCTGTTGATGTTCACACCCGGACGGGCTTCCCAGCGTGATTCTGCGCCTGTGTAGGAGTGTTCTCATGTTCGCTCCGCTTCTCGTCTCGCCGCGTCCGGACCCGAACCTCAACAGACTCTAGCTAGCTGTTTTGGCGCCCCGGGAAAGCGCGCCATCCTTTCGGGACAGATCGTGTGTGGCGCGTGCGGTTGCGGGAGGTCCCGATAGCCTCATATTGTTGATCGCGTCGAAGGGCACGACATCTGCGCCCAGCATTGTGGGCCTTGCGTGCTCTTCGAACACTCTTTTCAGTTCCGGTCGCAGCCCGTCATCACGAAGCGCGAGGGCGTGCAGATTGAGCATACGGAGCATGGTGCGTTTCCAAGCAAGAGTTGTGGTCTATTCTTGTTTCTGCGCCTGACACTTCATTCGACTATGCAGTCGACACTTAGCGGCTTTATTCATGTGAAGACGCTATATTGGCGACCACTGGCGATCGATTGGATCAAGGGTGAGGGCGAGCCATACCGCGGTATAAGTCTCGTTGTGGTCTCGACCGCCGTGCATTTGCCGGAACGGTCCGATCGACCAATGCTTGGGACACCGCCCCTCTGCCTCTTGCCGACTAGAGTTCCCTGTCTATTGAAAGCATCAGTCCTGCACCTTCGCATCGCATGACAGATGCTTCCGTCGGATAGCTTGGCCGGCGCCTCCGTCGCATTGTCCACAGCGTTGGCCATCCCGGCCGGTGCGGAGAAAGACGATGAAAATTGTTATTATTGGCGGCACTGGCCTTATTGGCTCCAAGACGGTCGAGAGACTGCGCAAGAAGGGCCATGAAGTGCTCGCGGCGTCACCGAACTCGGGCGTCAACACCATTACCGGCGAAGGATTGACCAAGGCTCTTTCGGGAGCGCAGGTCGTCATCGATCTGGCGAATTCGCCGTCGTTCGAGGAGAAGGCGGTTCTGGGGTTCTTCGAAACCTCGGGCCGAAACCTGCTTTCCGCGGAAAAGGTGGCCGGCGTGAAACACCACATCGCGCTGTCGATCGTGGGCGCCGAGCGCCTGCCCAAGAGCGGCTATCTGCGCGCCAAGATGGCCCAGGAGAGACTGATCAGGGACTCCGGGATTCCTTACACCATCGTTCACTCGACGCAGTTTTTCGAGTTCCTGGGCGGCATCGCGCAGTCGGCAACGGTCGGGGATACCGCCTCCCTTCCATCTGCCTATTTTCAGCCGATCGCGTCGGATGACGTCGCAGACCTTATGACCGACCTGGCGCTCTCCCCGCCGATCAACGGCGTGATCGAGATCGCCGGACCCGAGCCGGTCCGTATGAACGAGCTCGTCGCCCGCTTCCTGAAAGCGACCAACGATCCGCGCAAGGTGATCGGGGATCCCCACGCGCTTTATTTCGGCACGGAATTGGACGACCGGTCTCTCATTCCCGGCGACAACCCGCGCATCGGCGCGAAGCGCTTCGAAGAGTGGTTCAATCAGGCTTCGCTTCAGCGACACTGATCCGCGTTCGCCGCGGCCCTGCGCATCGCCCCAGGCGAGTCCGCCTTAACCTCCAACACGAAGGATCGAAACCATGGAGAACGACTTTCCTTCCCCTGCAGGAGTATCGCGCCGCGATGTTTTGTTGGGCGCACTGGCTGTCACTGTCGCGGCCGATCTGCCCGCGCGGGCGCAGCGGGGGCAAAACCTTCCCTCTCCCAGTTCAGGCAAAGGAGCAATGACCATGAGCACGATTACCACCAAGGACGGCACGGAAATTTATTATAAGGACTGGGGCAAGGGTCCGGTCATAACCTTCTCTCACGGCTGGCCGCTGAATTCCGACGCCTGGGACGGTCAGATGCTCTTCCTCGCGCAGAAAGGTTTCCGCGTGGTCGCGCACGACCGGCGTGGGCACGGCCGGTCGAGCCAAGCCTCCTCCGGAAACGACATGGACGGCTATGCCGACGATCTCGCGGCCGTCATCGAGGCGCTCGATCTCAAGGACGCCACGTTGGTGGGTCACTCCACCGGCGGCGGCGAGGTCGCCCGCTACATCGGCCGGCACGGAACCAGGCGGGTCGCCAAGGCGGTTCTCATTGCCGCCGTTCCGCCGATCATGCTCAAGAGCGAGGCTAATCCGGAAGGTCTACCGATCGAGGTGTTCGACGGCATTCGCGCCGGCCTCGTCAAGGACCGGTCGCAATACTACAAAGATCTGGCCCTCGCCTTTTACGGCGCCAACCGCGAGGGCGCGAACGTCTCGCAAGGCACGCTCGACCAGTTCTGGCTGTGGAGCATGCAGGCCGGTCTGCTCAACGCCTACGAAAGCGTCAAGGCATTCTCCGAGACGGACTTCACCGAGGACCTCAAGAAATTTGATGTCCCGACGCTGGTCCTGCACGGGGAAGACGACCAGATCGTCCCGGTCAAGGATTCAGCGCGGAAGTCGGCGAGGCTGATCAAGGGCGCCAGGGACATCTACTACCCGGGAGCGCCCCACGGCATCACCGCCACGCATCAGCATCAGGTCAACGCCGACCTGCTCGCGTTCATCAGGTCATAGGCTCGAGCTGCACCCCCTCAAGCGAGAGCCTGATCGCCGGTCGTCCCTCCCCTCCGACCGGCGATCGTCCATCCATCGACCCGTAAACTGGAGCCAAGACAATGATCAGGACCATTTTTTGCACCGCTGCTCTGGCAGTCACCCTCGCGTCCGGCGCGCTGGCCGCCGACAAAGTCACTCTGGCCTACGATCAGCCGCTGCCCAACATGCCGGGCAAGAGCATGCGCGCCGTCCTTGTCGAGTATGAGCCCGGAGGCAGTTCGCCGGCACATACCCATCCCAGCTCGGCCTTCATCTATGCGACGGTTCTTGAAGGCGCGATCCGCAGCAAGGTCAATGACCGGCCGGTAACAACATATCGCGCCGGCGAAAGCTTTTCCGAATTTCCGGGCGATCGCCACGGCGTCAGCGAAAATGCCAGCACAACCGAACCCGCCCGGCTGCTCGCCGTGTTCGTCGTCGATACCGACGAAACGGAGTTGACGACGCCCTACGAGGAATGAAGTCCAAATTCCCTGGATCTGTTCGAACAAAAGAGCCACGCCGCTCGAGGATTCAAAAAAGTCTCGGCGGCACGGTTGATGAGACAAGGGCACTGCAATGCTTATCGACAAACTGCATGCTTTGACGTCGACACGTCTCGTCGTGATCAACTTCGACGCCACCGTGCAAACTGCCGCCCGTTGGCTTTCCCGGCCGGGAGTTGGTCTCATTGTGGTGTGCAATGGCTACGGGTGCGCGGAAGGTGTCTTGAGCAAATCCGATCTCGTCCGCCATCTCGCGGGTTCGACGTCGGTTCAACGGGTGACGGCCCTGATGAGCAGGTCCATAGTTTCGTGCAGTCCGCAGGATGACGTCCACGCGGTGTGGCAAACCATGGCTGCGCGAAACCTGCAAAACATCCCAGTGGTCGACGATGGCGCCAAACCTCTCGGCGTACTGGATATTCGCGACGCGATGAAAGCTCTGTTCGAGCAAGAAGAAATGCAGGAGCAGATGCTCATCAATTATGTCTCTGGCATTGGCTATCAGTGATCCCGCGGTTGCTCGGCTTGATCTGAAGGAACAAGGCTATGAAATTGTACTACAGCCCACTCGCCTGCAGCCTGGCGGATCACATCGCCTTGCTCGAGTCGGGAGCGCCGTTTGAACGGGAGCGCGTTGACCTGAAGACAAAACGAACGGCCTCGGGAGTCGATTTTCACGATATAACTCCCAAGGGCTATGTTCCAGCCCTGGTGCTGGAGAGCGGGGTGACCCTTACAGAGAACATTGCCGTTCTTGACTGGATCGCGTCGGAGTACCCGGCGCTCGGCGTTCCAGGAAAACTCGGCCGTACACGTGTTCTGGAAGCACTGGCTTTTATTTCGACTGAAGTGCATCGCAACTTCAAGCCTATGTGGCACGCAGGCAGCGAAGCTCAAAAGGCGAGAGCAAGAGCAACGATTACAACGCTGCTGGACAGTCTGGCCGATAATCTTGTCGGCGACTACCTGTTCGGCGACACTCCCAGTGTAGCGGATTTCTATCTGTTCGTGATGCTGTTGTGGGCCGAGCGTTTTGATGTCGGGATTCCCCCGCAGTTCGCTGCGCTGCTTCACCGCATGGCGAGCCGTCCGGCAGTGCAAGCTGCCATGCGGCAAGAGGGGCTCATCTGAATGACGAAATGCGCACCTCTCCGACGTGTTCGTCGGCGCTGGAAGATGGTCCCGATCGATACACCCTATGGCGCTGGCCGAGCTTATTCGCCGTCATGCCGATAAGGCAGCGCTGATGACTCCCCTGCGGGAATGGAAACCATCAACTGAGATTATGGAGACACTGGCATGTCCAAGCGTCTGAATTTGCTGACCCGAAAGAACGGCGGAATCGAGGGCCTCGTCGCCGTCGAGAACTGGATCGCCAACAGCTTCGATCCGAAGCTGCTCGAACTCGTCAAAGTGCGGGTGTCGCAGATGAATGGCTGCGCGCATTGCCTGCACATGCACCGGCAAGACGCCGTGAAGCTGGGCGAAACCGAGGACCGGCTGCTGCTGCTTAACGCCTGGCGTGAGTCCGGGCTCTTCACACAACGTGAACGGGCCGCTCTCGGCTGGGCCGAGGCCCTTACTCGCATCGCGGAGACCCGCGCGCCCGACGCGGTTTACGACGAAGCCAGCAACGCCTTCTCGGAAGATGAACTCGTTGCGCTATCGATCGGCGTGGCCACCATCAACGCCTGGAACAGGCTGGCGATTGGCTTTCGCTTGCAACATCCGGCGGACCGTATGCGCCACGCGGCCTGAAGCAACGATGACCTCCCAGTCCGCTTCAGCCTTCGGCTTTCCGAATCGTCCCGACATCAATGTGCCGACCCGGCAGCCGAAAGGAGTCCATCCGCGACAGAAATGGAGAGCGACTGCTGGGGTGCGCGACTTGGCGAGGCGCTGGAACTGTTCCCGGCAGCGATCCGACCGCCGTGTTCTTTCCGGGGCGTTCGCGGGATACCTATCACCCGACAATTTGCCCAGCCGGAAGCTGGCCAAGAGCGATAATTTCCACACCGATGACCAGCCCGACGGAAGCTCCGTCATCGGCCGCGCTGCGGCACTGCGCTTTGCCAGGTAAGGTGCAAATGTTCTCATCACGGGACGCCGCTCGGTACCGCTGGAAACAGTCGCCGCGCACCAGAACATCGCCGGCCCCGTCGCCGACGCTGCGAAGGCCGAGGATGCTTAGCGCACCGTCGCTACTAGCAGTCGACACATGGGGCCGCCTGGGTCGTGCTGGTGAACCATGCCGGCGCTTGCGCCCTCTTGTCTCTGGGGATTGCAAGTGCTGGGCAGATCTCGGACTTTTTTGCGGTGAATGTCGTTGGCCCAAGACTGCTGGCCGGGGCGGCGATTCCGCATCTCGCGGCGGTGAAGGGAGCGATCATCACCATATCGAGCACCTTCGGCCACAGGGTCTGTCCCACTACGTCGCCAGCAAGGTGGCTCGAACGCCTGACGCGCTGCTGGGCGCTCGCCACAGGGAGTGCGGGTCAATGCCGTCACTGCCGGTCCAACCTAATCGGGAGCGCTGACGGGCATGATGGGCTCTCGCCCGAGCATGCTGCGGTTATCGAGGAAGCGGAAACGCGAGCAGATACCGCTCAACCAGCGCGGCAGTCCGGACGACGTGGTGAGGTGGATCGGCCATCTGGCCGATCCGGCCTCCGAGTGGGTGACAGGACAGGTGATCGCAGTCGATGGGGGCCTGGGCCTCACATGAGTGCCCGTCCGAATGCTCGATGATTGTGGCAGGTCGCAAGGCAATCACGAGCTGGTCGAGTAGATGGCCTCGGATCCGGCTCGTCCTCCAGTTCCGGATGGTTCCAATCCCGCCCGTCATTCCCCTGACTGATTAATCGGGCTGCGGCGCCAAGCTCAAGACGCGTCTGTGAGAAAAGCGAAGGCCCAATCACACCCCGTGGAATGCTTGGTTCCTGGTGACCTCCACCCGAACAGAATCGAATACTACTACTCCCGCATTTCATATTTTTAGCATAGAAGCTAAGCGATTTCCTTCGCCATTCAATTGTGCACACGAACATATTCTTAGGTATTGCTCCTCGTATCTCGCGGGATTATCGACAGACTGTACTTGTCTTGTTAACATCCATACGAGCTGACCTAAGATGCATAAGCAAATTCGATCTACAAAAATATTTCTGATGCTCAAAGAGAACTCGCAGAGGACATCATGGGAAATAGACTCACTTTGATCTCTATATCTCTGGGAATCCCAGCTGGCCTGATGCTGGCGATTCCAACTATTAACTCGCCAAAAACATTGGCAGCACCTCCAGGCGAAACGATCGACGTCTCGCGAATGCAACGAAATGCTTCCATAAAGGCGTTACCAACCTTTGATGACCACTATCAAATATACATCGGTATTCTTGACGTCCTCAGACCGTATCCTGGGCCGTGAATGGTCGAAGCGCTCGTGCCGGCGAAACCGCCAGTCGAACTCGTGTGGAGACAGTAGACATGAACCGAACCAGCAGTCGGATACTTGCGGGAATTTTGGTTCCCGATACGCCGCTCGTGGAAGGTGCCCTCGATTACGCCCGCCGGGAAGGCGAGCCCTATATGTTCAATCACGTTGTCCGTTCCTGGTTGTTTGCGGCACGGATCGGACAGCTTCGCAACATTTACCACGACGCGGAAGTCGTCGCCCTGGGGACGCTGTTGCACGACATCACCCTCAACGAGCGCTTTGACGGTCCGCGGCGTTTCGAAGTCGAAGGCGCCGATCTGGCCCGGGTCTTCGCCCGGCAAGGCGGTGTCGACGAGCGCCGAGCCCAGCTGATCTGGGACAGCGTCGCCCTCAACTCGACACCGTCCATCGGCCTCTACAAAGAGGCGGAGGTGGCGCTCTGCACTGCAGGCATCTGCCTGGACGTGGTCGGCCTGCAATACGAGCTTATCCCCGCAGCAGAGATGGCGAGGATCGTTGAGGAATTCCCGCGTCTTGACATGAAGCGGCGCATGACCCGGTGCTTCTGTCACATCGCCGAGGCCAGACCGGAGACGACCTACGACAATTTCGTCCGAGATTTCGGTGAACGCTACGTACCTGGATACCGAGCTCCTTCTTCCGTCGACCTCGTGTCTAACGCACCCTTCGAAGGTTGAACTCGGCTGAGCGCCTGGTTGTCCGATTTGAATTTGTCGTACCCGACGGATTCGGCTGTGTACCTTCGCCCGCGGCCGGGCGACAATTGCTCTCCTGCGAGTTAGGCAATCCCAATGGCCGTATGAGGGGATTGTTTCAGGCCAAAATCTTGTTCGCTCTGGCCTCGCGAATCGGCGCGGGCAGTGTCTCCCATGCCCGGATTAGTTCGCCGATGGAAGCAGTCTCCATCTTGCGCATGACGTTGCCGCGATGCAGCTTCACCGTCACTTCACTAATGCCGAGGTCGAAAGCGATCTGCTTGTTGAGACGTCCGTGCGCCACTTCACGCAGAACCTCGCGCTCACGTGGCGTCAGTGTCTCAAGGCGTTCGACGTTGCGCTTGACGATCACCGCCTCCGTCCGCCGCGCGGCATCCGTCGCGATGCCCGCAAGTACGGCGTCAAGCAGCGTCTGGTCCCGCGCCGGCTTGGTGAGGAAGTCCACTGCGCCGGCCTTCATCGCCTGGACAGTCATCGGAATATCACCATGCCCTGTCAGGAAGATGATCGGCTTAGGGTTGCCGTTTTGGGTCAGATGATGCTGCAGGTCGAGACCGCTTGCTCCTGGCATGCGCACATCAAGGATCAAGCAGCCAGGGCTGCCCAATACGTCGGCGTCAAGCAGTTCGCGGGTCGAGGCAAAGCAGACCTGCTGCAAACCCGCCGACAGGACCAACTCCGACAGCGCCTCCCGAACAGACGCATCGTCATCGACAATGATGACGAGCGGCTGCTCCGCTTCCCGCTGCTGCGATAACGGCGCCGATCTCCGTAAGAGCGGCTGGTCAAGTCTCATGTTCACACTCCATTTTCTCCATCACGCAAGACGTTGGCGACGGCCGCAAGCAGGGCCTGTGCATCGAAGGGCTTACGGAAGCACCCGCTGATTCATTGGGCGCGGTGCTGATCCGCTAGCTCGTGGCATCCCGTTACAGGGACCCGGGCTCCGGACGTACCTTCTTCACCAGATCGCGAAGTTCAAATCCGTCCATGCCGGGCATACCGCTGTCGGTGATGAGCACGTCCACGCCCGCCAGCCGCGGACGAGCAACGATCCTGCGGACGAGAAGCTGCAGGCCACATAGCCCGCGATATCCGGCTTGGGGCCCGGTCTGGCGTAGACGCGTGTCGCATCGGGTGGTGGTCGGCCTCACGGCCAATGGCGCAGTGCGCGACTTCGCGTATCGGGAGAGGCCGATCCTGATGGCGACCAGCACCGGCGCGGCGATTACAAATAATAGGGCAACTGCATTGAAGGCTGTGTCGAAAGCGATCACAGTGGACTGAGCTGTGACGGACCTGCCCAGCAGGCTTGTGGCCGCCTGGATGGCGGCCCCGGCGTCCATTCCTCTTGCAATCAGCGTGGCTGTCGTCGTCGTCAGACGCTCGCTGACCGCAGGAACACCTGCGGTGACGTTGGCGCCGAGCACCGCGACATTGGCGGCAACGTTATGGTCGATCAGTGTCTGGAGCCCCGCGACACCCATCAGTCCACCAAGCTGGCGACCCGTATTGAAGAGGAATATTCCGGAGGCGAGGTTTTGACTGTTGAGATTGCTGAAAGCGATGAGGGTGATCGCAAGTAACAGGAACCCAAGGCCCAAGCCGCGCAGCAGGATGGCCGCCATCATGTCGTCCGCGCCGCTTTCGCTGGTCGAGCCGGACAGCATCCACATTGCAACCATGATGATCAGGATTCCGAAAGGCACCGTGGCGATCGGAGGAATGTGGCGGGCCTGCATGAGGAAAGCGGCAAAGAGGAGCGCGCCGATGAAAAGCGCGCCACTTGGCAACAAGAGCTGACCGGCGTCGGTAGGCGTGAACGCAAGGACGGACACGGCAAACGACGGGATCAGGAACGCACTCCCGAACAATGCGGCGCCCGCGACAAAACTGACGATAAAGGCGAAGGAAAAATCCCCCGACCGGAACGAGCTGAGATCGACCAGGCCCTGGCCTTTGGCGACCACCTGTTGACCGAGAAATGCCAGCAGAGTGGCCGTGCCGATCAATGTCAGCCAGACGATGCGAGATTCTTCGAACCAGTCCCATCGGCTGCCCTGGCTGAACACGTAGGTGAAGCAGAAGAGCGTTGTGGAGACGAGCGAGAAACCGATCCAGCCGAACGGACGGCGCGCGGTCCTCGCGGGTATCGACCCCTCTGCGAGCAGCAGGAGTCCGGCGGCCGCCAGCGCCACAGGAACGACGCTGAAGAATATCCATGTCCAGGACTGGCTATCGAGCAGCCAGCCCTGAAGGGCCGGGGCGATCGTCGCGGGGGCAACGACCGAACCGATTGCGAACAGGGCTTGAAGGATCGGCTGGCGGCGCCCTGGATAAGCGAGAAAAACGACCGTCTGGCCGCCGACAAGCAGGATGCCTCCGGAGAAGCCCTGAACGATACGGAGCGCGACAAGCAGGTCCAGTCGAGCCGTGACGGCGGCAATGGCGCAGGCCGCGCCCATGACCATGGTCGAGCCGATGATTAGGCTGCGCGGATCGATACGGTTCATCAGCCAGGGGGCGGCCATAAACCCGATAAGCTTCAGAGTGGTGTATCCGATATCCAGCCAGGCGAACTCATCAGGAGTTGCGTATGTGTCGCCGATGATGTCGCCGCGCCCGAGCGACAGGGCCGTGCTGGCGATCGCCTCCGTCAGAGTGGCAAGCACTATGCCCGCGACGAGAAGGGCTCCTGCCTCAGGTGGGTTGCGACACGGCGTGGCGACGAAGGCCGCAGTCATGAGCCGCTTCTCCGATCGATATCGACCCGCGCGGACAGGCCGGGCACCAGCCGGCCGGGCAATGGATTGCCAACGAACCGGATCTTCACCGGAACGCGCTGAACGACGCGAACGAAATTACCTGTCGCGTTGTCTGAGGGGAGTAGGCTGAAGGCGGACCCGCTACCGGGCGCAAAGCTGTCCACCACGCCTTCAAATCTCTCGTAAGGGTAGCCGTCGACGATGATACGGACGTGCTGACCGGGCCGGATATGTTCCAGCTGGGTTTCTTTGAAATTCGCCACGATCCACACATCATCGACCGGAACGATATCGAGCAGGGAGGCGCCCGGCGCGACGAGGCGGCCGATGCGGACTTGGCGGTTGCCGACGACGCCGTCCACCGGCGCACGCACCTCGGTGCTGTCGAGATCGATGTGGGCGAGATCGCGTGCGGCTCGCGCCTGCGAGACAGCGGCAACGGCAGCATCGCGTTGGGAGGCAAGGACAGCGATGCGTTGCTGCTGTGCTTCTAGCGTTGCCGATGCCGCTGCTACGCCCGCCTCGGCTCTCGACCGCGCGGCGTCGCTTTCATCGACCTGGGCCTGACTTACCGCGCTGCTGCGAATGAGTTCGCGGCGGCGGTCGGATGCTCTCATCGCGAGGTTCAACTCGGCCAGGGCCGAAACCTTTTGGGCTTCGGCCTGCCGGATCAGGGCATGCTGAAGTTGGGTTTCGGCGTCGACATTGGTGAGGCGAGCCTGGGCGGCTTCGACATTGGCCACAGCCTGCGCGAGCCGTGCGCGGTAGTCCCGATCGTCGATCCGGAACAGGACGTCACCCGCTCGCACGGTCTGGTTATCCTCAACGTCTACCGCCGTGACGTAGCCCGCAACCCTTGGGGCGAGTGAGGTCACGTCCCCGCGGACGTAAGCGTTGTCGGTCGACGTCTCGCTGCTCGAACGAGCCCAAGCCCATCCCGCAGTCACAATCACCAAGGCGCCGAGGCACAGCAGCAAACCGACGATCTTCTTCTTGTTGAGCTGTGCCACGATGGCCTCCGGTAATGGGTGACACATACGATAACGGCCGCTAACCCAAACTATCTGGGGGTGGCGGACCTCGAAGACGCGTGCGCCCTGCGACTCGCCAGAAGTTACACGGTGCGATGGTCGCGACGCAAAGCCCCAGCACGGCGTGCGTCCACATCGGCGTCTGCGCCGATGCAAAGCCGAGCAGGAACGGGGCGACCACCGTCCAGCAGCCTAGAATGAGGTTCGACCATTCGGGTCCAGGCCCCATACCGACAGAGCGCTATGGCAGAGCAGCACATAATCAGCGTGCCCATGATCCCCGCGTTCCAAGCCGCGACTGGTAGCCCGGTCAACGTGATTGCAGCGTCAGGCCAAGCTGCGCCTAGAATGAGGTTGGTCCACTCCAATCCTTTATTCGGTACTTCAATTGTCATCTTCATTTCCTTTTCAGCCGTACCACCTCTCTCCATTGAGGCCGGGGTAGCCGCGTGCGAGGAGAATGGAGCAGTTCAGGAAACTTGCCTATTCTACGCATGCATCCATCGGGCGATGCTAAGGTCTAGGGCTGCTGATCGCGGCGATCGTGGAAGGTATCAAAGCGGTCGGGACCCAGAGTGCTAGAGCATAGGTAATACGCCCATCGAGTGCAGCGACGCTGCCTTCGGCAATGCGATAGCTGATTGTTGAACCAGGCCATAAGTTCCATCGCGTTTCGATCTTTCGACAGGAGCGGTCGCCGGCCCGATTCGCGAACGCCTGCTTCTTGCAAGTATCCAAAGCGCGTCCTTGCGATCTCCTTCAAACTGGATGCCACCAAAATTTCAAGGCTCGCGTCCGGCGTCGGTGCGGCCACGAGCTGGCTGCACATTCGACAGCTTCATGTTGCACGGTTCGCGCTCTGCATAATCGACCGATTTCGTCTCGTACTGCCCGGAACCAACGCCCTTGACCCGGACTACACCGTCGGTCCTGCCCGCGTCAGGGACAGTCGATCTCCTTTGCTGACATGGTTCCTCTGCAACTACGATCATTGAGACGAGCACCATCGCGCGCAACGCGCTTTGGAGGAGATGTCTTCCTCGACGAGTTCCAGGATTGTACCACCGCTCAGTACGGATTCATCAGGGCATGCTTCCTTGGGACCGCCGCATGTCGCAGTGGGCTACGTCAAGCAGTCCATTACGGCTCTTCGAGGAATATGCCCAAGACTTCCACCCGACGACGCTCCATTTACCAAAACTTCCGGTCGGCACCTGTGCTGCGCCGGATGCAGAACGCCATGGCTGATGGATGCCGATGCAGCGGTGGAGGACAATCAGATCGTTGGCGATGTTCAAGCTCATGTTTGTCTCCTGTTGACTGCCTTACCCACGGCCGTGTGGCCACCTGGCGTCTGCGGAGGAGATTGCGCCGCGACCTGCGCGACCATCGAACGGAAGCATCGGTCATGCCATACGAATGTCCAGGGCAGACCCGTCGCGAGCATGGGATCTCGCGGCAAACGTCCGAAGGCGCCGCTTTGATTAGCGAACGGCGGCTGTGCCTACTTGCCCGCCGGCGGTACACCCAGCGCGGGGAGATCCTATACCGCGGTATCAGTCGTCCACGGCCTTGATGCAGTCGACTGCACGTGTGCCCTCAACCTAGCTTTCTCTGCATGGCCCTGATCGTCTCGTTGGTCGATCGAGCAAACGAGGAAAACGGACATGTCGCGCACCGACAGACAGTCCAGCACGATCAATGATGGCGCTACGCAATTGACGCTTCCCAGCTGCTAAGCAGAACCGACGGAGTGACCAATGTCCAAAACCATTATGCTGATCCATGGCGCCTGGCTGAACGCCCACAGCTGGGAAGGCTTCAAGGCCCGCTACGAAGCCAGGGGCTACACGGTCATCGCCCCGTCCTGGCCGCTCGACGACCGCTCTCCGGCCGAGCTACGGGCGTCCCCGAACCCCGCTCTCGCCCAGGTCGGCATTAACGAGATTATTGATCACTACGATCGCCTTATCCGCGCGCTGCCCGAGCCGCCAATCCTGATCGGACACTCGTTCGGCGGCACCGTCACGCTGCACCTGCTTGATCGCGGGCTCGGCCTGGTCGGCGTCGCCATCGATCCCGCACCGACCTCCGGCGTACTGGGCGGGTGGCAGACCATCAAGTCGACCTTCCCCGTGTTCTTTTCCTGGGGAAGCTGGCGCCGCGTCATGACCATGTCGCGCAGGTTCTTCAGCACGCGCTTCGCACCGACCGTCCCGCCGGCGCAGGTCGATGCCACGTACGACCGCTACATTGTCCCCACGTCCGGGAAAATCTACTGGGACGGTCTGGTCTCAGCCGCAGGCAGTATCCGCTGGGACAACCCCGATCGCGCACCTCTGCTGCTCATCGGGGGCGGTATCGACCTCATTGCCGACGCCAAGCTGACCAAAGCGCTGTTCAAGAAGCACAAGCAGGCGCCGTCGAACACCGAACTCAAAATTTATCCCAACCGCTCGCACTGGACCTGTATTGAGGCGGGCTGGGAGGAGGTTGCGGACTTCGCGCTCGACTGGGCTGCGAAAAACGCTCGCGGCCTCAATGTTCTGCCACCGAGCCCGCGTTGTGCCACTTGTTGACGCCAATCGTTCTGTACCGCGCGGCTCTCGGCGCGGAAGGCACCGTCGCAAATTCTAGTGCGGACGGTCTTGGCTGCGCTCGACGCCGAAAGCTCGCCGACGCTGAAGGTGCCCCCCGCACCGCCGCCGCGGGCA
Organism: Mesorhizobium sp. WSM4817; assembly: GCF_055811135.1. Taxonomy (NCBI): domain Bacteria; kingdom Pseudomonadati; phylum Pseudomonadota; class Alphaproteobacteria; order Hyphomicrobiales; family Phyllobacteriaceae; genus Mesorhizobium; species Mesorhizobium sp. WSM4817. Next base: position 182,229 of record NZ_JBVVQQ010000010.1, on the reverse strand, counting down.
CGATCTCTAGTACGGACGCTCCTGGTGTCAAAAACTTGCCAGCCCGGACCTGGCAGTTGCCGACCACACCGCTTACCGGTGCGCGCACGACCGTGTTATCGAAGTCGACTCGGCTAATGTCCGGGCCTTGTGCTTGCAAAATCGCAGCTTCTGCTGCTCGTTTGTGTTGCGGCGAGCACCTCCAACTTCCTGCGCTGCGCGTCAACTGCGGAGCTCGCCGCACTGAGGGACGCGTTTTTCTCCTTAAGAGCGGCGTCGTTTTCTGTAACATCGCTTGGCTAATTGACCTTCACCGGAGCTCGGTGGTGCTCAAATCTCTGGCGCGCCAGCAACTGGGTCACGACTGCAGAAACAAATTTGCTTCATTCTGGGTGATGACCTGCTGCTGAAGCCGTGCCTCCGCCTTCAGATTCACCAGGCGGCACGGCCTGAACCGATTTTGGCATCTGCCTGTGCAAGGCGCGCTTTGTAGTTGCTGTCGTCGATCCTAACGGCTTCGACCGAGGCATTGTCAATCACGTCCACGTCGATCACATAGCACGAAACTTTCGGTGTTACAGAGGTTGTTCCGGCTCGGACGTACGCATTGGCCGTGGCTTCTTCGAAGCGCCCAACAAGCCCCGGGACCAGGCGAAGATCACAACCAGGGCCGCCAGTTCAAGGAGCCCCGATGCTTTCAACAGGCGCACAACAGAATCTCCTACGCGCTTGGCTTTGTGGAACGGTGGTTCCAGCTGACGCAGCAATCGATTGTCTTGTCAGCGCTAGTTCGCTTATTCGATGGTCTGGTGCTCTGACACTTCGGTCGAACGGGTCGCTTCCGGCCGTACTGAGCGGCAATCTCCATGAGGCAGCCATCACGCTGGCATTGCTCCTGCCAGCAACGCCCTTGAGTAGGTGAAGTCGGTCTGCCATAGTTGGAAGCCTGTCCTGTATGTCAGTGCTGCCCGATTTAAGTTGGGATCTGCAGGATTAAAACCGCTGGATGTGCCGTAAAGCTAAAATATCCAGCTTTAGGCAATGGAAATTGACCTCCGCCGCTTTATCAACGTGTGATGATGCAGCTTCGCGCGCGCTTTCCATCGTCTGAATGGCGCGCCGAACACCGTGCACCCTCGACATCTCGGGCGCGCCGAACTGCACCACGAAGCAGGCGCTGAGCGCGAGGAGATGTAGTGGCAATGCGGTAATCATGGGCGGTCTCCGGACAAGAATTGCCTGCTCGGAGCGACTGCAGCCCCGGCACAAATGGGTCTCGATCTGGGTCAAAGTTGCGCGAGCATTCTCGATGGGTCCCAGGCGGGCACCCTGCTGAGATTTCGCGGATCAGTATCCCTTAGGCGGAACGAACAAGCAGATCGTCTTGCTGTCGTTGGCGCCGGCCACCGAGCACCAGTGGTAGACGCCGTCGGGCGAGTTCTTCACCCGGCTGTCGCTGTACGCGACGACCTCGCCAGTCTCGTTGATGACATATCCCTCCGGTCTCTCGTTGATGGCCTTCTCGCTGACTTGGCGGCAGTCGATGCCGGAGCAGCAGGAGAAGGGATAGCTCCAGCCCAGCGGCTTGGCGGCTGTGGGCAGCGCTTCATGCGCACTGGCCGGATATGCAATGAGAACCGATGCGGAGAATACGGCGGCAAGGGAGGCGCGGTGCGACAGCATTCCGATGAGATTTTGCACTGTTTTCCTCCATAAAGGCAGTAGCCAGTACGGAGCAGAATGCGCCGACCAGTCGCGCGAACCTATTCTACAAGGGTATTTGTAATGCGATGCAAAGGTGCAGGATGCATGCGCCCGGAGCTTGGGGATCCAGTCGGGAGAGATCAGGTACCGCAGTCCTTGGCACTGATCAATTACGCGCGTGATAGTCGATGCGTGCCGGACGAGCAGATGTGCCGGAGCGGCAGCCTCGTGCTGGCTGCTCGCAGTCAACACAAGGAGGCCGACGGCGGCCTTCCTGCTGGTCCTGGCATCCGTATTGATCCCGTGCCGGACACGCCGCGCGTGGACTTTTCACATAATGGTTCCCCGCGTCAGGTGCTCGACATTCCTCAAATCAGTAGACCTTGCCGCTTGGGAGATGACTAGCGCCGATCACCGGTGCGCGACTTATCCCAGCGAGGCGCGGACTGTAGCAAAGCTCTGGCCCGGCTTATGGGACAGGCTTGTTCATCACTGACCTTGCCCATTGGAATAAGCCGTTTAGGACTCTGGCACATTGAGAAGACCATGTAATGAAGCGGTAGCCCGGATAAGACCCCGTGCGTTACTCGCATGCGCGTGCAAGAAACTGCAGTAGGCGGTATCTCGTCGAGAGCGAACTTTCTGAATTGGCGTGCCTACGCAATCACGGCGATCAGAATGCCCCGCGAATGTAAGCGGCCGCAGCGGCGCGATCGTGGCAAATGGCGGCGAAACCCGGAGAATTGGCCGCGTCAGATAAAGTCAGTTCCCAATCGCCTTGATGGTGAATGTCCAGCTTTCGGGTGTAAAAAAGTGCGGCGCCTTCTAAACCGAAAGGGAACTCATTGATGCGGACGCACCCCGGCGCATTGGATCTCGGACCAATGGTGGCAAAGGCGGTTTTGGAGGCGTGTAAATCAAAGCGGGTCAGACGGTCATTCCGGCCATGTTCATCAACAGTCGGAAAAGGACCGCCACTATCGCCAGTGTACCGACGCTGGCGATCCAGATGAAAGCGAGCCAACCGAGCCGGCGCAGCAAGAGCTTTCGACTTGTGTGGGTTTCCGGCATCAATGGTATCCCTCCCCCGCCCTCACCTTTCCGCGGAAGACATAGTAGGACCATGCGGTGTAGGCGAGAATGAAGGGTATAATGCACAGCGCTCCGACGAGGGTGAACCCCATGCTCTGGGATGGAGCTGCGGCCTGCCAGATCGATATCTCAGGCGGGATGATGTTCGGCCACAGGCTAATCGCCAGCCCTGTGTAGCCGAGGAATAGCAATAACAGCGACAGCAGGAACGGCGCGGCGTGGCTCTCCCCACCGAGTGTCTTCAGAAGCGCCCATGTCGCCAGCACGACAAGTACCGGCACTGGGGCGAAGAAGAATAGATTTGGTAAGGAGAACCAGCGGGTTGCAATATCGGGGTGGGCGAATGGCGTCCAGAGGCTGACGATGGCGATCGCGACCAGCAATGCCGTGGTTATCGGGCGACCGAGTTCCCGCATCCGTCGTTGCAGCCCGTCCTCAGTCTTCATCACCAACCATGTGACTCCGAGAAGCGCATAGGCAAATAGAAGCCCTACGCCGGTGGACAGGCTGAACGGCGTGACCCAGTCGAAGGGCCCACCTGTATAAGTTCCATCCTTGACCTCAAAACCGTTGATGAAAGCGCCAAGCGCGACGCCCTGCGAGAAAGTGGCGATATATGAGCCCGCGGCAAAGGCTTTATCCCAGAACGGCTTGTGCGCCTCATCTGCCTTGAAGCGGAACTCGAACGCGACTCCGCGCCAGATCAGACCCGCCAGCATCAGAACCAGTGGTAGATAAAGTGCGCTCAGGATCACCGCATAGGCAAGCGGAAAGACGGCCATAAGGGCCGCAGCGCCAAACACAAGCCATGTCTCGTTGCCGTCCCAAACTGGCGCCACACTGTTGACCATCGTGTCCCGGTCTTCACGATTTCGTACGAAGGGGAATAGAATGCCGATGCCAAGATCGAAGCCGTCCATGATGACATACATCATAAGACCGAAGGCGACGATGATGGCCCAGAGAAGAGGAAGATCGATACCCATAGCTTTACCTCCTCAGTCTATCGCCGGATCAATATCGTCAGGCGCGGCTGACAACGGCCTGGCCGGACGTTGCGATTGGCCAGGATCTTGAGACTGGTGCTCGTCCTCGCTTTGGCCGGGCCCCTTGGCCACGAGTTTCAGCATGTAGCTGACGCCCATGCCGAAGACGGCGAAATACACGACGATAAAGAGGATCAGCGTCGCCGAGAGCGCAAGGGCGGAATGGTTGGAAACTGCATGCTCCGTGCGCATCACGCCTGGCGGCCAATCTCGGCCGTGTACCATCCCGCAAGGATGGCAATGAGACCTGATGGCCCCATCCAGGTGGCGAACCGCAGGAAACCCGATCGTTCGAAGAGCCTGCCGCGCCAGCGGAGCCAAACGCTCCACGCGCCGAGAAACAGCATCAACATGCCAAGGCCGACCATGATACGGAACGACCAGAACACGACCGTGGAGTTCGGCCGATCTTCCGGCGCATATTCACTGAGGCCGGGGAACTGACCGTCGAGGCTGTGGGTCAGGATGATGCTGCCGAGGCGCGGAATCTCGATCGCGTAGCGTGTCATCTCAGCTTCCATGTCCGGCCAGCCCAACAGAATGAGCGACATGCCGACGCCAGCTTCGTTGCGCCAGTGTCCCTCCAAGGCCGCGATCTTGGCCGGCTGATGCTCGAGCGTGTTCAAGCCGTGCTGATCACCGATGACGATCTGTATTGGCGCGACGATCAGCACCATCCACATTGCCATCGAGAACATCGTCCGCACCCGGCCATTGTCATGGCCGTGCAGCAGATGCCATGCGCCCGAAGCTCCAACGAAGAGCGCGGTGGCGAGGAAGGCCGCCACCGTCATGTGGGTCAGCCGGTAGGGAAAAGAGGGATTAAAGATCACCTCGAGCCAGTTGACCGGAACAACGACGTTGTTGACGATCGCGTAACCTCGAGGCGTCTGCATCCAGCTATTCGAAGCGAGGATCCACGTGGCCGAGATGAGCGTGCCGATCGCCACCATAATAGTCGAGAAGAAATGCAGGCCCGGCCCAACTCTCTTCCAGCCGAACAACATTACTCCGAGGAAACCCGCCTCGAGGAAGAAGGCCGTCAGCACCTCGTATGCCAGCAGTGGCCCAGTGATCGAACCGGCGAACGCCGAGAAATAGCTCCAGTTAGTGCCGAACTGATACGCCATGACGAGGCCTGAGACGACCCCCATGGCGAAATTTACCGCGAAGATCTTTGACCAGAAATGATAAAGGTCGCGATAGACCGTGACCTTTTTCCACAGCCACAGACCTTCAAGCACAGCCAAATAGCTGGCGAGTCCGATTGTAATGGCCGGAAAGATTATGTGGAAGGAGATGGTGAAACCGAACTGAATCCGCGCCAGTTCGAGAGCGGTTAGTCCGAACATACCTGATCCTCCTGCGAATTTGGTTCCGGGCGACCGATCGGCGCCAGATGAGGCCCCGTGAGAATGCGACGGCAGGCTTGACCGAGAGCCTGAAGACATCGGTACGGGCACAGTGGCCGACTGCGTTAAGCTCGTACTGGCCACGTGCAGTGATGCGTCGATCAGTCTCGGCAACCTTGACCGTCTCGCCTGTGAAGTCCGGCGACTTTAGTCTTGGTACTCTATATCTTTTATTGATCGCGACTGATCGATCTTCAGGCTGCCATCACTCCGTGCCCCAGCGATAGTAGTATTTCGCTGCGCCACCCTATCCAGAGGCACGGGTCCGATGCCGTCCATTTTCCGTGGGCTAATCCAAACTAGACCTTGGTCGACGCCGAAGGGCCGATCAACCTCGGGAAGGCCTTTTTAAGGTGTCGATCGGCTATCGCGCCAGCATTTTGACGGTTTGGTCCGTCGTCCATAGGCCGTTTGCCATGTATCGGAAGTTGATGAGTGCCGCGTGATATCCGTCGCCTTCCGGCAATTTGGTTGATGCGATTGCATCTCGGACCACCGCCACCTCGAAACCTTCCTCCAAAAACTCGCGCACGTGTGATTCCACGCACATATTCGCAAGCATGCCGACGACGATAATTTGATCGACGCGCTGCTTACGAAGTTGGAATGTCAGGTCGTTGACTTGCGGACCATAGAGTTTGTGCGGGGAGGCGATGATTGTTTTGCCATCGTTGATATACTTCTTGAAATCCGGCAGGAAGTCCGCACCGGAACCTTCGAACCCTTCTAGGGTGTAAGGTCCCTTTCGGTCGAAGATTCCCACGTCATGCTGGAATACTTCTAGAGGGCCCTGGACGTGCCATTCATGGTCCCAGTGGTAGTAGTGGTGCGGCGAGATCGCAACGACCATGCCCGCGGCCTTCGCCGCAGCAAATAGCTGATCAAGGTGTGGAATGAGCTGCTGCTCAGTAACGCTTTCGCCGACGACTGGCCATGCCTTGCCTTTAGGGTCCATAAAATCGTTCTGGGGATCGATGACCACTAGGGCTGCGCGCGAAGGATCGAGAACCATACTCCCCTTCTTGAGGGCGGGATTGGCCGGATCCGCATAAGGAGCAGTCTGCGCGAGGGCAGCCGACGGGGGCGACAGCGCGGCTGCGGCGCAGATGGCGATCACCAACAGGGAAGGATGACGCACCTTTTGAATGGAACAGTGATTGCGACGATAGGACATAGTTTGCTCCTTGCTACTCGCGTTGTTGCGACTACCGAATGACTCAGTGCTCGGATGGCCACGATCTTGCGGCGACAAGCAGCGGATGACGACTGGTTCGAAGTGGAGTGGAACTCATACTTGGAGTCAAACGGCGCGCGAAAACCGCTAGTGTCGCCCAGCCGATCTCAAGCCCGTGGGACAGATTCGACAACACTTCGGAACAGGCGATGCCGCCGCATCGCATAGGGTCTGTTCGACGTCAGCGGCAATAAGACAGAATTGGATTAACTGAGAGAGGAGGATTCCTGGCTCATCGTAGTCTTCAAAGAAGCGATGATGAGAAAGAAAGCCGAGCAGTCTACTCGACGTAGCGGAGCGGTGATGACGGCCTTTGAAGACCATGTTGATCTAGCGGCCTCGCGACTGCCTAAGCAAGACTCAGACATAACGGCCGTTGTCAGAGCCAAGCAGGTGAGTGGCGGAATATCGACAACAGGACGCAGGATTGCCAAACCAAGCCGTGGCTTCATGGAGCCTGTTTTCCGCAGGTGCGCGAAAAGCAATCGTAGTTCCGGTTCCATCGTTTCGTTGCCCAGCGGGCGATCCGCCGACGGGGCAGCAATCTATACCCTGAGGATAGGATAACCACTGCTTTGGGTTCATAGACCGCCATCGGTGGGCCGAAGTATGGTGCACGTGTGCACACCCGAGCTCCGGCGGTCGATGCTGAGCAACGATCGAAAAATCCTTGAGGGCATCGACAGGACGCCGGGCTGAACAAGAGCCTGAAGATGCCCCGTTGGCCAATAAATGACTGCAGGTTGCCTTCTTGCAGCCCCTTACTGAAAGTCCAAGCCGACGAGGAAAGCTCTATGCATACTTGGTCCTGGCTGACCAAACAATCTTTCAGACTCATTTTGCGCATGCTGGCACTCGCTGTCGCTTTGCTGGTTTCGGTAGTGCCTATCCACGCCCAAGAGGTGCTGCGCGTACCTTATGTGGCCGATATTGGCACGTTCGATCCGGACAACGGGTTTGAGACCGGCGCGATGAGCGCAATCAACAACGTCTATGAGGGCCTCGTCGAATATGAGCCCGGTACGACCAGGATCGTTGGTCTGCTCGCCAAGAGCTGGGAGATCTCGGACGACGGGCTGACTTACACCTTCCACCTGGTCAACGGTGTCAAGTTCCATGATGGCACGCCGTTCACTGCGGCGGCGGTTATAAAGTCTTTCGAACGCCGCCGCGATCGTGGACTGATTCTGAGCTATTTCCTGGCCAACGTGAAGGACATGAGGGCGCCCGACGATCTGACGGTCGTGCTCACACTCGGTCACCCTCAGCCATCGCTCCTCGATGCCCTTTCCAGTCCGTGGGGGCCAAAGATCATCAGCCCGGTAGCCCTCGCCGAGCATGACAACGGCGATTTCGCGAAGACCTGGCTCAATGAGCATGCGGTCGGCACGGGCCCATTCAAACTGGCTGAATTCAAACGCGGTCAGCGCTACGTGCTCGAACGCAACGTCGACTACTGGGGCAGCAAACCGTTCTTCCGGCAGATCCAGATTTCGCTCGTGCCCGATATCAGCCAGCAGATACTTCAATTGCAGGCGGGTTCGATCGATGCCGTGCCGATCAACTATCCGTTCGCCCAACTCACCAGCCTGCCGAGGGGGCTGGAGATCACCGCCGCCCCGAGCATGATTCCGTACCATCTCTTCGTTAAGCCGAACTCGTCGCTCGAGGACGCGGAGGTCCGCACGGCCGTTTTGACAGCGATCAACCCGGCGCTGTGGGTGAAGGACGCCTTTGGAGAGTTCGCAAGCCCGTCGAGGTCGGTCTATCCGAACGTGATGCTCGACCCGGTGAATCCGATTCGGTTCCCGACCGACTTTGAGGCAGCGAAAGCCGCGATCGCCAAACATGGCCCGGTCAAACTGGCCATTGGCCTCCATAGCGCAGCCCCGAGCTACGGCCGCATCGCCGACCTGATGATAGCGCAGCTGGCGTTGATCGGCGTAAAGGCAACGGCTTACGTGCTGCCCTCCGGCGCTGCCTACACCTTGAAGGACGACCCAAATCCTCCCGATTTGCTGCTCACGATCGCGGGCCCGGACGCCGCTCATCCGGAGAGCCAGGCCAAGGTGTTCTTCACAAAAGATGGTCCCCTCAACTTTTTTGGCCGGGTGCTGCCGGAAGCCGATGCCATCGTGGACCAGGCCGGGCGATTGACCGACGTCAAAGAACGCGACGCTCTCTACGAGAGAGCGGGGCAGATGTATTTCGATGCAGGCATCGTCATCCCACTTGTCGACGTCAATGATGTGGTTGTCCACACCAAGGGTCTGAAGGACCTTGGACTCCGTCCCGTGTACCCGCCCGGCAACATCGACTTCGGCACCGTTCGCTGGGGACCCTGAACTCCGGCCCTCCGGTCCATTCTGAAAGCAGGTCAGGCTCGTGCCGCAGATGGTCAAGCTTTTGCACCAAATTTCCGAACCCGTGACCGAGTCCGTCCTCGCCGTCAAAGACCTCTCAGTCATTCTCAGCCGCGAAGGCCGTCCATCCCGGGTCCTCGATGGCATCAGTTTCGACATGTTTCCGGGCGAGATCATCGCGCTCGTCGGCGAAAGCGGTTCCGGCAAGACAAGCATCGGGCTGACGCTTCAGGGGCTGCTGCCGCGCGAATACCTGCCGCAGGTTGCAGGCTCGATTCGGCTTGCGGGCATCGAGCTTATCGGCGCGGGAAGGCGCACGTGGCAGTCGGCCCGCCGCCATCTCGTCCGCGCCATCTCGCAAGATCCGATGGGCGCGCTCAACCCCACGATGACGATCCGCCGCCAGATGCGAGAATCCAATGGGGGGTCCGAGGGATCGATCGAAGACTGGCTCAGCCGAACCGGCCTGCCTGACCCGGACCGCATCGCCGATGCGCTTCCGCATCGGCTGTCGGGAGGGCAGTGTCAGCGAGTGCTTATTGCCATGGCGATGATGGCACGGCCGAAGCTGCTCATCGCCGATGAACCGACCACCGCGCTCGACGTCACCATGCAGGCGCAGATCCTCGACCTGTTGCGCGATCTCGCCCGCGATCAGCAGACGGCAATTCTGTTCGTTACCCACGATCTGAGTGTGGCGGCCTCACTGGCCGACCGCGTCCTGGTTCTCTACGCCGGACGCATCGTTGAAATGGGCCGCATACAGGACGTGGCCCGCAATGCCACGCACCCCTATTCCGCCGGCCTGCTCGCCGCTCGATTCGATCTGGACTCTGATCGACGGCGCCCGCTTCCCACGCTCCCGTCCGAGCGCATGCCCTCCATAAATGTTGAGAACGCCTGCGCCTACGCGACACGTTGCCCGATCGCCCAGCCAGATTGCACGGCAATCCGCCCACCGCTGGAGCCTGCTTCCGTCCACGGTGGCGTAGTTGCCTGCCTTCACCACGAGCAAACCCCATTTCTCTCAGCTCAGCGCGCTGACGCGAAACCATGGCCGGCCCAGGCGATCCAGGCAACTGCGGCCTTGAGGCTGTCCAACGTCGGAAAAACATATCCGACGGGCGCCCGATCGTTTTGGGGACGGCGCCAACCGCAGCCCGTTCTTAGGTGGGTCAACCTCTCGATCAAGCTTGGCGAGTGCGTGGCCCTGGTGGGCGAGAGTGGCGCCGGCAAGTCTACCCTTCTGAGAATTGCTGCCGGGCTCGTGGTGCCCGAGAGCGGCACTGTTACACGCTTTGACATGCCTCCTCCGCAAGTCGTGTTTCAAGACCCCGTGGCGGCGCTGACGCCGTGGCTCACGATCGGCGAGCAGATCGGCGAGCGCCTGCGGGCCGTTTCGCTGGACAGTGACTACGGCCGCCGTCGCGTCGGAGAGGCAATGAAGCTGGTCGGCCTCGATCCGATCCTGATGGACGCGTTGCCGGCCGAGATGTCGGTCGGGCAGTGCCAGCGCGCTGTTTTGGCTCGCGCGGTAATCGTCCCCCCAAGGCTTCTGCTCTGCGATGAGCCGATCAGCGCCATGGACGTGTCGCTGGCGGCCACCACCTTGAACCTTCTTAGCGACCTTCGGCGGCGGCTCGACATGGCGATGCTGTTCGTGACGCACGATCTGGCGGCCGCCAGGATCATCGCCGACCGTATCGCGGTGCTGAAGGACGGCGAGTTGGTCGAGGTTGCCGATCCAGATGCCATCATTGCCGCACCACAGTCCGCCTACACGCGGTCTCTCATCGCGGCGATGCCGAGCCTGCAGGCGGGAGCCTGACGATGACCAGCAGACCAAGCCCAGACACGCTGCCTGCGCGGCCTCGGTTCAACTGGCGCGATTTCTTCCGGCGTGCCGGTTGGCTTGAAAGCGTCGGAATTGTCGGCGTGCCTGTCGTCACCGTCGTGGCCGTGCTGGCGCCATGGATCACGCCATTCGACCCACAACTGCGCGTCGCCGGGGCCTACCTGCCGCCTTCGGCCGGACATTGGTTCGGCACCGACGAGATCGGCCGCGACCTGTTCTCGCGCGTCATTCTCGGCGTTCAATATACGTGGCTGCCAGGGCTTGCCGTTATCGGTTTCAGTCTCAGTGTAGGCTCCCTGGTCGGAATGATTTCGGGTCTGATGGGCGCCAAGGTCGATTTGGTCATCGAGCGGATCGTCGACTTGTTCTTAGTCCTTCCAGGAACGCTCATCGCGCTCGCTGTCGTGGCTTCGCTCGGTCCCGGGCTTGCCAACACGATGATCGCACTCGCCATTTTCTGGTGGCCCTGGTATGCGCGCATATCCCGTGATGAAATTCGTCGCCTCAAGGCCCGTCCTCATGTCGAGGCGGCGCGTATCGCCGGGGTCGGCGGTCCGCGCCTGCTGATGCGTTACTTGTTGCCGGGAGTGGTCCCAGCCTTGCTCATCGGGGCGTCACTGGATGTCGCCAACGTCATCATGACGTTGTCGCTGATGTCGTTCCTTGGACTTGGACTGCCTGCACCGGCGCCTGAACTCGGAGCGATGACGTCGCGCACCCTCGACAGTCTCACCGTCCATTGGTGGCTGCCGATCCTGCCGGCCGCGATCATCTTTCTCCTCTGCCTCCTCGCCAACCTTGCGGGTGACGGCCTTCGCGCCGCGCTGAGGGGGGCGTAGATGCTGACATATCTCACCAAAAGCATCGTCGGCGCCGTCGTCGTTCTCCTGGTGATGAGCTTCATCGTTTTCGGTCTCCAAAGCATTATCCCCGCTGATCCAGCGCGGGCCATTGCCGGGCCGAACGCTCCGCTGGAAACGGTCGAAGCGATGCGCGAGCAACTCGGACTTGACGACCCCGCTGTCGTTCAGTACGGGCGTTTTCTATTGCGCCTCGCGCATGCGGATCTGGGGACGTCGGTAAGGACCCGGCAGCCGGTGTCTGACGACATACAGCAATTTCTTCCCGCTACGCTTGAACTCGGACTGGCGGCGATCGCTTTGGGAGTGGCGCTCGCCGGCGTCATGGCAGCGCTTCAGTTCCTGGTTCCGGGATCGGCTGGCATAAGGCTCGCTATGGTGGGGGTGGGCTCCACGCCGATCTTTCTGTCGGCCTTACTTCTCAGCTACTTTTTCTGGTTCCAACTCGACTGGCTTCCCGGAGCGGGTCGGCTTACCTACCGCGACTTCGCAGGCCCTACGGGACTCAACGTCATCGATGGAATACTGGTCGGCCGGCCCGAAGTCAGCGTCGACGCGCTGCTGCACCTGATCTTGCCGGCGCTTGCACTGGCGTTGCCCATCGGCGTCGCGGTTGGGCGAAGCCTGAACGGTGCGCTTCACGAGGTTATGAGTCAGGCATATATTCGTACGGCACGCGGCAAGGGTCTCAGCGAGACAAAGGTGCTGTTGCGCCACGGTTTGCGCAATGCCGCCACGGCCCCGCTGTCCATGCTCGGCCTGCAGGTCCGACTTCTCTTCGGCAATTTGCTTGTCGTCGAGCGCGTTTTCGGGTGGCCTGGTCTGGGTCTTTACACGGTCCAGGCTTTTGCCAGCGCCGATCTCCCGGCAGTGCTGGGCGTCGCCATCGTCTTCGGAATCTTGTACATCCTGGTCAACACGCTCATCGAGATCGGACAGTCGATGGCCGATTCCCGGATCAACCTCTGAAAGCGCCCACTCAGGCCCTTATTATCGCGGCGGTGGGTGTATTGGTCGAGTCGGCACCGCGGATGGGGAGGCTGAAGGTTATGGATGCCCCCCCTGTCTCGACATTTTCCGCCCAAAGCCGTCCGCAGTGTGCCTCGACAATCGAGCGGCAGATTGCCAGGCCCATTCCCATTCCATCCGGCTTGGTTGTGTAGAACGCCTCGAAAATCCGTTCCGGATCGCTAAGCCCGCGGCCGCGATCTCGCACTTCGACCTCGACTGTTCCGTCATTCTGACGTCGCGACACGATCCGCAGGCTTCGCATGTTGGTGCTGACGTCCTGCATCGCTTCGATGCCGTTGCGGACGAGGTTAAGGACGACCTGCTCCATCTGAACGTGATCGGCAGCCGTCGCAGGAAGGCGGGGATCGAGGTCAAGGTCCAGCTTGATGCTGCTCGATGCGAGCCTGTCACCCAGGAGATCACTCACTTCGCGGATCACCGCGTTCAGATCGATCGCGTGTGGTTCGCCTTGGGTCTTGCTGAACAGCGCCCGGATGCGGCTGATCACCTGCGCCGCCGCGTCGGCGTTTCTGATGATTTTTTGAGCGACCCGGCTGGCGTGACTGAAGTTTGGCGGATCGGCGTTCAGCCATCTCTGGAACGCGCCGGCGTTGGCCACGACCGCCTGCAGCGGCTGGTTGAGTTCGTGCGCAATGGAAACCGACAGTTCGGACAGGCTGGCGGCACGCAAGGCGCGCGCGAGCCGTTCGTCCGCCAGACGCAGAGATTCCTGGGCGCGGACCTCGTCGTCAATGTCGAAGTTGACGCCGTACCAGCGAAGGATAGTGCCGTCTTCGTCGCGTAGTGGTTCGAAGCGCGAATCGATCCAGCGATATTCGCCATCCTTCCGGCAGAGCCGACCTTTGTGCTGGAGCGGCTCTCCACGGCCAAAGGACTTCTGGAACACGGCCTTGACGGCCGCCCGGTCGTCGGGATGGAACAACTCCACATGCGAGGCGAATTGCCGCGTGCCTCGCGGTTCCTCCTTGGCCGAGTCAACGCCCGCCCAGTCGACGAACCGTTTGTTGAAATAGTACGGTAATCCCGCCGGCGTCATAAGCCAGATCATCGTGGGAACCGTATCGACCAGCAGCCTGAGCTCCCTCTCGCTCTGGCGCAGCGCGGCTTCCGCCTTGCGCCGGTCGTCGATGTCCTCGGTATGGCCGTACCAGCCGACAATTCGCCCCCGCTCATCGCGCGAGGCAACACCCGTATCGCGAAACCATCGATATGTGCCATCGAACCGGCGCAAGCGCTGCTCACCGATCATCGGCTCGCCCGTCTCTCGGCTGTGGCGCCATTGCGCCATGCTCGTCTCGACATCGTCGGGATGGACAAATCTCCGCCACCAGGAAAAGTCGTCGGCATCCATGATCTCGCGCATTTCTTCGGCCGTGACGCCAACGTACTCGAGGGCTGCGGAATTGAGGAACCGAAGGTGCCCGTCCGGATAGGCGGACCAACCGAGGCCCGGAACATCGGCAATGCTAGGTCCGGCGCCTTGGTAAACCCGGTCATAAAAGCTGATGGTTCTGAAAATCTTGACCACCAGCCAGAGCCCAAACGCCGCGGCAACAAATACCGCCAGCCTGACGCCGCCGTCTGTGGCCCCGTATTTCGGCGACAGCAGGATCGCCGATGAAAGCAGACTGGCAGCCGCAATCGCCATCAATCCAGCTTTCCAGCCGACGCAAATGCATACAGCCGCTACCGCGACCAGCAGGCTAGAGGGCTCGTTGGCAAATAGCGTCAGCAAGACACTCGCGGCTCCGATAGCCCAAGCCACGGCGCGGCGTTGTTTTGATGATCTTAGCTCCATTTGGGACCCCTCTTGAGACCTCCTCTGCCTCCGGCCCGCTATCACACTTCAGTCAGCTACGAGAAACCTGCCTCTGACGGTGCTCCTATCTTCCACAGCAGTTGCCAAATCATGACTGTCACTCATCGGATATCGGCCGGAAGCGACTGCCAGGCGTTGTAGAGTTGTGCGACGGTCCTTGCGTGCAGCTTCTTCATCATGTTGCTCCGATGGAGCTTCACTGTGATTTCGCTGATGCCAAGATCGAATGCGATCTGCTTGTTCATCGCACCAGAGACTACATACTTCATGACTTGCCGCTCGCGGGGGGTAAGCGTCTCATAAAGGGCTATGTTGTTTCGCGTTACGGTTGAGGCCGCCCTTCGGGCGATGTCGGCGGCGATGGCTGTCCACACCGCGTCAAGGAAGGTCTGGTCGCGCACCGGCTTAGTCAGGAAATCCACTGCCCCTGCCTTCATCGCCTGGACGCTCATGGCGATGTCGCCATGGCCCGTCAGGAACACGATCGGCATCAGCAAGCCTTTTGTTGCAAGGAGATGCTGGAGGTCGAGGCCGCTCAGACCCGGCATTCTCACATCGAGAATAAGGCATCCTGGTCGATCTGGCAGCTTTGCGTCCAGCACTTCGAGAGCTGAAGAAAACGATACCGAATCGATACCGACCGAATTCAGCAACTCCTCCAAGGCGTCGCTGACCGATGGATCATCATCAACCAGAATTGCGATCGGGCTGTCTGTGATTCCTGGGTTTGCCACGCCCATAATTGTCGCCTCGGGGGAGACCTGCTGGACACGAATTAGCAGCGCTCACGTGGTCAGTATCAACTGTGCGTCCGTGACGCGTCAATCAACCTACGCTTGTTTCCTGCCGCCGGATACTCCCATGAGCTGTCCGTCCAAATTTGCAATAAGTAGCGTCTCCCTGGCCATATTGTCTATCTGCGTCAGGCAGGCAACGGAATCATAACAAAGGCTGATTTGACTTAGAAATTTTAATGCATAACCTCGACTTGAGTATAGGTCACCTTGTGGAGACCGTGGGGGCGCGGCGCGCCACCGCAGCCCGTTCTTAATGCCGCCGGCGATCCGCCGTCATCGACCCGCGGCACACCGTGAGGCCGTGGGAAATGCGGCTCGATTCGGCGCATCGCCCCATCTGACAACCAAATCAAATCACTCATTGCAGCGCCTCCCGCGCCGCCAATGAATCAACTGATCGACACGTCCGCAGCTGGTCAATTGTCAGAGACAAAGTGGTCGCCGTAGTTCGCTGCCGTAATTTCTGGCGGTGCCGAGCATGCGAACTGCCCGTCAACGAGCACATTGCCCCGTTCCCTTCTATCCCCCGTCTCGGCGCGGTCGCTCGCTCTTCTTTATGTCATCGGCGCGCTTACTGCCCTTAATTTGAGACCGCTTCAAATCCGCGTGCCAATCCCAATCAATCGAGCCTTCCGCTGCCTTGTGGAAGTATTGGGAGCACACCAGCCACCCCTTCAAAGGTCGAAGGAGCAGCAAACAGGCACCGATTGTGAGCGGCAGCGTCGTGAACAGGTGCACCCAATATGCTGGCTCATAACTCACTTGCAGCCACAACGCGAAGGCGAGAGCGGGGAAGGCTACGATGGACATTGCAAAGAAAGCCGGGCCATCCGCTGGATCGGCAAACGTGTAGTCAAGGCCGCAGACTTCGCAGTGAGGGGCAAGTTTCAGGAAGCCTGCGAACAGATGTCCTTTTTGGCAGCGCGGACAGAGGCCCCGTAGCCCTGTCAGTGCCGGGTTGGTTGTCTCTTGGAAGTCACCCATTCTCTCACCTTCGGCTATATCCCGCCACGATGGAGCTCCCTTAGTTCAAGAAACTCTCGTCCTGCGATCCGTGGCGGTTGGCAGCGAAGTGCAGCGAGCTTGTCCGGGAGCGCGCCGCCTGCTCCGTGGTAAACACCCAGCGATGAACTTACAGGGCGCGTCTCCGTAGAGGTCAAACTACTCAGCCGCGCAATACATTTTGTCCTGGTAGCCCATGACCTCACCGGTGCATTGAATCACGTACCCTTCGGGCTTCTTCAGTGCCGCTGATGACTAGACCTCCTTAAAGGCCATATTGCTACAACAACCCCACGGGTACTTCGATCCGGTCGGGGCGTCGTGTGCGCTGACCCTGCCAGGAGGGTCTAGGGTACCGAGTAGAAGTAATGAACTTAACAGGAGACGTGAACGGGCCGAAACCATCGGATAGAATCCTCCAAGGTGTGTTTGTCTTAGCGTCTTCCCAACATGTCTGCGAACAGAAGTAGTAATGGACTGGTCGCCGATGAAAAGGTGATTCGCATTGGATGCAGATCATCGGCTACCTCCGTCGTTTCACCAAACTGTGTCGCGCCAATTTACTTGCGCACTACCCAAATTACACAATCGGGATTGACGAGCCATCGCACGAACGATCTGAGCAGCTTCTTCGCTCAGATGGCCTGCTATGTACTTTCGTATGCGTTTCGCCATCCGTATACATCAGACCCGGTCGCGCCCGGCGCGATCGGATGTCGCGGAAGAGCCGCGCGTCTTGGAAATCTACGAGATGTGGCGAGCCGAAGCGTACCTACCTAGCCTTCGGGATGATGGTGCCTAGACCGCGCGAGCGGAGATATGGCCCTCTCGCATGATGGTTCGGTTCATCTCGTCGCGCCATGATTGGCGCACTGAAGGAAAGGACGCTTCCATGAAATCGATTCTCAAACAAGCTCTGCGCCTGGTAGGCGCGGCATTCGTCGCAGCCTTCGTGGCGCAAGCCGCACCGGTCCAGGCGCAGTCAACCGCAGAACCCCGATCCAGTGTGCTGTCGACGGGCGGGGGGCAGGCGCTTCTGGATCCGGCGGACACCGTAATCTTGCTGATGGACCATCAGGCGGGGCTGTTCCAGACGGTGCAAGACATTGACGTTGACGACCTGCGCCGCAACGTGACGATGCTGGCGAGGCTCGCCACGATGCTCGATATCCCGGTGATCACCACCGCATCGGAACCGAACGGCCCGAACGGCCCGCTGATGCCCGAGATTCACGAAACTGCTCCGCATGCGATCTATGTCTCCCGCAAGGGTGAGGTGAACGCCTGGGACAACGCCGACTTCGTCGCCGCGGTGGAGGCAACCGGCCGCAGGACGCTCATCATGGCTGGAGTCTGGACTAGCGTGTGCCTGATGTTTCCCGCCCTCGACGCCAAGGCCGCGGGCTACGACGTCTACGCCGTCATCGACGCCTCGGGCGATCCAAGTGAAATGGCATCGCGAACCTCGCTCGCTCGGTTCGCACAGGCGGGCATCGTCCCAACATCAACGAATGCCGTCCTGTCCGAGACCCACAGGACCTGGAACCGTCCGGAAGCCGCGGAACTCGCCAAACTCTATGCGCTCGTCGCGCCAAACTATGGAGCGGTTATCGAAAGCTACCTGAAGACGCGCGAAGCCCCCTTGGCCTCTAAGTAGCCTTAAGTTGCCTGCAAGGTTATGGGGCGTCCGCCGTACCGTCGAGGAGCGGCGGACAAATCCAGTGATCAGACTATAGTGCCAGAGTGCATCGCCGAATAAGCCGACGTTTGTTTTCGATCATCTGAACGCCCGCTCCGGGGCCGTCTGCTGACTGGCGGCTTTCAGGCGCAGGCGGTGGAATAGCTGCATGACGGCTTACGTTGCCGAACGGGTGCAGAAAATAGCCGACAACGAAGGGGTTGTGACGCTCGCCATTGGCAACTGAACCGAAGGTCGTCTCGTACTTCACATTCTCCCCTTCGCGGCATTCGCGGGCGGTGCAAAGGTTGATGTCGCGGACGCTCGAAACGTGGAGAACCTCCTCCAACCAGTCGGGTCAAATGGTAACCCGCGGATCAATTTTGGCGGGTTCAAGGGTCCCAATTGTGCGCCGATTGACAGTCACAGCTGCTCCATCTAGCGTCAATTGGCGTGGGTCGGCGCGATGACAGTGACTTGGACTGCTCGGTTCCAAGGTGTGTTGCGGATTTCGATTACGTCTTTTTAGATAGTAACTATGGGCTCTGATTGGCGATACTCGTCACACACTTCCCGACGCGAAGGAACTCAGGAATTCGAAAGGCAGCTTATGAAGCATGGGTAGCCCTCGAATTTTTCCACTATAATTATCAGGGACATCGTCCAGGCCCACCCGATATGCCTTATACCCAGGCGCTATGTAGGGCCTAAAAACAGAATCCATGTCGTAGTAAACATAACCATTGGTATCTTTGAATCCCGGAGTTTTGTTTAGAATGTAATTAAGATAAAAGAAGCGATTGGCCTCTGTAGAAAGTTGTATGTCTCTCCAACCATAGTCGGAAACATAGCAGACTAACGCTAAACCACCAGGACGCGTTATTACAGGATAGTAACGCATGGCATCGCCAAGCATGGAAAGCAATGTAAATGGGTTCTGATTTGTTCGGGATGCAAAGTGAGAGTTCGTACAAGCCGTAGACTCATAGAATACGCCGTCGTGCCCCGGGATCCCTTTATAGACCATTATCAGTCCATAGGCACAATTACAAAAAAACGTATAGTTCTGATAAAAAATTTCATAAATTAAATCGCCGTAAAATTGTTTAACACCAGCCTTCTTGGACATTAGCTTATCTTGGAAAGATGTAACAACGATTTTCCATTTGGCATTGTCCAAAGTCGTTTCAGAGGATGCTTCCGATACCCGCAGTCTTAGGTCTTCGCAACATGTTTCATACCAATCGAGGTCATCAGCGATAGCGGAATTGTCGTGGAATTTCACTCCAACATCCGAGATAAAATTCAGATAATGACCAAAGTGCAATCTGGTCAAATAGTACATGTTCATCTTTGCTATGTACATCGACTTCAAGGTTGTGGAAGTCGGATGCGATGCAAGAGCCGGAAAAAGCGAACTCCAAGGAGTCACCTGATACCCTATGGGACAGTAACCACCGATGCCCCAGCCTCCGTCTTCCGTTGTCATGTCAAATCTCCTGCCGCCAATGCGGCCTCCGCCGCGATTTGAGCCGGTGTAAGCGATGCGATAACCCGCTTGTGCTCTTTAATATAATCGTCCCAACTACCTTCGAATCCATCTCGCTTCATTATTCTATCCTGCACGGCACCCGTCACATCGCCGTCGTTAGCGTCGACTTTCGCTTTTTCTCTAATGTCGGACTCTCTGGGGTGACCTTGAGGGCGATCCGGGGCAGTTGGAGTGGTTATGGACGGGACTTGAACGTGGGCGACTTTATCAGTCAAATTACTCAGGGTGGCGGTACTGAGACTGCTCACCATGCTTGAAGACCAATCCTTCGTGGATGAGTTGGCGGGAAGGTCTTCGGTGACAAGCGTTAAACTGACGTCCTTTGAAGCGGTATGCTGATCGTTCGCCCAGTCAACAGCCACCGAAGCGTCTCCATATCCACCGCCATAATGTCCACTCAACGAGACGGAGCCGCCGTACTTACGGCTCGTAGCTTCGGCGTCCTCCTTGCGCTCCATCGTCAGCCGAAATGCCGAGCCGGCAGAAAGATAAACAACAGTTACGCAACCATGTCCGAATGTCTGCGTGAAATCGAGATAGCTGTTTATGTATTCCTCTGGCGTGGACGCATCTAAAATTGCTTGATATTTCCTTTGGAAGGTTTGTGTGGTTATGGAGAGCAGCTCCTCTCCATCCATGACGCGGAGTTCCTGCCGCTGACCACCAAAATAGTAATACCCAGTTATGTTGAGATTCTCGGTTTCTTTGCTAGTCGCTTTCGCGGCGTGCATGTGGAAGCCAACTGAAGCACTAACTCCAAACGTCCCACCTTCGAAGCCGCCATCAACCTTCGACTCAAGTTGAAAAACGGTGCTTTCGGCAACACTGTGCGACGAACTGTTAGCAACCATTGTTGAACGCCCTCTGCCCGTAATAAAAATAATGTCGTCCGTACCGGCGAGAGAAGGAAGAATCGCAAAAGCACCGGGAATCAATTGTCTAGTAAATTGATCATAACAGGCCCCAATACGCGCGCCGCCCATATCCTCTGGGATTGCTGGGATTAGGTTATCGGTGTCGTCCATTTTCGTTGCCTCTTCTATCTTTGTTTTCCGCCCTTGGGATTGTCCCAAGGAAGGGAGCTTGAGAACCGAGGTCGACCGGGCAACACGCTCGGAGGCGCATTATTTGAGCCGAGCCTGCGCGCTGTTCAATTGATTGACGAGCCCCAAAACGGCGGTGTCCAGTGCCTTGAGCTTATTGATCATGGCGGGGCTATTGGCCGAAGACTTCTCGCCCATACCGATTAGTTTCACGTAGTTTGCGGCAGCGTTTTTTGCAGCACCATAAGCATCAAAGGCAGCTTTTCTCATCTTCTTAATGGTGGCGTCATCAGTGTGACCGGGCAGTTTGTCGTAATCGGCTTCTGCTTTCTCTGCCTTGTCGAGAAGAGGCCCCAGATCGGCCGACCCAAAGAAATTGCTGGAAACCTCAGGGGCAGCGCGTTGCTTTGCCTGCTGCCATGTTTGACGCAAACTCATTGTATCCTCCATCGTAAAGGGTTTGGGGTTGAGGGATGGGCAAGGTACCGTAGACAAATGTCATTGGTAGCAGTTCATGCGACATACAGTCTATCGTTGGTTGAACATTTTCATCGGCATTCGCCGTAGCCATGCCTTGTGGTAAGTCGACGGCACATTGCACGGCACTGACAGCGTTTGCGAATTCTACCAACATGTCGTCGTCCATGCTCCTTCTCAAGTCCGAAGAATGGATGCCGCAAACCGACCTTACGGCGGCAATGGGCACGGAACTGAGTCTCAACTATCCGTACGACAGATAGAGGTTCTGCACATTCTGGCGGATCGGCCTTTCAACTACCGCGTATTCGCCCAAGGTCTCGTTTACTCTCGGCCAGTGCGACAAGAACAGCAGCGGCCTCGGAGTATCGTGCATGACATCAATCAAGATGTCACCACAGGCTCAGCCCCTGGATCGCGTCGTCGGCTTTGCCAAAGACGCATCCGGAGAATGGATTCGCTACAATCAACTAGCCGGCCTCCGCCGCCGTTTTTGAACGGCGAGACCGACGAAAACAGGTGTTGGTGAAAATGGAAGACGAACTGCTCGACTACGCCACAGTCTGTGCGACAGGTCTGATCTGCCTCGTCATTGCCCTGCTTTTCCGCTGGAACTTCATCGCCGCTTTGATTGGGGGATGCTTGACTTGGTGCCGTGCAAGCCAGTGCGATCTGGTTGATCCACGGAAGGGCAGATCGACTGTGTCCCGCAAGCACATGAAGAGGCTTTTCAGCGGGCGTTTTCACCCCCATGATGGAGTGCTTCCCATGCAGGTGATCGCCGACTTCGGAACTGATGCCAGTTATCGTGCTGCCGTCGCGCCTTCGATCGACGCCTTGTTCAATGCTGCGGGCGTTGCGAGCGCTGCTGACTTCTTGGCCAATTTCAATAAAGCGGGCGTGTGGATAGGCCAGCATTGACGAGCAGTCCCCCGCCTTGTTGAATGTGTGAACGGCGCTTGTGGCTCGGCCACATACTCTTGCAAAACTGGCCAGCTAATCCGCGCTGAGCGTCTTCACTACAAGCAACGGGCCGCTGTTTAGTAGGTTCAGCCCAGCACTTGGAAAGGGCTGGCTGCTGCACCCGACGGATGGCTTGGGTGTGGCCCAAAATGTGTTGAGGTCGGCTCTTGGCGCAAGCGAGTGCTTGCCTGATCGCTCAATGACCCCTTCGGGACCTAGCTAACGCAGGCCGCTCCGGCCGATGCGAGACGGCTTGGCTATGTGGTTGGCTTCGGCGGACCATCCGCTTTCGGGCGGAGGCAAAGATTGCCTGAACGTCCGGCTTCGAGGGCTTTGCCGTCCGACAGGATCGGCGGCGAGAGGGGACCGTCAGCTTTGACGTGGCGCGCCATTGACAAGCAGTCTTTTACCGCCGACGAACCCTGCAGCGTGGGTACTCGGCTGGGGTTGTCTGAGCTGGTGACCGAAAGACCAGAGGAACGCGGCTCGCCCGTCTCAACAACCGTGTATGCTGACCTTGGAAACTGGCGTCCTGCGGGGGAAATAGTGTTTGATACGTTCAAACGTAATGTCGACTTAGATAGCCGAAAGAAACTTCAGTGCAGCGAATGTCGGAGGCAGACGATCCACACCCTTGAGGCCCAGTGCGTGGGCCGGTGGGATGAAGTGCATCAGCACGGCCCAATCTACGGTTGGACAAATTTCTCTCTTTATCGATGTGGCGCGTGCGACGAGGTGTGTTTTGAGAAGGCGTCGTATTTCAGTGAGCAATATGACCACGACCCTGAGGGAAACATAAACCTCGTCCCAGACGAGATTCAGTATCCTCCGCCCTCATCTGCGGATTTCGCTTTCAACACGGATTTCACACCAACTGAGCTAAACGAGTTGATCGAAGAGATGCTCTACGCACTAGCGGGTAGCAAACTCAAGTTGGCAACCGTAGCGCTTCGGATGGTGGTCGAGTTTATCGTGAACGACACAAAATGTGCGGGTCGCAATCTGAAGAGAAAGATCGATGATCTTCACGCCAAAGGATATGTGGACGAGGCGCAGGTATCGTTGCTTCACAGAATTAGGGAGAAAGGGAACGCTGGTGCTCACGAGCGCATTGCCATGACCCGCAATGAGATGGTGGCGGGGATCAGCATCATCAATCTGCTGCTGGAAAAGCTCTACAACGGGCCTGCACGACAGGCTGACGTGGTCAAGAAGGCTAGTCAGGCCTTTAAGGAATGAGCTGCAAGACAGAGTGACGGGGTGAGCAGAATAAATGGAACAATCGCCTGACTTCGTCGAGTTAGCGGAACGGTCGGACACTGTACTCGACTACCTAACATTGCTGGTCTCGCTCATCGGAGCGATCGCGTGGCCAGTCGCGCTTGTGATCATCGTTCTAGTATTCCGCAAGCAGTTGGTCCGGCTCGTGGGGAGAGTGAAAGCCGTTAGCGGACCTGGAGGGGTGAGCGCCACTTTCGCCGACCAACTCGAAGAAGCGAAGGAGGCCGCGAAAGAGGTTCTAGTCTTTGAAGAGACGGATACTTCTGTAAAGAAGGACGATCCGTTCTTGCAGTTGGCCCAATTGTATCCGGAAGCGGCAGTCATGAACGCCTTTCAGGAGTTTGAGAAGCTCTTCGTCGAAAAGGACAGTGGAAGGCGTTACCCGATACCGCCCCAATATATGCTTAGGAGTGTTAAACTAGACGCGTCGGGCAAGGGAGAACTTGCAGACCTCTTCGACAAGGTGCGTGCCACCAGGAACGCGGCCGTGCACTCACGTCGACCGATCACCACCGGAGAGGTGTTGGAGTTTAGGAAGCTTGTGGACACATTGATCAGCGCCATTAAGCCCGCAGTACCTCAATTGCTTGAATGGATGCGGGAGCGAGAAGAAAGCAAGCCACGCTACTTGTATGTACGAGAGCCAACAATCGTCGAAGCACGGCCAAGGCGCACCAAGAAAGAGTAATGCGCCGGCTGCAACTGCGGCGTTAGAGGAGGATTCCTGTAGGTCGCGCCTTCCGGCTTGTCGTTCTTGACTGCTCACATTATCACCCTGCGCCCGCTCTCCGCGCTCGTCTTGTGGTTTATGGCGTGGATGACGCCGGTGTTCGCCTCCGTCGTCCTCGCTGGGCCTAGGACTCACCTCGGAGTTTGTCCCAGCCGGAGGATAGCAAGCTTGCCGTCAGCTTCGTTTCTCTAAAGCAAGCCTTCTTTGAAGGACCCGTGCGGCGAGAGCGATGGCCGCTTTCAGGACTAGCCGAATGCGTCACGAACGACCGAATTCAGGCGCAAAGCTGCCGTTACTATGTTGCAACATAATGATTTGCTTGGCCCAGACGAACTAGGCCGTCACGCAGTTCCCGGAACAGATCCTCTCGAAGCGTGTTGCGCCAGCTCCAAGCTGAATTGGAGCACCACCATGAAGCCCGAACACGCCACTTACCCTCCTCTTGATGTCGCCAAGCCGGTCGCCCCTGGGATCTGGATCGTCGACAGCGGACCGCTGAGCGTTATGGGCATTCCAGTCCCAGTGCGCATGACGGTTATCCAGCTCGGGAATGGCGGTCTCCTGCTGCATTCACCAACACGGTTCGCTTTTGAGCTGAGAAAGCAGCTCGAGCAGATTGGTCCGATAGTGCATCTGGTTGCGCCAAACAGTGCACACTGGACGTTCCTCAAGGAGTGGCAGAACCATGTGCAGGGAGCGTCGACTTGGGCCGCTCCGGGCTTGCGCCATCGGGCAAAGGTCCGCCGGGCTGGCGTCAGGATCAATCACGATCTGGCAGCAGCGGCGCCGGAAGCCTGGTCGAAAGATCTCGATCAGGTTGTCGTTCCAGGAGCCGGTGGGTTCACCGAAGTCGCGTTCTATCACAAGAACAGCCGAACTATTGTGCTTACCGATCTAGTTCTGAATCTCGAGCCGGAAAAGCTGCCGTTCATCATCAGGCCGGCGGCGCGCCTCTTAGGCGTCACGGCACCTGTGGGGAAGGCCCCCATTTACCTACGGATGATCATCAAACGGAAGAAGGCGAAGGCGGCCGCGGAGCGCATCGTGGCGTTTCAGCCAAAGCGCGTGATCTTCAGCCATGGTCGGTGGTTCCACAAGGATGGCACGACATTACTTCGCCAGTCGCTGGCCTGGCTTCTCTGAGGGCGGCCGCAGAGATTGTCAGCAGGAAGGAGCCATCAACTCCCGTTGCCGTTCCCATTCGACGGGCAAACCCCTGACGAGCGCCTGGAGCTGAACCCCCATGGACTGCCGTCCGTCGAGTATGGCTTCGACCAGATCGGGCGCGAGCAGCGTCAACTGGAGCACGTGGGATACGAAGGAGCGGTCAAGCCTTTCGGCCGCGGCAAGTTCGATCACTGTGGCGAACTCGCCTGTTTCCAGCATGTGTTTCCACCGGAACGCCCGCGCCAGCGCCCGGATCAGAGGTGCGGCCCTGCCGATCGAGCGCGTCAGGCCCGATCATCCCCGATGATATGTACTGGCTGACCCGCCCCGGCGTCACGCCGATGTGCGCCGCGAAGTCGCCCTTCGACAAGGTCTGCATGTTTAGCGCTCTTTAGGCTGCTGTTTAGGCGCCTCTTTAGGCTCCATAAAACGCGTCAGACTGGACAAGGATCGGGCTACGCCGCCCCGCATACGTTTATGGCTCCGGAAGGACCCGTGAAGCGTAGGCAAGGGGTCTTCGTCCGGTCTGGAATCGTTGCCTTTGCGGCGAAGCATGCGGGCATCGCCCTTTCGCATCGCCTGGATCCGTTCGGGCCTCGGCCTTGCGGGCTGGCTCTCGGTCTTAGAAGCTTGCGTCTATAGGTGGCCGTGCTGGGGTCGATTGCTGAGCGCCGGCGGGCGAGATGATGATCTTGCAGCCACCACGCTTGCGCAGGGTCAGCGGCAGATGGACGGTCAGCGATTTGTCGTCAGGGCTGAGTTCGGCATATTTGGTCCTCCGACGGCATCATGCAGTCCTCCTGTGCTCCGGCTGCTGTCGCAGCTCCGTCGCGAAGCTGGCCATGCCTTCCGTCGAAGCCGGATGGAAATGCCCTCGACCGCGACGTCGATGCGCTCGACCAGAAGTGGGACGATGCGGGCCTGCTCGGCCGGGCGCGGAGAGCCCTAGTCGCAGGTCAAGCATCGCCGCGAAGGCGCCGGAATACCCGGCAGGATGCCAGCTCAGCTAAAGAAAATTAATAGGCCGTCTATACCGTTTTGGTCAGTCCGATCTCCAGCGCAGCCATTGAAATTATTGGGGAATTCATTGGCGATCATGGTCACACCCCCCATGTTCCTATCGCAAAAACTTTGTTGAGGAAAAAAAACCTGCGAATGAGAGGGGGACGGGTCTGGGCAAAAGTCGGGTTTTAGCCTGACCCACCCCCCCGGTCATGGCTTCGCCGCCGTTCCCAATCGGCGAGTCATGCGCTGGTTCATCATCCGGCCACGCAGCCATTTGAGACCCCAGTCTCGGCGGAAGATTTCCTGCTTCACGGCCGCGTCGAACCAGATGTTCTTCGGATCGTCGGTCGTTAGCCACGCCTCGATGTCGGTCCCTCTGATCTGGTCGGATATTCTTCGCTTCGCCTGTTCATGGGCCGCATCGGATCGACTTGGTTGTTCAGATTTGCCACCAGGGATTGCATAGATTATCGAACGCTGTTCGGTTGGCGGTTTAGCGCTACTACTCCCAAGCCTCTTGCGACGCTCGATAACGGCTGTGGTTTTTGCCTCGCGCGCGCCAAGAGTTTCTTCAATGAGTTCCTTCAAAGAGTTTGTGTCCCCCTTTTGGGGACCATAACCGTCCCCCTTTTGGGGACCATTAACATCCGCTTTTTGGGGACCATCTGGCGATGGTCTCGCCATGCTCGTTTCCCAATCCGCGACTATCTTTGCGAAGCGATCCCACTTAGGGGTGTAGGAGGCTCTGTTCGACTTCCCGCCATGGCTGTCTTTATCGAAAAGGTACTTCCCGTCATCGGCGGCATTGCATAACGCCGCCGTGGCCTTGAGAACCTTGCTACGGGCTATCGCGAGCATTTTTCCAAGCCGGCCTATGCTCGGGTCACATTGGCTCGTCTTCACGTTGAAGTGAGCGAGCAAGGCGCCGGCGACAAGCGCCTCATTGCGGGTAAGACGACGGGCCAAAGCCAACGCCTTGAACGCAACGTACAGATCGGACGGCCTCGACTTGGTCACTGCCGACGTACCTCTCGCAGTACGGAGATCGCCTGCAGTGCCGTCAGGCCGAAGCGCCTGCGAAGGGCGGGAATGATTGGATGTTGGCAGGTCGCAAAGTTAGCGCCGCACCAGGCCGCCGCGATCTCGATCGCCGCGTTCGATTGATGGCAAAGGCCGGTTGTCCCACCAATCGGAATGTCGGCAGAATTAGTTTCAACTTTCGGGCATTTTCCCGCCCATTCGCGGCCTTGAGAACTCGAAACTTTCGCTGATTTCGTTGCAAGATTGACTGGCCTGTCACGCCGGAGGTCGCGGGTTCGAGCCCCGTCACTCGCGCCATTTTCAATCACTTAGCTGATTGGAAATGTAAAAAACTCTGAATGCCGGACCGGCAATTCAGATATTCGGGTCGACCTTGGCGCCCGATAAATTTCAGCGCTTGGCCTGATTTTCAGAAACCTGTTCGATCTGGCCCATCACCGCTTGCGGATCGCCGTTCTGAGCTAGTGTTCCTATTTTTGCCGCGGGTCTTCCAGGCCGATGCCGATCTGACGGAAACGGCCCGACCGACGTTCGACGACGGCTTCGGCGAGCGAGCGGGCGGCGTTGCGGACCTCTTCCTGGATTGTCTCGTCGGCATCGAGTTCCTCATGGCTTGTAGCGTACGGCTTCCAGTAGCCGATGTAGCGGTCGAGCTCGGCGCTTGGGCCGGCCGGCGACAACTTCATGAAGCGCAGCCAGTCGGCGATGGAATGCCGCACATTCTCCGCACCTTCGACATCGCCGTGCACGATCACAGAAAACAGCCTTCCTGCCAGATGACGCGGATAGTCCCACCCGGCCAGTTCTACCTCCTTTGCCTTTGCCGCATCCTTTCCTTGTGTCAGCGAGGGGTCCGGATTGCCGCCGTCCGCGCAGACAAGCCTGTCCATCATCAGTTTGACAGGCGAAGAAACCTGATACCAATTCACCGGCGAGATGATCATGATGCCGTGGGCGGCGACCCACATCGGGTAGATTTCGTTCATCCAGTCCTGAACTTGCCCAAGCGAATGGTTGGGATAGCAGGAACAGGGCCAATGGCAGAGCGGAGCGGCCGTCGAAAAGCACGCCTTGCACGGATGGATGTTCCTCCCGTATTCGGAAGCAAGCCGCGACAGATCGAGAATTTCGACCGCAAGTCTCGTTTCCTTGTCGATGGTCTCACGGGCGATTTCGGCGAGCCGGAAACTCTTCGACATCTCGCCGGGACAGGTGTGGTCGCTGCGCGACGACCCGTTGATGATCAACAGACGCGGCGGCGCCGTTAGGTCCTCGTACCGACGCTGCGCCTGTAGCACCGCCTCGTGCGCCGCAATCCAATCGACGGACAGATCGTAGTCGGGGTCGCTGAACCCAAGACCGGCTTTCCTCGTGATCGGGCTCTTGCGGGAATCCGCGTAAGCCTGCCAGGCGATC
This sequence comes from Mesorhizobium sp. WSM4817, assembly GCF_055811135.1. Classification (NCBI taxonomy): domain Bacteria; kingdom Pseudomonadati; phylum Pseudomonadota; class Alphaproteobacteria; order Hyphomicrobiales; family Phyllobacteriaceae; genus Mesorhizobium; species Mesorhizobium sp. WSM4817. Next base: position 153,681 of record NZ_JBVVQQ010000010.1, on the reverse strand, counting down.
GAAGCGATTTGCTCAATCGACTGGGCGAACGGTTCGAACGCTGGATCGACGAATTGCTGCTTGTACCTCGCCTTGAAGGCTTTCTCACTCAGTCTGGGACTAGCCATGCCCTTGCGAGGCGCCGGGGTTTTCCCGACAAATTTGGCAACGAGACCAGCCATTTCCGAATTCCTTTCCCGAATTCTTGTCCAGGAACGCGCAAGATCTTGCAGTGATTTATTCACCCGTTCCGTCAGCGCCTCCGTGGAAGAAGGATCGAATTTCCTCCCTGTCGATGCTGTCATCGGCGTCCTCGTCGACGGCGCTGAATATCCGCTCGACAAAATCCTGAACCTCGGTTTGAGACAGCGCCCCATCGCCGTTGGCGTCGACTATGGCGAACATCATTCGCATCCGTGCGCCATGCATCATCCCGCCTCCCATATGGCGCCGGTCATGCCTTCGGAAATCGCGATGCCAACGGTCGTCACCTCGCTGCTCTGCTCGCGGGCGGCGATGCTGCATTCTCTCCTCCAGCATCTCAGTCATCATCTCGCGCATCGTTTGGCGCATGGAGTCTTCGGTTGGCCCGCCTGGCGACGGCTGTGAACCTTGTGCAGGTGCGGCGGGCGCAGGCGAGCTCGTCTGGGGTAGCGCCGGCGAAGCCAGCATAGCCAACGCCGCGGCAATTGCTGTGGTCTTGCTTGCTGATGTCATCGTGTTCTCCTTGGAGAATGGGTGGACCGAACGTGTCGGCATCTAAGCCAAACCCGCTGCTCCCCGCATGGTTCCTAGCGCGTTGCAACGCTGGTGATTGGTGAAAACGGCGATAACGGCCAATCTCCCCCCTTGAGGGGGAGATCAGCAGCTTAGCCGCAGCATTCTTCGGCTGTTTCGACTTTTTGTATCCGGTGCGCCACAAGCCGGCCATATGGGTTTGAGCATTGGATTTTCCCGAACCCGGTTCCCATTTTCGGGTCCGATGCTCTAACGGAGAAGAAGCCTTGGATGCCCTGAAATCGCTCATCGAATCGCGCCGCTTCGACCTCGCGATCATGGTCCTGATCCTGATCAACGCCGTCACGCTCGGCCTCGAAACCTCGCCCGACGCGATTGCTGCCTTTGGCCCGCTTCTGACGGCTATCGACCGCGCCATCCTCAGCGTCTTCGTGCTCGAACTCGCGATCCGGCTGGTCGTCTACAGGACGCATTTCTTCCGCGATCCATGGCGCATCTTCGACCTCTTCGTCGTCGGTTTCGCGCTCATCCCCACGACCGGCTCTCTCTCGGTGCTGCGGGCGCTGCGCATCCTGCGGGTGCTGCGCCTGATCAGCATCGTTCCGTCGCTGCGCCGTGTCGTCACCGGCTTCATCACCGCCTTGCCCGGCATGGGCTCGATCATGCTGCTGCTCGGGCTGGTGTTCTACGTCTTTGCGGTGATGGCGACGAAGCTCTACGGCTCGTCCTTTCCCGAACTGTTCGGCGGCATACCAGAATCGCTGTTCACGCTTTTCCAGGTCATGACCCTCGAGGGCTGGTCGGACGGCGTGGTGCGCCCGGTCATGGTGGTCTATCCGGCGGCCTGGCTGTTCTTCATCCCGTTCATCATCGCGACCTCGTTCACCGTGCTCAATCTGTTCATCGGCGTGATCGTTTCGGCGATGGAGGCCGAGCATGAAGCCGTGGAATCGGCCGACAGGGCGACGCTGCATAGCGATCAGGCCATGATCCTGGCGGAGTTGCAGGCGCTGCGGGCGGAGGTCCGCGAATTGTCCGGCGTTCGCGGCTAGATCGCCTCCGCGAGAAACATTCCGGTCCGTCGGCGGCTTGTGACGGTGTGGTGCGGTGAAAGAGCCCGCCGCTCCATTTGCGAAGCGGCGGGGGTCCCCCAATCACCCCCCGATTGTCAGGTCAAAATTGCCCCCCGGCATTGCTGACCGTGCAATTGCGGCGCCAGACCCAGTGATCCATTACGGGACACCTATGCCAAAGACGCAAGCCAGGTTTGCCGATTCATATTAACTGTGCCTAATATGTCACCGTGGTCGGAACGGACTGATGTCACGACGGTGCAGAACCTTTGATGGCGCAGCGAGGCGCCCCCTCTGTCCTGCCGGACATCTCCCCCTCAAGGGGGGAGATCAGCTTCGGCCTTGGCGAGCAGCGCCTCGACCTCTTGCAGCGTCGGCATCGACGGCGCCGTGCCCCGCCGCGTCACCGAGATGCCAGCAACGGCGCAGGCGAAGCGGACCGCCTGCAGCGGGTCCACGCCTCTCGCAAGTGCTGCGGCCAGGCCGCCATTGAAGGCGTCGCCGGCGCCGGTGGTCTCGACCACGGAACCGGCTTTGATCGCGCCAACATGGTCGGAGCGGCTGGCCGTGTGCAGCAGCGCGCCCTGTTCGCCGAGCGTCACGATAACCGCGCCGGCGCCTTTTCCAAGCAAACGATCGGCGGCGCGGCGGGCGTCGTCGATGGACGAAACCTTGATGCCGGTCAGTTCCTCGGCCTCGGTCTCGTTGGGCGTGACATAGTCGCAGAGCGTGTAGATGCGGTCAGGAAGCTTTGCTGCCGGCGCCGGGTTGAGGATGGTCGTCACCCCTGCCCCGCGTGCGATCTCCAGAGCCCGCATCGCCGCCTGGATCGGCTGCTCGAGCTGCGTGACGAAGACGCCGGCCGAGCGGATCAGGCCGGCGTTAGCCTCGATGTCGTCTGGCGAAATCAGCATCGCCGCACCCGGGCTGACGATGATGGCGTTGTTGCCGCTCGTCTCCTCGACGAAGATATAGGCCGCACCCGTATAACTCTCCGGCGTGTCGATGACGGCGCTCTTCACCCCGGCCTGCGTCCAGGTCTGCCTGGCCATATCGGCAAAGGGATCGACGCCAAGGCGCGTCAGAAAGGTGATGTCGGCGCCGAGACGGCCGGCTGCAACCGCCTGGTTGGAGCCCTTGCCGCCCGGGCCGAGGGTGAAGGATGTACCGAGGATCGTCTCGCCCATGCGCGGTTGGCGGGCGGCGCGGTAGGCAGTGTCGGCGACGAAGACGCCCAGTATGACGACAGGCTTGACGACCGCAGGCTTGCCTGGCATCCCGCTACTCCGCGTCCGGCGCCACGACGCCCTTGCGGAAGGCAAAACAGCCATAGAAGCGGCGCTCGCCGGTCTGGATGACGCAATAGGCCTTTTTGGCACGTTCGTAGAAGGCGTAGCGCTCGACCGAAATCATCGGCCAGGCCTTGCCCTCCGCAGCATCGATCTCGTCTTGCACTTCCTGCTGCACGGCGGGAATTTCGTCCGGCTTGCCGACGATCTCCATGCGAGCCGCGGCATCGTCGACGAAAGTGTCCAGCGGATAAAGCGACAGCACCGCCTTGACCACGTCAGCCGCCGGCGCATCGATGCGCAGCAGCCGGCCGAGCACGGTCTGGCGGGCGACCGAATCGGAGGGGAAGTTGGTGTCGGCGATGATCAGATCGTCGCCATGGCCCATCGCCCGCAACGCCTGGAGCACGTCGGCGTTGAGCAGCGGATTGATCCCTTTGAGCATAGTTCCCTCCCGAACGGGCTTTTTGATGCGAAGCTGGCGCATGATCCCGAAACGTTGTCGGTTTTCGGACAAGATCATGCGCAATTCAAAGTGTTTTAGAGACGATTGCCGGTCTCTGCGTCGAAGAGATGGACCTGGTCGAGCCGCGGTTTCAGATGCAGCGTGTCGCCCGGCTTGAAGTCGTGGCGCTCACGGAACAGCGCCACCATCTCGCCCTCGCCGAAACGCAGAAACACCAGCGTTTCGGAACCGGTCGGCTCGACGACGGAAATCTTCGCCGGCACGCCGTCGGGGTGGATTTCGAGATGCTCGGGCCGGACGCCGTAGACGATATTGCGCCCGTCCTCCACCTTGCTGCTTGCAGCCATCGGGAACGGCGTCCCGGCGATCTCGACGATGGGCTTGTCGCCCTTGCGCACCACGCCCTTGAGCAGGTTCATCGACGGCGAGCCGATGAAGCCTGCGACGAACAGATTGGCCGGCCGGTCGAACAGTTCCAGCGGCGCGCCGATCTGCTCGATGCGGCCGTCGCGCATCACGACGATCTTGTCGGCCATGGTCATGGCCTCGATCTGGTCGTGCGTGACATAGATGGTGGTGGTCTTCAGCCGCTGGTGCAGTTCCTTGATCTCGGTGCGCATCTGGACGCGCAGCTTGGCGTCGAGGTTAGACAGCGGCTCGTCGAACAAAAACACCTGCGGGTTGCGCACGATGGCGCGACCCATGGCGACGCGCTGGCGCTGGCCGCCGGAGAGCTGGCGCGGATAGCGCTTGAGATAGGGGTTGAGATCGAGGATATCGGCGGCGCGCTTGACCCGCTCGGCGACATCGGCCGGATCGGTCTTCCGCAGCTTCAGCGCAAAGGCCATGTTCTGCTCGACCGTCTTGTGCGGATAGAGCGCGTAATTCTGGAACACCATGGCGATGTCGCGTTTGGCCGGCGGCAGATGGTTGACGACACGGTCGCCGATGGCGATCGTGCCGCCGGAAACGGTCTCCAGCCCCGCCACCATCCTGAGCAGCGTGGACTTGCCGCACCCCGAAGGGCCGACCAGCACCACGAACTGCCCGTCGGCGATGTGGACGCTGACACCGTGCAGGACCTTGACGGTTCCGAACGCCTTGGCCACATTGCTGATCGCGACTTGAGCCATCGGCCCCCCTTTCGTTGCGGTGAAGCTAAACAAGGCAAACGGCGAGGGCAAGCCAGTCTTTTATAGATAAAAAACTCTGTTCGCGTTTGACACGGCACCTGGTTGTGAGAATAGTGAAAGGGCTCGGGTTTTGACCCTGTTCCGGGCGCGCCGGCACGCTGGTCGGACCACGGAAGGCGAAGCGTTGCGGAGGAAAACTTGGGCCGCTATTTCTGGGAGCCGCTGTTGTTGGGGAACATTTCCAGCGCTCCAAACACCCGAACAATCACCACAGAGATTCAAGCACATAAGATTCTGGGAGGAACGAAATGAAAGTCAGCCTTTACAACCAATTCATGCGGGCGGGTGCCACTCGCCGCGATGTCCTCAAGGGCGCGGCCAGCATGGCCGCGATCGCAGCGGCATCCGGCGCCGGGCTTGGCGCGCTGACGCGCCCGGCTTCCGCGGCAAGCGAATTGCGCGCGCAGATCCTGCAGATCCCCGGTGTCGGCAAGGGCCAGCCGACCGATGCCGACTTCCAGCAGGTCGGCGAGCTTTGCCTGGAGGCGACCAAGGCCAGCGTCAAGGAAGGCGAATTCGCCGGCGTCCAGCTCACCTTCATGGGGCTCAACAACCAGAACCTGCACAATGTGCTGTTTCGCGGCTTCCTGAAGCCGTGGGAGACCTATACCGGCGCCAAGATCAACTGGATCGACCTGGCGCAGGCGGACTACAACGCTCGCCTGCAGCAGTCGATCGCCACCGGCACCGTCGATTTCGACATCATCGAGATGGGCGCGCCGTTCGAAGGCGACGTCTGCGGCAAGGGCCTGACCTCCGAAATGCCGGACTGGGTCAAGGACCAGATCGACATGAAGGACGTCGTGGCCTATCTGCAGCCACCGGTCGGCACCTGGGACGGCAAGCAGTACCGCGTGACCGTCGACGGCGACGCGCACAATTTCAACTACCGCACCGACGTGTTTGCCGATGCCGACCTCGCCAAGGCGTGGAAGGACGGCGGCGGTGGCGGTGAATGGGGCGTGCCGAAGACCTGGCAGCAGGTGCAGGCGGTGACAAAATTCCTCAAGGGCAAGCAGTTCCAGGGCCAGGATGTTTTTGGCTATCTCGACGCGCCCAAGGCCTGGGGTGGCTTCGGCTTCTATTTCCTCGGCAGCCGCGCCAGCGCCTATGCCAAGCATCCCGACGACAAGGCCTGGCTGTTCGACGCCGATACGATGAAGCCGCGCATCAACAATCCAGCCTGGGTGCGGGCGATCCAGGACGTGATCGACGCGCTGCCGTCCGAGCCTGCCGATCAGATCAACGCCGACCCGAACACCACGGCCTTCCAGCAGTTCCTGGCCGGCACCGGTTCGATGGTCACCTGGTGGGGCGACGTCGGCTCCAACGTCAAGACCAACGACAGTTCTGTCGTCGGCGACGTCACCGGCTTCTCGATCCTGCCCGGCTCGGACGACGTCTACAATTCCAAGACCGGCCAGTGGGACAAACTCGCCAGCGGCCCGAACCATGCGCCGAACTGCGCCTATCTCGGCTGGGGCGTCTACGTCATGGCTCGTGTCGATTCGGATGAAAAGAAGAAGAAGGCGGCATGGTCGGCCGCGGCCCATCTCGGCGGCAAGGACCTGTCGCTCTGGTGCGCGGCGTATCCGTCCGGCTTCCAGCCTTACCGCAACTCGCATTTCGACGTTCCGGAATGGGTGGCGGCCGGTTACGACGAGGCCTTCATCACCTCATATCTGAAGTCGGAGGCCGACAGTTACAACCATCCGAACGCCGCGATCGAGCCGCGTATCCCCGGCATCTTCCAATATTACAGCGCCGCCGAGGACATCCTGGCCAATACATTTGCCGGCAAGATGACGGCACAGGAAGGCGCCGACGCCATTGCAGCCGCCTGGGAGAAGCTGACCGACCAGATCGGCCGTGAAAACCAGATCAAGCTCTACAAGGCCTCGCTCGGCATGTAGGTTGAGATTTTAGGAACCGCGGTCCGGCGACGCAAAGCCGCCGGACCACAGCTTGACCGGCCTGCCGGTCATAGCACCCTGACCGGCCAGCCGGTCATAACAGCTTGACCGGCCTGCCGGTCATAGCAGCCTTCAGTGAACGGACGGGACGCGTGGCTGACCAGACCTTGCCCACCAGTGCGTGGCCGGCAAACGCCGCTCCATCCGATCTGATATCGCCGGGCCGCAAGCGGCTCGGCCGGGCGTTGATGGCCGCTGCGACGCTCGGCCTGCTGGCCGTGATCGCAGTCCAAATCCTTTACAAGTCAGAGGTCAACACTATCGGCTTCGAGACCTGGCGGCCGGTCGTCTATGCCTATGTGCTGTGGGGTGTTGCACTCGGCGTCGGCCAGGTGCTGACACGCGGCGAAGACGGCCAGCGCGCGCTGTTCCTGCTGCCGGCGCTGCTGTTCACCATCGCCATGGTGATCTTCCCGACGCTGTTCGGCTTCTACATTGCGCTGACCGACTGGAACCTCAGTTCCTTCTCCGGCCGCAAGTTCAACGGGCTCGACAATTTCTGGCAGATGCTGGCGGATCCCTATTACCGCAACGCGCTGTTCAACATGGTGCTCTATGTGCTGGCGGTGCTGGTCGAATACGTCATCGCTTTCGGCCTCGCTTTGCTGCTCAACGCACAGATCCGCGCGCGTAAATTCTTCCGTGTCGTCTTCCTGATGCCGTTGATGCTGTCGCCGGTCGCGGTGTCGTGGATGATCGGCAAGTCGCTGATGGAATACCGCTTCGGGCCGGCCGCGGCGCTGGCGCGCCAGCTCGGCTGGGAAAACCCCGCCTTCTTCTCAAACCCGATCACCGCCCGCATCTCGATCATGGTGCTGGACGCCTGGACGTTCATCCCGTTCATGATGATCATGCTGCTCGCCGGGCTTCAGGCGATGTCGCGCGAGGTGCTCGAGGCGGCCAGGGTAGACGGCGCCAATGCCTGGCAGACCTTCTGGCAGGTCACCTTTCCGCTGATGCTGCCGGTATCGGTGACGGCGATCATCCTGCGCATCATCTTCAAGTTGAAGCTTGCCGACATCATTATCACCGTCACCTCGGGCGGCCCGGGCGGCGCGACCGATTCGGTGTCGAGCTTCATCTACCGCGAGTATCGCGACCGCTCGAATGTCGGCTACGGCACCATGCTGGCGATGGCCTACCTCATCATCATCATCGTGTTCGTGACGTGGCTGTTGAAATTCGCAAACCGCTTCGTGCGCAACGTCAATTGACAGGCGGCCAGATGAGCGTCCAGACCACCGACTATGCCGCTTCCGAAATTCGCTCGCCGGCGAGCTTTTTCGCCAACCGCGTCTTCATCTATGGCGCGCTGGTGTTCTGGGCCTTCATCTGCCTGTTCCCGATCTACTGGACGATAACCACCTCGTTCAAGACCGCGGTCGACGTCACCCAGGGCCATCTCATCCCGTTCGTCGACTTCCAGCCGGACTGGAAGGGCTGGCGCTCGCTCGGCCTGTCGCCGGATGCGATCTTCCGGACCTCGACGGTGCGCGACGAGTTCATCAAGCGCTTCATGAATTCGGTCATCACCTCGGTCGGCGCATCGAGCCTCGCCATCGTCATTGGCAGCCTCGCCGCCTACGGCCTCACCCGCTTCCGCTATCACTTCGCCTGGTTCAAGAACGAGGACATCTCCTTCTTCTTCCTGTCGCAGCTGATCCTGCCGCCGGTGGTGCTCGCCCTGCCCTTTCTCGTGCTGTACCGGGAAGTCGGCATGCTCGACACGCGCATCGGGCTGATCCTGCTCTACACGCTGATGGTGCTGCCGATCGTTATCTGGATCATGCGCGACCAGTTCAACTCGATCCCAGTCGAACTGGAGGAAGCAGCCCTCGTCGACGGCCTGTCGATCTGGGGCGCCTTCTTCCGCATCGTCATGCCGATCGCGCTGCCGGGCATGGTCGCGGCGTTCATCCTGGCGATGGTGCTGTGCTGGAACGAGTATTTCTTCGCCGCACTGCTGACCTCGACCGACGCAAAAACCATTCCCGTGATGGTGGCGAGCCAGACCGGCTCGCAGGGCATCAACTGGTGGTCGATGGCCGCACTCGCCACCGCCGCGATAACACCGCTCGCCGTCATCGGCATCGCGCTGGAGCGCTACCTCATCATGGGCATGACCGCAGGCGCGGTGAAGTAGGCCCTCGCCACTCCTTCGAGCGTTGCAACTGTGGATGCTTTTGAACGCCGGCAGGACAGAGGGGGGCGCGAAGGATCGCTACGGTTTTCATCCTGCATCCTGCAACGCTCGAAATGGCGCATCCGTTAGCGTGACAATATCGCCCGCATATGCTCGAGGATCATCGCGACGCCCTTTTGCCCCAGTTCCGTCGAGGCCTCAGGGGCGGTCGCCGTATACCATCCCGTATTGTCGGCGAAGTGGCCGGCGTCCACCGCTTCTGGGCACAGCGCCAGCATCAGCGACGTCTCGCCGATGCCGGCATGATCGAAGGGATACTGGCCGTCCGTCACCGTCGGCATCAGCGGATGCACTTGTATCCAGTTGAAGAAATTGCCGCCCTCGGCGTGCTCGGCATAGTAGCCGGCCATCGTCTCGGAGGCCCACCAGCCCTCGCCGCGCTCCTTCTCCAGAAAACGGAAGATCGCCTGGCGGCCAGCGGTCTTGAAGGCGAGATCGGTCGGCATGCCGGCAACAAAGTTCTCGGTCTGGTGGTGGATGATGGCGTGGATGTTGCGAAAACCGATGCGCAGCAGGCTGTAGAACAGTTCCTCCGCGAACGGCGCCAGCGCCCTGCCGCCGACCTGAACCGAGCCATTGCCCTCTGGCGGCGCCACCGCGTAGCTCGCCGCGCCATAGTAGAAGGCTGGCAGGATGGCGATGTTGGCTTCCTTTTCGAACAGCTCCAGCATCTTGACCACCGCCAGCGTATCCATGCCGACGGCCATGTGCTCACCATGGTATTCGAGCACGCCGAGCGGGAGCACGACCGGCCAGTTCTCGGCGATCGCCTTGCGGATCTGGTGCGGCAGCATCAGCTCGTAGCGCATGACGCCTACTCCATGTTGGTGTGGCGGGCGGCGTCGATACGGCTTTCGCCGATCCGAGCCAGCACCGTGCCACGTTCGTCGAGTGCAATCCTGAACAGATCTGTGCCGGCATTCGTCATGACAGACCCACCAGCTTGCTGCCCTCAAAAACCCATCTGGATTGTTTGGTCACATCTTCCCCGAACGGCTTGTTTTTGCTCATGCTATCACCGTGAAAGTTCGTGTCCAACGGCTCGGAGTGCTTTTGCAGCGCCTCAGGCATGATAGTCTCGGGACATACGGAAATGAGGAAACGGCAGCATATGAAGACACGGCATTTCGACCGCATCGGCAATGGCGGCATCAGTTTCACGGAACTCGGCTTCGGCACGGCGCCGCTCGGCAATCTTTATCGTGCCGTCTCCGACGAGGATGCCAACGCCACCCTGGAGGCTGCATGGCGGGTCGGTTGCCGCTACTACGACACCGCACCGCTCTACGGGCTTGGCCTGTCGGAAACGCGGCTCAATCCGTTCCTGCGCTCGAAAAAGCGCGACGACTATGTGCTGTCGAGCAAGGTCGGCCGCATCATGCGCGCCTGCCCGCCGGACCAGCGCACCGGCATCGGCAAGTTCTTCGACACGCCGTCGCGCCGCGAGGTCTACGACTACAGCTATGACGGGGTCATGCGCTCCTTCGAAGCCTCGCTGGAACGCCTCGGCGTCGACCGCATTGACATCCTTTTCGTGCATGACGTCGACGTCTTCACGCATGGCAGCAAGGCGGCCGCGGACCAGCGCATCGAGGAGTTCATGCGCTCGGGCTATTACGGGCTGCTGTCCCTGCGTGACCAGGGCATCATCAAGGCGTTCGGCGGCGGCATCAACGAATGGCAGGTTGCCCAGACGCTTGCCGAGCGCGGCGACTTCGACCTGTTCCTGCTTGCCGGGCGCTATACGCTGCTGGAGCAGGAGGCGCTGCAATCCTTCCTGCCGCTATGCCAGAAGCGCGGCATCGGCATCGTTCTCGGCGGGCCGTATAATTCCGGCATCCTGGCAACCGGTCCGAAGCCCGGCGCCTACTACGATTATACCGAGGCGCCGCAGGACATCATCGACCGCGTCACGCGCATCGAGGCTGTCTGCAAGCGCCACGGTGTGCGCCTGATCGAGGCGGCACTGCAATTTCCGCTGCTGCACCCTTCGGTCGTGTCGGTGATCCCCGGCGGCCAGCGGCCGAGCGAGGTCGAAAGCAATCGGTCGCTGCTCGACGCGAAGCTGCCATCGGCACTCTGGGCCGATCTCAAGCAGGAAGGGCTGATGCGCGCCGATGCACCGACGGCATAGAGCCCGCCAAAGTGGCGCGAAAGAAAAGCCGGGCATGCCCGGCTTTTCTGGTCTCTGAAAAGGGTACGAAGGCGCTTAGTTGACTGCGTCCTTGAGGCCCTTGCCGGCCGAAAACTTCGGCACGGTGCGCGCCGGAATCTGCACTTCGGCGCCGGTCTGCGGATTGCGGCCGGTCGAGGCAGCGCGTTTTGACACTGTGAAATTTCCGAAGCCGACAAGCCGGACATCGCCGCCCTTCTTCAGTTCGCCGGTGATGACGGAGAACACCGCATCGACAGCCGACTGCGCGTCACCCTTCGAAATACTCGCGGCGTCGGCGACAGCGGACACCAGTTCGTTCTTGTTCATAAAAATTCCCTTCCATGAGAAACCGGAACGTACGACTCATCCGGCAGGAAACGGACTTTAGAAAGAAGCGCTTCCGCAACCAAGTCGAAAAGCGTCAAAAGAGTCGAAAAAACCCCGGAATTCCGGGGTTTTTCACATGAAAGAGCCGGGCTCTAGGCCCGGCTCTCCGTTGTGCATTGCAACTTTAGCACGCGCTAATGAGCTAGCGACTTGCTGGCGTCGTCTCCGGCATCCACCGCAGCCGGCGCATTGACCGGCTCGACCCACTCGATCGCCTCCGGCATACGCACCAGCGCATGGCGCAAGACTTCACCGACCCGCCCGACCGGAACGATCTCCATACCGTTCTTCACGTTGTCCGGAATCTCCGCCAGATCCTTGGCGTTGTCTTCCGGGATCAGCACCTTCTTGATGCCGCCGCGCAGTGCTGCAAGCAGCTTCTCCTTGAGCCCGCCGATCGGCAGCACTCTGCCGCGCAGCGTGATCTCGCCGGTCATCGCCACGTCGGCCCTGACCGGGATGCCGGTCAGCACCGAGACGATCGCCGTCGCCATCGCCACGCCCGCCGACGGTCCGTCCTTGGGCGTTGCGCCTTCGGGCACGTGGACGTGGATGTCGCGCTTGTCGAACAGCGGCGGCTCGACGCCGAAATCGAGAGCCCGCGAGCGGACATAGGAGGCCGCCGCCGAGATCGATTCCTTCATCACGTCGCGCAGATTGCCGGTCACCGTCATGCGGCCCTTGCCGGGCATCATGACGCCTTCGATCGTCAGCAGCTCGCCGCCGACTTCCGTCCAGGCGAGCCCGGTGACAACGCCGACCTGATCGTCGGCCTCGACCTGACCGAAGCGGAAGCGCGGAACACCAAGGTAATCGGCGAGATTGTCCGCCGTGATGTCGACCGTCTTCTTCTTCGTCTTCAGGATCTCGGTCACCGCCTTGCGGCCGAGCTTCATCAGCTCGCGCTCCAGACTCCTGACGCCCGCTTCACGGGTGTAGGTCTGGATGATGCCGCGGATCGCGTCCTCGCCGACGGAGAACTCGTTCGGCTGCAGCGCGTGATCGCGGATCACCTTCGGCATCAGGTGGCGCTTGGCGATCTCGATCTTCTCGTCCTCGGTGTAGCCGGCGATACGAATGATCTCCATGCGGTCCATCAAGGGTGCCGGAATGTTCAACGTGTTCGCCGTGGTCACGAACATCACGCTCGACAGGTCGTATTCGACCTCGAGATAGTGGTCCATGAACGTCGAGTTCTGCTCGGGATCGAGCACCTCGAGCAACGCCGACGACGGATCGCCGCGGAAATCCTGGCCCATCTTGTCGATCTCGTCGAGCAGGAAGAGCGGGTTGGATTTCTTCGCCTTCTTCATCGACTGGATGACCTTGCCGGGCATCGAGCCGATATAGGTGCGCCGGTGACCGCGGATCTCGGCCTCGTCGCGCACGCCGCCCAGCGCCATGCGGATGAACTCGCGGCCGGTCGCCTTGGCGATCGATTTGCCGAGCGAGGTCTTGCCGACGCCGGGAGGCCCGACGAGGCACAGGATCGGCCCCTTCAGCTTCTTCTGGCGGCTCTGCACGGCGAGATATTCGACGATGCGGTCCTTGACCTTGTCGAGGCCGAAATGGTCGGTGTCGAGCACGTTCTGCGCGAAGCCCAGATCCTGCTTGACCTTGGAGTTCTTGCCCCACGGTATCGACAGGATCCAGTCGAGATAGTTGCGTACGACGGTCGATTCAGCCGACATCGGCGACATCGTCCGCAGCTTCTTCAGTTCGGCTTCCGCCTTTTCGCGGGCCTCCTTGGAGAGCTTGGTCTTCTTGATGCGCGCCTCGATCTCGGCGGCCTCGTCGCGGCCGTCCTCGCCCTCGCCGAGCTCCTTCTGGATCGCCTTCATCTGCTCGTTGAGGTAGTATTCGCGCTGCGTCTTCTCCATCTGGCGCTTGACGCGCGAGCGGATGCGCTTCTCGACCTGCAGGACGGAGATCTCGGCTTCCATGAAGCCCATCGCCTTTTCCAGCCGCTCCTTGACCGAAAGCGTGGCCAGCATCTCCTGCTTCTCCGGGATCTTGATGGCAAGATGCGAGGCAACCGTATCGGCGAGCTTGGAATAGTCGTCGATCTGGCTGGCGGCACCCACCACTTCGGGCGAGATCTTCTTGTTCAGCTTGACGTAGTTCTCGAAGTCGGTGACGACGGAACGGGCCAGCGCCTCGACCTCGACCTCTTCCTCATCCGGTTCGACCAGTGCTGCGGCGCGGGCCTCGTGGAAGTCGGGACGGTCGGTGAACGAAACGATTTTCGCGCGCGAGGCGCCTTCGACCAGCACCTTGACGGTGCCGTCCGGCAGCTTCAGCAACTGCAGCACATTGGCGAGCGTGCCGATGTCGAAGATCGCATCGGACTCGGGATCGTCATCGGCGGCATTCATCTGGGTCGCAAGCAGGATCTGCTTTTCCTGACCCATCACCTCTTCCAGCGCCTTGATCGACTTTTCACGCCCGACAAATAGCGGAACGATCATGTGCGGGAACACCACGATGTCGCGCAGTGGGAGGACTGCGAAGACGCCGTCGCTGGGAGCCTTGGATATTTTGGCCATTGTCCAACCTTTCATGTCGCGACCGCCAATCGGCCAACCGCGATTCTCATATTAACGACCGGGGATGGTTCCGCCTACCACCGTTTGTGACGGGAGTTTTACAGCACAGAATTCGGCGCCACGGCCTTCCACCGTTAGTTGGAGGCAAGCGAGGCAAAGATCAAGGGTCGTCACGAAACCGTTCATCCAATCCGTCATAATCCGTTCATCATAGCCTGCCCATCCGCAAACGGCAAAACGGCGCCTTGCGGCGCCGTTTGAAGAACTCCACTACAGGACTGACGTCAGGCGCTGACGTTGCCCTTCTTTTCCTTCTGCTCGGAATAGATGTAGAGCGGCCTGGCGTTGCCGGACACCACCTCTTCCGAAATAACCACTTCGCGCACGCCCTCCAGCGCCGGCAGCTCGAACATCGTGTCGAGCAGGATCGCCTCCATGATCGAGCGCAGGCCGCGCGCGCCGGTCTTGCGTTCGATGGCTCGCTTGGCGATCGCCGACAGCGCATTCTCGTGGAAGGTCAAGTCGACATTCTCCATCTCGAACAGCCGCTGGTACTGCTTGACCAGCGCGTTCTTCGGCTCGGTCAGGATCTGGATCAGCGCCGGCTCGTCGAGGTCCTCCAGCGTTGCCAGAACCGGCAGACGGCCGACGAACTCGGGAATGAGGCCGAACTTCAACAGATCTTCCGGCTCGACCAGACGGAAAACGTCGCCGGTGCGGCGATCCTCGGGCGACGCGACGGTGGCGCCGAAGCCGATCGAGGTCTTGCGACCGCGATCCGAGATGATCTTGTCCAGCCCGGCGAAGGCGCCGCCGCAGATGAACAGGATGTTGGCGGTGTCGACCTGCAGGAATTCCTGCTGCGGATGCTTCCTGCCGCCCTGCGGCGGCACGGAGGCGACCGTGCCTTCCATGATCTTCAACAGCGCCTGCTGGACGCCCTCGCCCGACACGTCGCGGGTTATCGAGGGATTGTCCGACTTGCGCGAAATCTTGTCGATCTCGTCGATGTAGACGATGCCGCGCTGGGCGCGTTCGACATTGTAGTCGGCCGACTGCAACAGCTTGAGGATGATGTTCTCGACATCCTCGCCGACATAGCCGGCCTCGGTCAGCGTCGTCGCATCGGCCATGGTGAACGGCACGTCGATGATGCGGGCCAGCGTCTGCGCGAGCAGCGTCTTGCCGCAGCCGGTCGGGCCGATCAGCAAGATGTTGGACTTCGCCAGTTCGACGTCGTTGTTCTTGCCGGCATGCGCGAGGCGCTTGTAGTGGTTGTGGACGGCCACCGACAGCACGCGCTTGGCGTAGGGCTGGCCGATGACGTAGTCGTCGAGAACCTTGAGGATCTCCTGCGGGGTCGGCACGCCCTCGCGCGACTTCACCATCGAGGTCTTGTTCTCCTCGCGGATGATGTCCATGCAGAGCTCGACGCATTCGTCGCAGATGAACACCGTCGGGCCGGCGATCAGCTTGCGCACTTCGTGCTGGCTTTTGCCGCAAAACGAGCAATAAAGCGTGTTCTTGGAATCACCGCCGCTGTTGCCGACCTTGCTCATTTTCATGTCCTTTCATAGCCGCCCGCCGATGGTCTGGTTGAAAGGGCGCATAACTCAATCTATCGCGGGAAATCGCCGCCGCCAGTAGTCCGGCTCCCGCAACGCATTCCATACGAAACACATATCAGAAAACGTCGCAATGATTCGCATCAACCCCGCACAAAGCTAAGCCGTCGAAAATCAACATAGGCTTAACGTAGGCAATCGCTCCCGTCGAGGGAACAGCCAATTGTGGCCGAAATGCCGCAAGCGGCATCAAAAGCGTGTTTTCCCGCCATCCAACTGCCACCAGGCTTATGTGGCAAGACCCTCGATCGGCTCACGCGACGAAATGACCTTGTCGATGAGGCCGAATTCCCTGGCCTCGTCGGAGGTCATGAAATGGTCGCGGTCGAGCGTCCTTTCAATCTCGTCGTAGCTTTTGCCGGTGTGCTTGACATAGACCTCGTTGAGGCGGCGCTTCAGCTTGATGATGTCCTGGGCGTGGCGCTCGATGTCGGAAGCCTGGCCCTGAAAACCACCGGAAGGCTGGTGGACCATGATGCGGGCGTTCGGCGTGGCGAAGCGCATGCCCTTCTCGCCGGCGGTGAGAAGCAGCGAGCCCATGGAGGCGGCCTGGCCGATGCACAGCGTCGCCACCGCCGGCTTGATGAACTGCATGGTGTCGTAGATCGCCATGCCCGAGGTGACGACGCCGCCGGGCGAATTGATGTAGAGGTTGATTTCCTTCTTCGGATTCTCCGCTTCGAGGAACAGCAGCTGCGCGCAGACCAGCGTCGCCATGCCGTCCTCGACCGGACCGGTGATGAAAATGATGCGCTCTTTCAGGAGCCGCGAGAAAATGTCGTAGGCCCGCTCGCCGCGATTGGTCTGCTCGACCACCATCGGAACGAGGTTCATGTAGGTTTCGACGGGGTTCTTCATGGACTATCCCTTATTGAAGATGGGATTCCGGCGCCGGAGATGAGCAAGTCGGGCAGAATCGGTTCTGGATCGTTATCCCTGTAAATAGGATGTCGGCTCACCCTAGCGCAAGGCCGCCCCTCCTAGCCATCCGGTTAAGTCGAATCAAGGTTTCTGCACAGAATTCGGGCGAAGCTGCGCCGGCTGCTGTTGAAGCGGCGCGGCTGCGCTGCCGGGTAACAGTTTCTTAACCGCGTCGCTTAACGAAATGTGCCGAAACTGCTTTCCCGGGACACGGCTTCCCCTACAATTCAACGTTGAGCTTGCGTGGAAAGTTCAAACTGGGGGGAGTGCAATGATCGGGAAAACTGCTTCCTCGGCCATCGCCAGCCTCGCCGTCCTCGGCATGATGTCCGAAACGGCTGCCGGCGGGCGCGCCGTCGAGTGCTACGAGCAGGTCAACAGGCCGGCCGTCTACAAGACCGTCTACGAAAACGTGCTCGTCAGCCCGGCCGGTCAGCAGGTGGAATCCGTTCCGGCGATCTACGGGACGCGCGAGCGGGTGGTGCAGATCGCACCGGCGCGTGTCGGCTACGAGATCGTGCCTGCCATCACCCGCACCATCTACCGCACGGTGAAGGTCGATGACGGCGGCTACTCCTGGGAATGGCGCGTCATCAACGGCCGCAAGGTGCTGTGCAAGGTCAGGCACAAGGCGCGCTATCAACGGGTGGCCGAGACCGTGGTGGTGCAGCCGGAGCGCCAATGGCGCGTCGTCAGTCCCGCCGAGTACGAGAGCGTCGCCGAGGAGGTTCTGGTGCAGCCGGAGCAGCGGCGGATCGTCAATTTTCCCGCCACCTACCAGACAGTGGCGCGCCGGGTTCTGGTCCGCGAGGGCTCGTCGCGCTGGCGGCAGGTGCGTGTTCCGCGGCACTGCCGGTTTTAGGTCAGACCGCCTCCGCCCGCAGCCACGCTTTCAGGCCGCCGACGTCGCCATTGCCGTCGGTCGCTGCGACGCGCCTGCCGACCGCCGCGCCGAACTTGTAGCCGTGGCCGGAGCAGGCCGAGACGACAAGGCATTTGCCCTTCTCATGCGCCAGGAACTTTTCGTCGACGGTGAAGGTGTAGGCGCAGGTGACGACCTCGGTGACCTTGTATTCTTCGATACGGGCCATCGGCGGCGAAAACAGGTCGCGGATCGCCTCGCCCTCGCCCGCCACCGGCTGGCGGTTCCAGTCGGCATCGCTGGTCGGCACCCTGTGCAGCCCTGAGCCGAATTTCATGCCGGCGCCGCCGGACGGCGGGATCACGTAGCCGTCGATAGCGCCGCCGACGTCGAGGATGACCGGGGCCGAATGCCATGCCGCTTTCAGATCCGCCGGCGGTTCGACATAGGCGAGCGCGGTGCGCCAGGTCTTCAGGTCGCCGCCCAGCTCCGGAAACAGTTTCAGCACCCAGGCGCCAGCGGTGACGACGATGCGGTCGGCCTGCATCGTCTCGCCGCTTTCAAGCATGAGGCGGCCAGCCTCGGCGTCGACCTCCACCACCTTGCTGTTTTCGTAGACATTGGCGCCGGTTCTCCGCAGCCAATCGGCGAGGCGGGAGGCAATCTTGCGACAATGCAGCGCACCACCCTCCGGCGAAAAATATGCGTAGCGGAACGAGCCGGGCTGCAGGAACCGCCAGCGCTTGGCCGCGGCGTCCGGCTCGAACAGTTCGATCGGGTAGTTTCCGGCTTCCATGCCCTCGCGGTATTCCTCGGCTTCGTCTCCCGGCTCCCGCGAAATGCAGATGAAGCCGCGCGGGTCGAGATGGTTCTCGCCGAGGTCGGCCCACATCTCGTCCCAGGCTTCATAGGCTTCGGTGATCAGCCGGCCATAACCCGAGGCTGCGCCATAGGCGCGGCGGATGACGCGGTGATGGTCGCCCGAGGCGGCAAGCGGATTGGGAATCGGTCCCTGCTCGACGATTGAGACCCGGTGCCCGGCCTTGACCAGCGACCAGGCCGTCGAAAGCCCCGCAATGCCTGCGCCGACCACGATCACATTCATCAAGTCAGTCTTTCCGCAGCCGCGCCGGCTGGCTAAATGCGCTTTTGTGCATGTCTGGCGCCAGGCTGGCAAGCCTTGGAGCGCCGCGTGTCGTTGGGGCGCGCAAAGGACGCTCCAACACTTTTGGATCTGCGCATGATCCTTTCCGAAAACCGATTCCGGTTTTTGGCGTCATGCGCTAATGATCCACAATGACCGATTTGGTGCCACCAACTTACCTGGCCTTCGATCCGGCCACCCGTCATGTGCGGCTCGATCCACACGAGGCGGCTTTCTTCCAGGACCCGTACGCGGCCTATGCTTTCATGCATGGCACATCGAATGTCTTCTTCTGGGAAGAGTTCGGCTTCTGGTGCTTTGGCGGCTTCGACGACGTCAGCCGGCTGCTGCGCGACCGCCGCTTCGGCCGCCAAAACCCGGCCGGCATCCCTGACAGAAGCGGCGTCGGCGAGGACCGCATCCATCTCAGCAGCTTCGACGGCATCGAGGCCAATTCGATGCTGGAGCTGGAACCGCCCGTTCACACCAGGCTCAGAACGCTGGTCAATCGCGCCTTCGTCTCGCGTCAGGTCGAGCGGCTGAGGCCGCGCGTCGAGGCGCTGGCCAACGAGCTGATCGACCGTTTCGAGCCGGGCCAGGTCGACCTGCTGCCAGCCTTCGCATCGCCTTTGCCGATCACCATCATTGCCGAGATGCTCGGCGTGCCGGTCGAGATGGGGCCGCAACTCATCGACTGGTCGCATCGGATGGTCGCCATGTACATGCACGGCCGCACCCGCGAAACGGAAGAGACGGCCAATCGCGCAGCACATGATTTTTCGGATTTCCTGCGCGGCCATGTTGCCGAGCGGCGCAAAAACCCCAGCGACGATCTGCTGTCGCTGCTGATCTCGGCGCAAGACGATGGCCAAAGACTCTCTGAGGACGAGCTGGTGTCCTCGGCGATCCTGCTGCTCAATGCCGGCCACGAGGCGACCGTCCACCAGACCGGCAATGCGGTGCGCGCGATTCTCGCGCAAGGCGGCGACCCGCGCCGCTTCTTCACCTCGCCGCAAACGACCACCGCCACGGTCGAGGAATGCCTGCGCTTCGACGCGCCGCTGCACATGTTCACGCGTTATGCCTATGAAGAAATCGAGGTCGGTCCCGCTGTCGTCGTGCGGCCGGGCGAGACGATCGGCCTGCTGCTCGGCATGGCCAATCACGACCCGGCGGCCTTTGCCGAACCCTTCGCCTTCCGGCCGGATCGCGCCGACCAGAAAAACGTCTCGTTCGGCGCCGGCATTCATTTCTGCATCGGCGCGCCGCTCGCCCGGCTCGAATTGCAGCTATCGCTGAAAACCTTGTTCGACCGGCTGCCGCGGCTGCATCTGGCCGAACAGCAGCGTTTTCGCGACACCTATCATTTCCACGGGCTGGAAAGACTCGTCGTGCACACCGGGCAATGATCAAAGCTTGATCACATACTCCTTGCGTGTCGTTTCAAGCACTTCCCAGCTTCCCTTAAAGCCCGGCCTGAGCACGAAACTGTCGCCGGAGCTGACGGTGCGCGCCTCGCCGCCCTCCTCCGAAATCACCGAAACGCCCGACAGGATGTGGCAAAACTCCCACTCGTCGTATTCGATGCGCCATTTGCCCGACGTCGCCTCCCAGATGCCGGCATTGAGGCCACCGTCGCGTTCCTCGACATTCCAGGTGCGGAACTTTGGATCGCCTGAAATCAGGCGATCCGGCGCCGGCGCGCCAGGTTCCGGCTCGACGCTTTCAATATCGACGGAGAGGAATTTTGGCGCGGTCATGGAAACTCCTTGCAGCAGGGGTCAGACGTTGGCGAGAGCCTGTTCCAAGTCGGCGACGATGTCGTTGACATCCTCGATGCCGACCGAGAGCCTGACCGTATCCGGCCCAGCGCCGGCCGCGACCTTCTGCTCGTCGGACAGTTGCCGATGCGTGGTCGATGCCGGATGGATGACCAGCGACTTGGTGTCGCCGACATTGGCGAGGTGCGAGAACAGTTCGAGCGCCTCGACGAATTTGATGCCCGCCGCATAGCCGCCCTTCAGGCCGAAGGTGAACACCGCGCCGGCGCCAAGCGGCGAGTACTTCTTCTGCAGCGCATTGTTGTTGTCGCTGGGCAGGCCGGGATACGACACCCAGGCGATTTTTGGGTGGTTGGACAGCCACGCGGCGACGGTGACCGCATTGTCGCAATGGCGCTGCATCCTGAGCGGCAGGGTTTCCAGGCCGGTCAGGATCAAGAACGCATTGAAGGGCGAGATCGCCGGGCCCATGTCGCGCAGGCCGAGCACGCGCGCGGCAATGGCGAAAGCGAAATTGCCAAATGTTTCGTGCAGGACGAGGCCGCCATATTCGGGGCGCGGCTCCGACAGCATCGGATATTTGCCGGATTTCGACCAGTCGAAGGTACCGCCGTCGACAATGGCGCCGCCGATCGAATTGCCGTGGCCGCCGATGAACTTGGTCAGCGAATGCACGACAATGTCGGCGCCATGCTCGATCGGCCGCACCAGATAGGGCGAGGCCAGCGTGTTGTCGACGATCAGCGGCAGGCCATGCTTGCGGGCGATGTCGCCGATCTTTTCGATGTCGACGAAGACGCCGCCCGGATTGGCCAGGCTCTCGATGAAGATCGCCTTGGTCCTGTCGTCGATCTGGCTTTCGAAGGTCGAGATGTCGTTGGTGTCGGCCCATCGCACCTGCCAGCCGAAATTCTTGAAGGCGTGGCCGAACTGGTTGATCGAGCCGCCGTAAAGCCTTGTCGCGGCGACGAAATTGTCGCCCGGCTGCATCAAGTTGTGGAACACAAGCACCTGCGCGGCATGGCCCGACGCGACGGCCAAACCCGCGGTGCCGCCTTCGAGTGCCGCGATACGCTCTTCCAGCACCGCCTGCGTCGGGTTCATGATCCGGGTGTAGATGTTGCCGAAGGCTTTTAGCCCGAACAGCGAGGCGGCATGGTCGGCATCATCGAAGACAAAGGAGGTCGTCTGGTAAATCGGCGTGGCACGCGCGCCGGTCGCCGGATCCGGCTTGGCGCCGGCATGGACGGCGAGCGTGTTGAAACCGGGCGTGCGGGTCATGGATTACCTCCCCTGAATGCTGAATGCTGAATGCTGAGTGGTGAATGGTGAATGGTGAATGGTGAATGGTGAATGGTGAATGGTGAATGGTGAAGACAACGTCGGCCAGCCCCATCCTGATTGCAAGCGGCTCATATGCCGCCGTGGCCGCCTTCCCGAAAAATCCTTCTATTCACCATTCACTATTCACCATTCACCACCTACTTCCGGCGGACGCCAAAACTCTGGAATCCCGGCCGCATCAGCGGCTTCTTCGACGACAGCACGCCTGAGTTGACGCCGGTCCAGCCGATCTCGCCTGACAGCTTGCCATATTCGATCTTGGGGCAGCGGTTCATCACCACCTTGATGCCGGCGGCCTCGGCGCGTGCAGCCGCCTCGTCATGGCGCACGCCAAGCTGCATCCAGATGACGTTCGGCAACGGATCGAGCCGCAAGACCTCGTCGACGACGCCCGGCACCGCCGCGGAGCCGCGAAAAACGTCGACCATGTCGATCGGCTCGGGAATATCGGCGAGCCTGGCGTAGGTCATCCGGCCAAGGATTTCCTTGCCGGCCTGGCCGGGGTTGATCGGGAACACCGAAAACCCCTTGCCCAGCAGGTATTTCAGCACGAAATAGCTCGGCCGCACATCGTTGGCGGACGCACCGACCATGGCGATGGTCTTCACCGAATTGAGGATGCCGGCGATATAGGCATTGTCGTAGGCGTCATGGTTCATGCGGCGTCCTCATACAGAGCTTCGGCGAGAAAACCATCCGGACCGTAGCAGAAACTGCGCATCATGCGGAAATGGTCGTATCGTGGAAAGCCGTGGGAAACGCGGTCAACCCGGCAGCGAGATGCTGCCGTCTTCCGCGATCGGAAAAGCCGGATTATGCGCCACTTCCCAGATATGCCCTTCGGTGTCGGCGAAATAGCCATACCAGCCGCCCCAGAAGGCGCGGCCGGCCGGCTTGACGATCCGGCCGCCGGCCTTCTCGGCCATCGTCAGCACGTCATCGACCTCCGCGTCGGAGCGCGTGTTGTAGGCGAGGTAGATCGCCGACGGCGCCCTACCGAACGTAACGCCTGAATCGGCTTCGGCGCTTTCGCGCGGGAACAGCCCGAGAATGACGCCGCCCATCTGGAAGAAGGCGACGCCCTCGGTGATCCCGGCATGGCGGGTCAGGCCCATCGCCTCGTAGAAGCGCGTGGCGCGCTCGAGATCATCGACGGCAATGGTGATGATGGAGATGCGAGGCTCCATGTCTATTCTCCGTCCCTATTCCTCCGTCCATTCCGGCTTGCGCTTGCCGATGAAGGCGCCGATGCCCTCTTCAGCGTCGCGCGCCAGCATGTTCTCGACCATGACGCGGCCGGTATAGGCATAGGCGTCGGCCAGCCCCATTTCGGCCTGCGCGTAAAAGGCTTCCTTGCCGGTCTTGACGACCAAGGCCGATTTTGCAGCAATGGTTTGCGCGTATTTGGTGACAATCTGATTGAGATATTCGCGCGGCACGACGCGGTTGATCAGGCCGAATTCCTTGGCCGTCGCCGCATCGATGGTCTCGCCGGTCAAAAGCATCTCCATCGCCTGCTTGCGCGAAACGTTGCGCGACAGCGCCACCATCGGCGTCGAGCAGAACAGCCCGATATTAACGCCCGGCGTGCAGAAGGTCGCCTCGTGCGAGGCGATCGCCAGATCGCAGCTCGCGACCAGTTGTGCCCCGGCCGCCGTCGCCAGGCCATCGACCTCGGCGATCACCGGCCTGGGATGGCGCACGATCGCCTGCATCAGTGCCCCGCAGGCGGAAAACGTCTCCTCGAAGAACGCCTTGCCGCGATCGGCATCGGTGCGGCGCGCGGTCATTTCCTTGAGGTCGTGTCCGGCGCAGAACATTTTTCCGGCGGCCGCCAGGACGATGACGCGGACGGATCTGTCGGATTTGGCGCGGTCGAGTTCCGCCGTCAGCGCCGCCATCACCGCCAGCGACAGCGCATTGGCCGGCGGATTGGCGAGCGTCAGGCGGAGCACGCCCTTGTCCAGCCTCGTGACAACAGGACCTTCGGCAACAGCCGGCTTGATGGCGACGATTTCAGCCATTTTTCAAACCTCTTCCCATGTCTCCAACCTCATCATTGGCCAGCGGCATCGGGTTCGCGGGGCCATGGAACAAAAGAACTAGCACGCTGTCGATTGAAGAACAGGCTTAAGGCGTGTTTTCTCAGGCCACGGCACATACAGGAAACCGCCTATGCCTGCGCAAAAAAATCTCAAGCCGGTGCTGACCGCGGCGCAGGTCAATGCGCTGATGGAGACCGTCTATCCGCAGCTCAACGACCAGTTCACCTTCTACGAAGCGATCGAGGTGTTTGCGGGCGGCTGCACGGTACGCCTGAATGCCGACGAGCGGCATTTGCGCCCCGGCGGAACCGTGTCGGGCCCGTCGCTGTTCACGCTGGCCGACATAGGCGGCTATGTCTGCGTGCTTTCGCATGCCGGGCCGGACGCGCTTTCGGTCACCACCAATCTCACCATCAATTTTGTCCGCAAGGCCGAGGCCGGACCGATCGATGGTCATTGCCGCATCCTGAAGCTTGGCAAGAGCCTGATGGTGTTCGAAATCGACATCGTCGCCGGACCGGACGGACACACGGTAGCGCACGCCACGGGAACCTATTCAATCCCGCCGAAGCGGTTTGATCGTGTGGTAAAATAATACCTTTATCTCAAACCTTTGTTTTTACTGTGTTTTGTCCGCCCTGTTGGTTTTCATCAGCCTTGACGTGATACCTCCCCCTCGCCTATAAGCCCTCACGGAACAGCGGCCCGCAAAGGCCGCCGTTTTGTTATTGGCGGCGGGCGAGCGCTCGGCGTCAATCCAAGCAACAAGAAACGCCTTTCCTTGTCGTTCGTCGATGGGGAAGGTCCGAACCGAAAGCAACAATCCATGGCAACCTTTTCGCAGAAGCCTGCGGATGTGGTGAAGAAGTGGGTGCTGATCGACGCCGAGGGTCTCGTCGTCGGCCGTCTCGCCACTGTCATCGCCAACCATCTTCGCGGCAAACACAAGCCCACCTTCACCCCGCATGTCGACGACGGCGACAACGTCATCGTCATCAATGCCGACAAGGTGGTGTTCACCGGCAAGAAATTCACCGACAAGGTCTATTACTGGCACACCGGCCACCCCGGCGGCATCAAGGAGCGCACCGCGCGCCAACTGCTCGAGGGCCGTTTCCCCGAGCGTGTCGTCGAGAAGGCCGTCGAACGCATGATCCCGCGTGGTCCGCTCGGCCGTCGCCAAATGAAGAATCTCCGCGTCTATGCAGGCACGGAACATCCGCATGTCGCCCAGCAGCCCGTCACGCTCGACGTGGCCAAGCTGAACGCCAAGAACAAGAAGGTTTCGTAAAATGGCTGAGCTTTCCTCGCTCGCAGAACTCGGAACTGCCACCGGCAACACCAACACGCAGCCGGCTGCACCCGTCCATGTCCAGAAGCTCGACAAGTCGGGCCGCGCCTATGCCACCGGCAAGCGCAAGAACGCCATCGCGCGTGTCTGGGTGAAGCCCGGCTCCGGCAAGATCGTCGTCAACGACAAGGTGTTCGCCGAATATTTCGCGCGCCCGGTCCTGCAGATGATCCTCAACCAGCCGATCATCGCTGCCAACCGCGCCGGCCAGTACGACATCGTCGCCACCGTCATCGGCGGCGGCCTTTCCGGCCAGGCCGGTGCGGTGCGCCACGGCATCTCCAAGGCGCTGACCTATTACGAGCCGGCGCTGCGTCCCGTGCTCAAGAAGGGCGGCTTCCTGACCCGCGACAGCCGCGTCGTCGAGCGCAAGAAGTACGGGAAGGCGAAGGCCCGCCGCTCGTTCCAGTTCTCGAAGCGCTAAGCACTGCTTCAGCTCCAGACAGTCGAAACGGCCGCCTCCGGGCGGCCTTTTCTTTTGGTGAACCTGGCCCAAATTTAGGAACGATCGGCCGGTACCTTGATGAAGTCGATAAACGCCCGCAACGGCGCCGGCACGAGACGCCGGCCGGGATAATAGAGGAACGGCCCGGGGAAGCTCTGCCACCAAGGTTCGAGGACGGGTTCGAGCGCACCGCTCTCAAAGTGAGGGCGAAGCCAGTCCTCGAACAGGCTGACAATGCCGGTACCGGCGATGGCTGCAGCGACGGCGAGATCGGCCGCTCCGCCCAGGGTCACGAGAAGCGGCCCCTTCGGATCGACCCGCACCACCTCGCCGTCGCGCTCGAATTCCCATGGCGGCATTGCCCCGCTGGCGAAGCGGCCGCGCAGGCAGGCGTGGCCGAGCAGGTCGCGCGGGTGTTGCGGCCGGCCATGGCGATCAAGGTAGGCAGGGCTGGCGGCGGTGGCAAAGCACTGCAGGCGCGGTCCGATCGGCACCGCGATCATGTCCTGTTCCAGCCGCTCGTCGTAACGGATGCCGGCATCGCAGCCTGCCGCCAGGACGTCGACAAAGCTCTCCTCGGCAATCACCTCCAGCCGGATGCCGGGATAGGCAGCGAGAAACCCCGGAACGATGCCGGGCAGCACCAGCCGCGCTGCGCTGACCGGCACATTGAGGCGCAACGTACCTGCCGGCCTGTCGCGGAAGCCATTCACAACGTCGACGGCCGATTCCACCTCGGTCAAGGCTGGGCCGAGCCGAGCCAGCAAGCTCGCGCCCGCTTCGGTCAGCACGACGCTGCGGGTCGTCCTGTTGAGCAGCCTGACACCGAGCTGCGTCTCGAGGCGGCGCACCGCCTCGCTCAAACCCGACGCACTGCCGCCGCTGGCGCGGGCGCCATCGCGAAAACCCTTGGCCCGCGCTACCGCCACGAAAGCGTTGAGGTCTCCGAGGTCGATCTTCATTGTTCGACATTCCGTACAGCCCGTGCGGAATGTACCCAATTATCGTGAGATCGGACAGCGCCTATCTCAACCTCAACTGAACGGAGATAGACCATGTCCAGCATTGACCTTTCCGGCACGTTCACTCTCGGCGACCGCACCGTGAAGCGGCTCGGCTACGGCGCCATGCAGCTCGCAGGACCCGGCGTCTTTGGTCCGCCCAAGAACCATGGCGCGGCATTGGCCGTGCTGCGCGGAGCTGTTGCGCGCGGGGTCAATCACATAGACACCAGCGATTTCTACGGCCCGCACGTCACCAATCTACTCATCCGTGAAGCGCTCGCGCCCTATTCCGACGATCTGACGATCGTCACCAAGATCGGTGCCCGTCGCGGCGCGGATGGCTCGTGGCTCCCGGCCTTCTCGCCCGAAGCGCTGACGGAGGCGGTGCACGACAATCTGCGCAATCTCGGGCTCGACGTGCTGGACGTCGTCAATCTCAGGATCATGTTCGACGCGCATGGCCCCGCCGAAGGCTCGATCGAGGCGCCGTTCACTGTGCTGGCCGAGCTTCAGCGACAGGGCCTGGTGCGTCATATCGGGCTCAGCAATGTCACGCCGGCACAGATCGAAGAGGCGCAACGGATCGCCAGGATCGTCTGCGTCCAGAACCAATACAATCTGGCGCACCGGGGCGATGATGTCTTGATCGACAAACTCGCCCGCGACGGTATCGCTTATGTGCCGTTCTTTCCGCTCGGCGGCTTCAACCCGCTGCAGTCGTCTACCCTGTCCGGCGTCGCTCAGCGCCTGGGCGCCACGCCGATGCAGGTCGCGCTCGCCTGGCTGCTCGGTCGCGCGCCCAATATCCTGCTCATCCCCGGCACGTCTTCCGTTGCGCATTTGCGGGAGAATCTTGCCGCGGCCGAACTTGAACTGCCGGAGGATGCCGCGAGGGAGTTGGACGGCGTGGCGATGGCGGTATGAGGATTGGCGAAAGCGGCAACGAGCCAATCTCGCCATGATCGACAGGCTGGCGGGACAGCGCCCCCCTCTGCCCTGCCGGGCATCTCCCCCACAAGGGGGGAGATTGGCAGCTTCGCGGACAGCGCCCTTTTTGCAAGGTTGGTGGTTGGCGAAATCAGTGATGAAGGCCAATCTCCCCCCAAGTGGGGGAGATGCCCGGCAGGGCAGAGGGGGGCGCGAAGGATCGCTACAGAGCGCTTTTATTCTGAGCCGCTGCATTCTTCGGCGGATGTCACGGAATGGATCCCAGGGTCTGCAGCGCGTCGCTTCGCTCCTTGCTCCGCCCTGGGATGACGAAGGCATGGTGGCCTGTGGCTAATCCCCAGCGTCAGAGATGGTGGTTGCAGGCCGGCCGGCAGCGCGACCGCCGGTCAAAGAACCAAATCCACGGCGCAGAGGAACTAGTTGATGCTCGCCGTATTCGCCGGCTCCGCCGGCCGCGCCGCATCCGAATAGGGCACGCGATAGCCGTTTGCCGCCAGCCAGTCGATCGCCGCTTTCGGCTCATCGGTCTGGATGATGGTGGCGCCGCGCTCGGCCCAGAAGCCGTAGGTCTCGCGCGGCAGGCTGGCGAACACCGCCAGTTCATCGCCGCGACCGCCGGCAAGGAAGCCGCCCGGCTTGTTGACGATGGCGTAGGTATTGGCCCAGATGTGCCAGTCGCCCCTTATCGCCGCGGCGCGCATGCGCGGGCTGAACAGCGGACCGCCGGTCTCGGTCAGCGTCTCCGCGCCGTCCCGCCAGTTGATCATCTCGACCGCGCGCGGCGAAAAGGCGCCGCTGACTTTCTCGGCGAAACCGGCGTCGCGAACCGCGTCGTCGGCAATGATCGGCATGAATTGGAAACCGCTGCCGATTGCACCCATGGCTGCCTTGACAGTGGTGATCCTGGCCGGGTTCCACAGGTTCTCCTTGACGATCACCTGTTCGGCCATGCCAAGGTCACGCGCCACCGCGATCATGCCGGCCAGGCTGTCGACGTCGAGCTTGTTGTCGATGTTGACGAGGATCCTGTCCCTGGTCGCCATCAGCATCTCGCGCAGCGTCGAAACCGGCTCGTCGGTGACGGCGCCGGTGCCCTCGATCACCAGCCTGCAGGTTTTGAGTTCGGCCAGCGTGCGCTTGACCACCTCGCCCCTGCAGTTCGTCGTGCGGTCGAGCCAGCTGTCATGCATGACGACGAACTCGCCGTCCTTCGAGCGCCTGACATCGACCTCGACGATTTCGGCGCCAAGCGCGATCGAGGCCTCGAGGGCGGCGATCGAGTTTTCGGCAAAGAGCGTCTTGCGGGCCTGCAGGCTGCCGGCGCGGTGTGCCGCCACCATGACATGGTCGCGCCACTGGTTGGCGTGTTCGAAACGGTCGAGAATCTGCTTGGCGCGTGTTTCGCCAGCCAATGCCGAGCCAGTGAACAGCACCGAAGCGGCGGCAAGCACAAGTTTCAGCCAGGTCGTTCGCATGAGAATCGCTCCTACCGGATGCAAACCCGGATAAGCGACGCGCGTGACAGCCCAGTGAACGAAGCCGGCTTCGCAAATGCCGGAAAGTCAGGTCAAATGCCGGCTGAAGCGGCTGTTCTTCAATCTCGACTTGCCGAGATCGATGCCGCCGTCCTGGCGGTCGGTGGCCGGCTTGGCGTGCTGAAATCTGCTGCGTTCCCCGGCTGACAACCATCCCGCGCAAGGACCGCTGGCTACTTTCGGTTGTATTCATGCAAATCTACGCAAATTCCGGGTTGGCCATGCGGGCTCACCTGGCAAGCAAGAAGTTGTGACCGAGCTCGAACGGTCATGGCCCTCGGAAGGGGTCGCATTTCCTGGAATTATATCCAATAAGGTTGCGCCTCGATGCACAGGAGACCGCTTCATGCCGAACACCAACATCGACCACGCCTTCACCGCCCGGGCCAGGACGGGTGCGTCCTTCGAGCCGACCTATGCCGGCGCGCTGTCGTTCATGCGGCGCAAATACACCAAGGACGTGAAGGGCGCGGACGCGGTGGTGTGGGGCATCCCCTTCGACGCCGCCGTCACCAACCGGCCGGGCGCGCGTTTCGGACCGCAGGCGATTCGCCGCGCCTCGACCATCCTCGACAACGACCCGCAATATCCGTTTTCACGCGATCTGTTCGAACATCTCGCCGTGGTCGACTATGGCGATTGCCTGCTCGACAGCGGAAACCACCAGAAGACGCCGGGGACGATCGAGCGCGAGGCGGCAAAGATCCTGAAATCCGGCGCCTTCCTGCTATCGCTCGGCGGCGATCATTTCGTCACCTGGCCGCTGCTCAAGGCGCATGCCGCCATTCACGGTCCGCTGGCCTTGGTGCAGTTCGACGCCCACCAGGACACCTGGCCGGACGACGGCAAGCGCATCGATCACGGCTCCTTCGTCGGCCGTGCGGTCAAAGAGGGAATTATCGATCCCGACCGTTCGATCCAGATCGGCATCCGCACCCATGCGCCCGACACCTTCGGCATCAAGATCCTGTACGGCCACGAAATCGAGGACATGCGCGCGTCCGATATCGCCTATTCCATCGTCGACCGCACCGGCGGCAAGAAGGCCTACGTCACCTTCGACATTGATTGCCTCGACCCGGCCTTCGCCCCCGGCACCGGCACACCGGTCGCCGGCGGGCCGTCCTCGGCAAAAATCCTGTCGGTGCTGCGCCAGATCAATCAGCTCGACATCGTCGGCGCCGATGTCGTTGAGGTTGCGCCGGCCTATGATCACGCCGATATAACGGCAATTGCCGGGTCGACGGTGGCCATGCACTATCTCGGGCTGCTGGCGGAACGAAAGGCCCGGCTCGAAGAGATGAACAACGGCAATCACATTGTTGCCGGATTGAACCAGGCAAGTGGCATATAACTACGAATTATCAGGGATTCAGGCAGGCAAATGAAACCGAAAATCTTCATCGACGGCGAGCACGGCACCACCGGTCTCCAGATCAGGACGCTGCTTGCCGAGCGCGGCGACCTGGAGATCATCTCGATTCCGACCGAGCGCCGCAAGGAACCGGCAGCCAGAGCCGAGTTCCTCAACGCCGCCGATGTCGCGATCCTGTGCCTGCCGGACGCAGCCGCGAAAGAAAGCGTCTCGCTGATCAACAACGACACCACGAGGGTTATCGACGCCTCGACCGCGCATCGCGTGGCAGAAGGCTGGGAATATGGTTTTGCCGAAATGGACAAGGGTCAAGCGCGCAAGATCGCCTCGGCGAAGCGCGTCACCAATCCGGGCTGCTGGCCGCAAGGCCCGATCGCGACGCTCAGGCCGCTGGTGGCGGCCGGGCTGTTGCCGCCGGATTTTCCGGTCACCGTCAACGGCATTACGGGCTATTCGGGCGGCGGCCGGCCGATGATCGAGGACTATGTCGCCAAGGGCGAGGAAGCGTCGGAATTCCTGCCCTACGGTCTGACCCTGCAGCACAAGCATGTGCCGGAGCTCAGGACCTATGCGAAGCTGTCGCATGATCCGATCATGCAGCCGGCGGTCGGCAATTTCGCGCAAGGCATGATCACCGTGGTGCCGCTGCAGCTCGGCGGCCTCGACTATGTGCCGACCGGCGCCGAGCTTCATGCGGCGATCGCCGACCATTTCGCCGCCATCGATGGCGGCGTGGTCGAGGTGGCGCCCTATGCGCATCTGGAGCGCGTGCCGGAGATCGATCCCGAAGTCTACAACGGCACCAACCGGATGATGCTCCATGTCTTCGCCAACGACGACAGGGCCCAGGCGCTGCTGTTCGCCGTCTACGACAATCTCGGCAAGGGCGCCTCGGGCGCTGCCGTGCAGAACATGGATCTGATGCTCGGCCTCAAGAACTGAATGGACGCGCCGGCATTCCCAGGCCGCTGGAAGGTCAACGCGCCAGAACTGATTGCCGAGACGTTCAGCAGCCGCATCTGGAAAGTTGTTCGCGAGGACGGCTCGCCGGCGATCGTCAAGGCGCTCAAAGCTTTCGACGACGTCGAGGACGAGTTGCGCGGCGAGCATTTCCTCGCCTGGCGGCGCGGCGAAGGCGCGGTACGGCTGCTCGGCCGCGACGGCCACTGTATGCTGCTCGAATATGCCGGTGAAACCTTGCTGTCACAGGTTCTCGCCGAGCAGGGCGACAATGCCGCCACAGCAATCGCGGCCGAAGTGATGGCAAGACTGTTCTCGCCATCCGACCACCCTGCCCCACCAGACCTTCAGCCGTTGCGGGTGCGGTTTTCCAGTCTGTTCAACAAGGCGAAGATCGATCGCGACGCCGGCGAAAAGAGCTTTTACGTCGAAGCGGCTGCGACCGCGGAACGGCTGTTGGCCAATCCTGTCGAGGTGCTGCCGCTGCATGGCGACCTGCATCACGACAACATCATGCTGGGAGCGCGCGGCTGGCTTTCGATCGACCCGAAGGGCGTTCTCGGCGATCCCGGCTTCGACGCGGCGAACATGTTCTACAATCCGCTCGGCCGCGACGAGCTTTGCCGTGATCCCCGGCGGATTGCCGACATGGCCGAGATTTTCGCCAGAACGCTCGGCCAGACGCCGCCAGCCATTCTGGATCACGCCATCGCCTATGGCTGCCTGTCGGCGTCATGGCATCATGAAGACGGCAATGCGGTCGAGGAAAGCCGCGAATTGTCCATTGCCACGGCGATCAGGACGGTGCGGCTCAGCCTCTGACGGCGATCTGGTTGGGCATGGGATAAGCGCCCTTGGTGCCGCGCCAATGCGCTGCGGCAAAGCCCAACAGGACAAGCGCGAAAGCCTGATGCGTCAGCGCCATGTGCAGCGGCACCTGCATCAGCAGCGTGCCGATGCCGATCAGGGCCTGCAGCAGCACCAGCACAAACAGCAGCGTCGCGCGGCGCGCATGGGTGGTGCCGGGCTGGCGCCGGTGCGTGGCGATCATGTGCCAAAGTGCTGCGACGAAAATAGCGTAGGCGCCGAGCCGGTGGATGAACTGGACCGTCTTCGGGCTCTCGAAGAAGTTGCGCCATGCCGGCTCGAGGATCAACAGGTCGCCGGGGATGAGCTTGCCGTCCATCAGCGGCCAGGTGTTGTAGCTCAGGCCGGCATCGAGCCCGGCGACCAGCCCGCCGAAATAGATCTGGACCAGCGCCAGCAGCACCAGAAAGCCGGCCAGACGCTGGGTCGAGCGGTCGGCCGCGGGCTCGGAATGCGGGGCCAATCCACGCGCGACCACCATGGTCGCGGTGAAGATCAGCGCCGCCAGCGTCAGATGCGTCGCCAGCCGGTATTGGCTGACGGAGACGCGGTCGACCAGCCCGGACGCCACCATCCACCAGCCGATCGCGCCCTGCAGGCCGCCGAGAAGAAGAATGCCCAATAATTTCGGACCAAGACCGCGTTCGATGCGGCGCGTCGCCCAGAAAAACACCAGCGGCACGGCGAAAACCACGCCGACACCGCGCGCCAGGATCCGGTGCAACCATTCCCACCAGAAGATCGACTTGAACGCTTCGAGGCTCATGCCCTTGTTGAGCTCGGCATATTGCGGGATCTGCTGGTAGCGCTGGAATTCCTCCTGCCATTCGGCGTCGTTGAGCGGCGGGATGATGCCGTGGATCGGCTTCCATTCGGTGATCGAAAGGCCGGATTCGGTGAGCCTGGTGGCGCCGCCGACCAGCACCAGCACAAACAGCACCAGGAGCACGACGTAGAGCCAGCCGCGCACCCACGCCCGGTTGCGCAGGTCGCGGTCGCGGGTCACGAAAGGCGCGGCAGCTATGGCAGCCATGGTCTTGTCCCGGCAGGTTGCAGTCGCGGATTGGTGAACCATCGCAATCCAACTGGCAAGACCGGACAGCGCGGCACGCCGTCGCGCCGCTTCTTGGCTGTTGCGTGCCTCTTCCGTTGGGCCTAAGCGATAGGGATCAACCGGATCGCGAAATGCCCATTCGCCTGAAAAAGCTGATCGGAACAATCCTGCTGGTGGCGCTGGTCATCGTCTATGCGCTGGTCGCATCGATCGTGGCGGTTGCGCAACTGGCGGAATCGGGACCGTGGGCGCATTTCCTGTTCTTCCTGCTCAGCGGCATGCTCTGGGTGCTGCCGGCCATGGGCATCATCAAATGGCTGATCCTGGAGCCGCCGCGGCCGAAGAACTGAGGTTTGCTCGCCGCCGCGGTGAAAGTCTGACGCTTGCTACCCGACGTGTAGGGCAGCTCAGGATGGTTTTCTGCCTTCCGTGTCGCCGATCGGAACGCACAGGCAGCGCCAGAGTGGTTATTGCCGAACCACTACTCAGACGTCCCGTTTGGGGGGCGAAGCGGAGTGGCAACTTCTGGCTTCCGAAAAACGATTGCAGACCGACAGCTTTGGGTCCGGGATCTTAAATAGCGGACCCTCAGCTCGGTGGGAAAATTGTCGTGACGTGATCCGATCCGGTCGTTCCGGGATGGGTAAGCTCGGCCGTCCAGAAGCAGCTCGAAGCCGCCACTGACAGAAGCCGAAATAAGGCGTATGAATGTTTATCGCTGGCTAGCGCGCTCTAGCTCACAAGCCTTCGGGCGCGCCGACAAGATGTCACCCTCTGCCGGATTTCTTTGCTCGATTCCGGTCCAGGCTCATTTTCGCGGTTCGGAGAGCGTTCTGATGCAGATCATCCAAAGCCGCCGCCGCTTTCTGGCCGGCCTCTCGGCAGCCGGTGCTGTCGGCCTCGTCGGCGCCGCGACCCCGGCCAGCGCCGAGCCGCCGCCCGAGACCAGCCGGATTCGTCTGAGCAAGACTTTCGGCATCTGCCTCGCACCGCAATTTGTCGCGGAGGATCTGCTGTATGCCGAGGGTTTCACGCATGTGGATTATGTCGAGACCCAGCCTGGCACTGTGATGGCGACAGACACAGCGAGCGGCAAGATCGATTTTGGCCTGAACTTCGTCGCGCCCACGATTGTCGCCGTCGATCAGGGGCACAGGCTGACACTGATGGGCGGCGTTCATCCGGGCTGTTTCGAGCTGTTCGTCCAGCCAGGCATCGACAGCATCCTCCAACTCAGGGGCAGGAAAGTCGGTGTCCAGGCACTCGGATCCAGTCCGCATCTATTCATCGTCAGCATAGCGGCCCATGTCGGGCTGGACCCGGTGCGCGACATCGTTTGGGTGAGCGATCCCGACGTGAAGCCGAAGGAATTATTCCTGCGTGGTGATGTCGATGCCTTTCTCGGCTTTCCGCCGGAGCCGCAGGAGCTGCGCGCCAAGGGGGCTGGCCGCGTCCTCCTCAACAGTGCACTCGATCGGCCGTGGTCGCAGTATTTCTGCTGCCTGCTGGCCGGCAATCCCGGCTTCGTCGCCGCCAATCCCGTCGCGTCGAAGCGGGTGATGCGTGCCATTCTCAAGGCAGCCGATCTGTGCGTGGCCGACCCCGCCATGGTCGCGCGCCGTCTCGTCGAGGGAAAATTCACCGCTAATTATGACTATGCGCTCCAAGCCCTTGGCGAGGTCCCCTACAAGCGGTGGCGGGACTATGACGCGGAAGACACGGTGCGCTTCTATGCACTGCGCCTGCGCGAGGCCGGCGCTATCGCCGCGAGTCCCCAGGAGATCATCGCCAAGGCCACGGATTGGCGCTTCCTCAATGAGCTCAAGCGCGAGTTGAAGACATGAATATGTGGCCGGCACGCGTCTTGTTATTGGCCCTGCTCATTGCTTGGCCGGCGCATTCACATGACGCGGCGCCTGCAGGCTGACGGCCCCAAGTGCGATCAGAAGGCCGACGATCGACAAGAATGCGATTGGGCGCTGGCGCAATCAGAAACCGTTCGTCGTGTGCTGAGCGGGGTCAATAATCAAACAAATGAAGCTGACCAGGCTGTAGCGCAAGATCGCAGCTTATCGCCAGGTTCGGCACGACACGACAAACCAGCTCTACAGCATCGCGACCGCGCTTTTGCTTCAGGACGACAGGGTGCTGAACACGGCCCTCCGCCAGCTCAGCCGGTTTGGGTACGACCTTGACCGCATGGAGTTCGTCGCTACGCAAGATGCGGAACTATTCGGGCAAGTCCGACAGGACTACGACCGGTTCACAGACGAAGTGACGCATGTGGTATACCTTGTCCCGCGCGGTACATACGGACGAGGCGCGCAGGCGCAAATGGCCCAGATCGTCCCATTGGCCAACGGACTTGAGCTTAAGATCGAAACGCATCTTCCCAGATGGCGGCAAGTCTCTTGGGACTCAACGTCGATGACTCGATCCGGCCGCGCGGTAAACTCGAAGTGGCATTCGCAACCGCGCAAACGGTCTCCTGGCCGCGAGACGGTGGCAGGACCTTTGGCGGAGTAAGTTTTGCGCTCGCAACCAACGCAAATTGGGCGTATCGTGGCATATCGTCGATTGCTAATAGATGAGCCGACGACTGAGAGCGCAAGACTCCCGCATCGGACTGAGCGCGCTAGATCCACAACTACTCGTCGCGCTCACGAGACCACCTGCCTCTGCCGAAACCTCTTTTGCTCGGTTTCGGCCAGAATTGCCTTTTTGCAGTTCGGAAGAGAGGAGCGTTCCGATTCAGATCATGCAAACCCGCCGCCGATTCCTGGCCGGCGCTGCAATGACAGGCGCTGCCGGTATCGTCGGCCTTCCCGAGTCACTCCACGCGGAACCGCCGCTGGAAACGACCACGGTTCGTCTGCCGCGGTGGGTTGGTGGTTCCTACTGTTGGGCAGGCGCGTACATCGCCGGAGAACTGATGCGCGCAGATGGTTTCACCGACGTTCGCTACGTCGAAGCCGACAGAAGCGTCGACCAATCGGAATGGATCGCACGCGGTGAGACCGATTTCTCTGTGAACTTTCCACCGAACCAGATCGCGTCGATCGATGCCGGCGTGCCGATCAAGGTGCTAACCGGGTTGCACTCGGGATGCCTCGAACTGATCGCCAAGGAGAGCATCCGCAGCGTCGCGGATCTGCGGGGCAAGAGGGTGGGCGTGGATGGTTTCAATAACTCGCGACACGTGTGGCTGACTCTCATGTCCGCTTATGTCGGGCTCGATCCCGTGAACGATATCCAATGGGTCCTTACGGAAGACGCCACCCCGACGGAGCTCTTCGTCCAAGGAAAGATCGATGCATTCCTCGGCACGCCGCCCCAGCCGCAGGAGCTGCGCGCCAAGATGATCGGCCATACGATCCTCAACAATGCCGTCGACCGCCCATGGTCACAGTATTTCTGCTGCATGATCTCCGCGACGACGGACTACGTGAACAGGCACCCGGTGGCGACCAAACGGGTCTTGCGATCCATCCTCAAGGCTGCCGACCTCTGCGTGTCGGATCCGCAGTGGGTGGCCCGGCAGATGGTCCATCGCGATTTCGTCCCGTCGTATGACTACGCGCTGCAAACGCTAAAGGATATCCGGTACGACCGCTGGCGAAACTTCGATCCTGAAGACTCCCTGCGGTTCTACACACTGCGCATGCAAGAGACGGGCATGATCAAATCGAGCCCGCAACAGATCATCGCCGACGGAACGGACTGGCGCTTCCTCGAAGAGTTGAAGCGTGAGCTGAAAACCTGATCCCATTTGTCTCAAGGGGAGACGTAGACATGCAGTTCATCCAGAACCGCCGCCGTTTCCTAGCCGGCGCTGCGGCCGCCAGCGCCGCGGGCCTTATCGGCACCTCGACACCCGCCTGGGCTGAGCCGCTGCCGGAGACCACCTCGGTCCGCCTGCCGCGGTACATCGGCGGCGCCTATTGCTGGGCGGGCCTGTACCTCGCCGGAGAGATGCTGCGCGCCGAGGGGTTCACCGATCTCCGCTACGTGCAAGGTGACAAGAAGGTTGATCATTCGGCGTGGATCGCAAACGGCGAGACGGATTTCAGTGTGAACTACGTGCCGATTCATCTGGCGTCGATCGATGCAGGAGTGCCGATCAGGGTACTAAGCGGACTGCACTCCGGGTGCCTCGAACTGATCGCCAACGACAGCGTCAAAGGCATCTCGGACCTGCGGGGAAAGCGGGTTGGGGTCTTTACGCTTGATTCGCCGCAATACGTGTTGGTTTCTCTGATGGCCGCCTATGTTGGGCTCGATCCCGTCAACGACATCGAATGGGTCATCGAAGAGCACAATTTTGCGGAAGGCTTCGTCGAAGGAAAGTACGATGCAGTGCTCGGCCAACCGCCCCGCACGCAGGAACTTCGCTCCAGGAAAGTAGGCCACACGATCCTCAACTCGACCACCGACCCGCCCTGGTCGCAGCATTTCTGCTGCATGATTTCCGCGACTGCGGATTATGTCGACAGGTATCCGGTGGCGACGAAGCGCGTGCTCAGGGCCATTCTCAAGGGCGCCGACCTCTGTGTCTCAGATCCGTCATGGACTGCAGGGCAGATGGTCGATCGAGGTTTCGTCCCCAGCTACGAACTCGCGCTGCAAACGCTTGCCGACATCCGGTACGACAGATGGCGGGATTTCGATGCCGAAGCCTCGATGCGCTTCTACGCGCTGCGCATGTACGAAACGGGCATGATCAAGTCGAGCCCGCAAGAGATAATCGCCACCGGAACGGATTGGCGCTTTCTCGATCAACTAAAGCAGGAGTTGAAGACGTAGGCGATCGCCGACACGCCGTGCCCCATCAGGGAAGGAGAGGCTAATGCAGATCATCCGGAACCGCCGAGCTCAAGCGTGAGCTGAAGACGTAGAACTATCGCCGACACGCGGTGCCTTTTTCAAGGGAAGGAGAGACTCGTGCAGATTGTCCAGAACCGTCGTCGTTTCCTCACAGGCCTGTCCGCGCTCGCAGGTGCGGGCCTGGCAAGGGGCCGCAACGCGACCGCCGCCGAAGCGGCACCTGAAACCACGGTCGCCCGCTTTGCGGCGGCGCCTGGTATCTGCATCGCTCCGCAGTACGTCGCCGAGGATCTGATCCGCGCAGAGGGGTTCTCGGATTTCGGCTTCGTGGCCGCCGAGGCCGGCATCGCCCAGACCGAGATGCTGGCGCGCGGCGACATCGATTTCGGCATAGACTTTGCCACGGCCCTAATCATTCCGGTCGACACTGGCGCCCCGATCAAGGTGATCTCCGGAGTACATGTCGGCTGCTACGAGTTGTTCGGACGGGAGGACATCAAGAGCATCGCGGATCTCAAGGGCCGCAAAGTCGGCGTCGGCGGCAATCTGTCGTCGGATCCGCATATCTTCGTCAGTGCGATGGCGACCTATGTCGGCCTCGATCCGCAACGCGACATCGAATGGATCGTCGGCGAAGCAAAGCCGGCGGAGCTCTTCGCCGAAGGCAAGGTCGACGCCTTCCTGGCTTTTCCGCCTGAGGCTCAAGACCTCCGCGCTCGCAAAGTCGGTCACGTCATCCTCGACAGTTCCAAGGACCGGCCGTGGTCGCAATATTACTGCTGCATGCTGGCGGTCAATGCCGCCTATGCCGAGAAAAATCCAGCTGCCACCAAGCGCGTCATCCGGGCCATCATCAAATCGGCCGACATCTGCGCGGCCGAACCGGAACGGGTGGCACGCCTCCTGGTGGATGGCGGACACACCGAACAATACGACTACGCCGTGCAGTCGCTCCGCGAGCTCCCATACTCTAATTGGCGCGACTTCGATCCCGAGGACACGATGAGGTTCTTCTCGCTGCGGCTGCATGAGGCCGGGATTGTCAAATCGAGCCCAAACGAGATCATCGCGAACGGCACGGATTGGCGCCTTTTCAACGAGGTCAAGCGCGAGATGAAAACGTGAGCGAGTGGCCGGCGCGCATCTTGCTGCTGGTGCTGATGGCCGGGCCGGCACACGCGCACGACGCGCCGCACGACGAGCGCCTGCCGACGATCGGACAGGCGCCGGACTTTACCTTGGTATCGCAGGACGGTGTGCGAGTGTCGCTGCACGACTTTCGCGGCAAGGTGGTCGCCGTCTCATTCATCTATACGTACTGTACCGATGTCTGCCCCATGCTGACCGCCCATATGGCCAGCGTGCAGGAAAAGTTGGGTAGTGCATTCGGACCCAAAATCGCCTTCGTTTCGATCACCGTCGACCCGGAGCGCGATACGCCCGATGTCCTGAAGGAATATGCGCAGGGTTTTGGCGCCGACCTGAAGGGCTGGTCGTTTCTTACCGGTGATCCGGCGGTCGTCCATGAGGTGGGACGGAAATACGGGGTCATCGCGAAGAAGGCGGCGAACGGAGATATCGACCATACCTTGTTGACGTCGCTCGTGGACCCCGGTGGCATCTTGCGAGTACAGTATCTTGGTGTCCGGTTCGACCTGGAGGAGTTCCGGGATGACCTTCTCAGCCTCTTGGACGAATCCAAATAGCATAACGAACCGGCTCGTTGGCTGGGTTGCCCGGCTGCCGGCGCGCGTCCAGACCAAGCTCTTGATCGCGTTCCTGTCGATCGTCGGCCTGCTGATCGTGCTCGGGGCCGTCGGGTTGCAGGTGCTGAGTGGGGTGAACGATCAGACCAACGAGCTGATCAAGCTGCAGCGCAGGATCGCGGCCTACCGCCAGGTACAGCACGATACGACCACCCAGCTCTACGGCATCTCCACCGCCCTGTTGCTTCAGGACGACAGGATGCTGGATGCGGCGCTGCGCCAGCTCAATCAGTTTGGCTACGACCTCGACCGCATGGAGTTCGTCGCCAAAGCCGAGGTGGAAGTGCTTGGCCAGGTCAGGCAAGAGTACGAGCGGCTGACGGCCGGGGTGACGCACGTGGCAGAGCTCGTCCGCGCCGGCCGCACTGAGGAGGCGCGCAAGGTTCAGCTTGATGAAATCATACCGTCGGCTGATAGCCTAGAGCGGCTGACAAACCAGCTGGTCAACATGGCCGAAGCCGACATGGTGGCGGCCATCGAAATGACCGAGGGTGCGTACGGCACGTCCAGACTGATCGTGGTCTCGTTCGCGGTGGGCAGTATCCTGCTGGCGTTGGGGCTCGGCTACATTATCTCCTGGTCGTTGATCGAACCGGTCAAGAAGATCGAGACGCGTCTCAGCCAGATAGCGGCCGGCGACTTCGCCCAACAGGTTGCCGTCGCCAATCGCGACGAACTTGGAGTACTCGCCGCTAACGTCAACCAGACTTCCGACCGTCTGGGGCGCCTGTATCAGGAGATTGAGACGCGCACCCAGCAGCTCGACGAAGCCCTTCAGCAGCAGACAGCCACCGCAGACGTTCTGAAGGTCATCAGCCGCTCTACCTTCGATCTGCAGGTCGTGCTCGATACGTTGGTGGAATCGGCTGTCAGGCTCTGCCGTGCCGACAAGGGTGGTATCGTGCAGTCGCTGGATGGCGTATTCCGCTATGTGTCGGCGCATGGCTACCCGCCCAGTTTCCGTGCTTATGTGGACGCCAATCCAACTCCGGCCCTTGCCGCAGGCCGAGGCTCCGCCGTAGGGCGCGTAATCGAAGAACGGCGGATCGTCCAAATCGAAGACGTGACCGCTGATCCGGACTACCGCGTTGCCTTGATCGCCGAGGCAGGCGGCTTCCGCACCGTCCTCGCTGCCCCGCTGTTGCGGGAAGGTGATCTCGTTGGCGTATTCGTCATGACGAGGGTTGAGCCGCAACCTTTCAATCCCAAGGAGATCGCCCTCGTCGAGACATTCGCCGACCAGGCCGTGATCGCCATCGAGAATGCGCGGCTCTTCGAGGCGGTGCAGTCACGGACTCGCGAGCTTGCCGCGTCTGTTGGTGAGCTCGAGGCTCTTGGTGAGGTGAGCAAGGCGGTCAATTCGACGCTGGATCTCGACACGGTGCTGAAGACGATCGTTGCCAAGGCGGTCCAGTTGTCGGCAACGGATGCTGGCACCATCTACGTGTTCAGCAGCACGCGGCAGCAATTCCGTCCGCGCGCAAACTTCGGTATGAGCGATGAGCTTATCGCCGCAGTCTCGCACCAGACGATCGGGCTGCCCGACATGGGGATCGGCGACGCGCCCGGGCGCTGCATGCCGGTGCAGTTTCCCGACCTCAGCGAGGAGACCTCATCCTTCCTTGTAAGAAAGACGATCGTCGACGCCGGATATCGCGGTATCCTGATCGTTCCGCTGCTGAGGCCCAACAAGATCGTCGGTGCACTGGTCGTCAGGCGCCACAAGCCAGGTGCCTTCGATGAGCAAGTTGTCCACCTGCTGGAGACCTTCGCAGCCCAATCGGTGCTCGCGATCCAGAATGCCAAGCTGTTCCGCGAGATCGAGGAGAAAGGCCGGGAGCTGGAGGCAGCCAGCCGCCACAAGTCCCAGTTCCTCGCGAATATGAGCCACGAGCTCAGGACACCGCTCAATTCGGTCTTGGGCTTCACAGAACTGCTGGTCGACGGCATCTACGGCGAACTCCCCGACAAGGCAAAGACGACCGTCGCGCGCGTGCAGGCAAACGGCCGTCACCTCCTCGGGCTCATCAACGACGTACTCGACCTTTCCAAGATCGAAGCCGGCCAGCTCACGCTGGCGATTGAGGACTACTCCGTCGCGCAGATTGTTCGATCGACCTTTACGGCTGTAGAGCCGCTGGCACGAGCGAAGGGTCTTGAGCTTTCAACGACTGTTGCCGAGAACCTTCCAATCGGCCGCGGGGACGAACGCCGTTTGACGCAGGTCCTGCTCAATCTTGCAGGCAATGCCGTCAAGTTCACCGAAACGGGCGCGGTCGACATTCTTGCCGATGCGGTTGACGGGCACTTCGAGATGACCGTCCGAGACACCGGTCCCGGCATCGCGTCCAAGGACCAGGCTCTCATCTTCGAAGAATTCCAGCAGGTCGACAACAGCAGTACCAGGCAGAAGGGCGGTACGGGTCTTGGCCTGGCGATCTCGAAGCGCATCGTCGAAATGCATGGCGGAACCATAGACGTCGAGTCCGTGATTGGGTCGGGGTCGACATTCCGTCTGAAGGTACCAATCCGGGTGAATGAGGACGTGAGGGCCGCATGAGCAAACGAATCCTGATGGTGGAAGACACCGAGGACAACCGCCAGATCATCCGCGATCTCATTGCCACCACCGAATACGAACTGATCGAAGCGGCGGACGGCGCCGCCGGCATCGCTGCAGCCGGAGTGCACAAGCCAGACCTGATCCTTATGGACATTCAGCTCCCTGTGATTGACGGGTACGAAGCGGCTCGCCGCATCAAGGCCGACCCGGCGCTCCGGCACATTCCGATTATCGCCGTCACCTCCTATGCGTTGTCGGGCGACGAGGCGAAGGCCCTTGCTGCTGGGTGCGATGGTTACATTGCCAAGCCATTCAGTCCGCGTCAGCTGCTTTCCGAGATTCGCGGGTTCCTTTCTTGAGGGAGGCAGCGCCGTGCACGATCCGCCTCGCATTCTCGCGGTCGACGATACTCCGGAAAACCTCGAGATCCTGCGCATGCGCCTCGA
This sequence comes from Mesorhizobium sp. WSM4817, assembly GCF_055811135.1. Lineage (NCBI taxonomy): Bacteria > Pseudomonadati > Pseudomonadota > Alphaproteobacteria > Hyphomicrobiales > Phyllobacteriaceae > Mesorhizobium > Mesorhizobium sp. WSM4817. Next base: position 110,819 of record NZ_JBVVQQ010000010.1, on the reverse strand, counting down.
GGCGAATGGCTACGAAGTTGCAACCGCCGCCGATGGTGAAGAGGGGCTTGCGAAAGCCCGCGAACTCACGCCGGATCTGATCCTGCTTGACATCATGATGCCGAAGCTCGACGGCATCAGTGTGGTACGCATGCTCAAGCACGATCATTCGCTGCGATCGATCCCCGTTATTCTGGTCACCGCGAAAGCCGACACGCGCGACGTGGTCGAGGGGCTGGACGCCGGTGGCGACGACTACCTGACTAAGCCCTTCGAGCACAGGGCGCTGTTAGCACGGGTGCGCTCGATGCTGCGCCAGAAGGCGCTTCACGACACTGTCGCGAGCCAAGCCAAACGCCTTGAGGACCAAGCCGCGCAGCTTTCCGACTGGAATCGCTCGCTCGAGCAAACCGTGGCTGAGCAGGTGACGGAGCTCGAGCGAATGGCGCGGCTTAGGCGGTTCCTGCCCGAGCAGGTCGCCGACCTCATCGTTGCGGCGGGCAATGGAGATGCGCTCTTGCAGAGCCACCGTCGCGAGGTGACCGTTGTCTTTTGCGATTTGCGCGGCTTTACAGCCTTCGCGGAGACCGCCGAACCCGAAGAAGTCATGACAGTTCTTGCCGAGTATCATTCCTGTCTTGGTGAACAAATTGTCCGCCACGAGGGGACTCTCGAGAGGTTCGTGGGCGACGGTATCGTCGTGGTTTTCAACGATCCACTGCCATGCGCCGACCACAGCGAGAGAGCTGTCTCAATGGCGGCTGCGATGCGCGACGCGATTGACGGGCACTCAGAACGATGGCGCAAGCGGGACTATTTGCTTGGCTTTGGGATCGGCATTGCCAGGGGCCACGCAACCATCGGGCGCATTGGTTTTGATCGGCGCTCGGACTATGCCGTCATTGGCACCGTGTCGAACCATGCCGCCCGATTGTGCGAGGCCGCCAAGTCCCGCCAGATTCTCGTTAGCCAACGGGTCCTCGGCGCTGTCGAGGCGCTGGTCGAATCCGTTCTTGTTGGCGATCTGACGCTGAAGGGTTTTCGCCGCCCAATGCCTGCCTATGAAATCGTGCGGTGGTTCGGTCGGCCAGACTAGCTTTAGATGCACTCCGGTCTCTTCCGGACGATACGACCCGTCGAACCGTCGGCACAAAGCATCCCAGCCACGATCGATCTCGAAACCGCCCGCAACGGGGGAGAAAGTGTGCGTTCTGCCAGTAGCAACCCGATGGCAGCCTATGTGATGGGTTTCGGATGCCGGCCATCCACGTGTTGGCTTGGCGCCGGTGCCGGCTACCGAAACCCATCACATAGGCTGCCCGCGCCATTACCTCGTCTTCTCCGGCGGACGCATCCCGCTGCGCGGCATCGAGATGCACGGGACCTATTTCCGGCCCGACGTCTTGGTCGCGGGTGCGCTCGTCAAGAAGGGCTACCTGACCGTCGACGAGAGCGCGCAGGAATTCGTGGTCACGCCGGACGGCTGGAGCTTCGTCGCTGACACGCTGGAAGTCCTCGGGAAATAGCCGCAATGCAATACGCCCTGGTCGTGGTCGACAGTAGCGTCTTCAAGCAGAATTTCGACGCCTATCGCGAACTTCCGGCTCCGGAGTCCGACCTGGGTCAGGACCTCGTGTGGGAGAAACCGAGCGGCACATGCAAGGGACGATCGTCGGATGTGCGTCCGGGGCTTTCCGAGTGCAGGCTTGAGAACCCGGAGGCGACGAAGGCGCGCATCAGGGATGGCCCTCAGGGCTCTGTTCTTGCGGTCCACCGGAGTGTCTCACCACTAGATGGTGACGAGCATCTTTCCGGCGTTGGCCAGCGGCGTCGTCACGCCCGACAGCATCGTGCGGATATGGGCAACGCTCTGATAGCGACCGTTGACCGAAATACGCGGCAGCGCGTGCAGGAAACCGGCATGTTCGGCGCGCAGCACGCCGTGGCGTGTCGTCACCGCCGAGACATAGCCGGCGTCGCGGGCAAAGCCGACTTCGCGGTCACCAACGGCGCTGGCATAGCCATAGGGATAGGCGAAATGGCGCGGCGCCTTGCCAAGCTCGGCCTGCAATATGCCCCTGACGTCATCGACCTCGTGCCGAGCATCGGCTTCGGAAAGCCGCTTCAGATTGCGATGATTGACGGTGTGCGCGCCGATCGTCACCAGCGGATGCCCTGCCATGGCGCGGATCTCGTCCCAGTTCATCAACATGCTCTGGCGCGCGCCCAACTCGATACCGTTCGACCGCGCCAATTCGCGCAGCACCGCGCGCTGGTCCTCCTCGCGGACCTCCAGCGTCAGATAATCGTGCAGGCGCGCAAAGGCCTGGATTTTCTTGCCCGGGGTCGAGCAGTCGATCGTCACCGGACCGTTCGGTGTCGTCAAAACCAGCCGGTTGCGCGCGCTGACGATGTCCTCGACCACCTCCCACCATAGATCGGCGGCGCCGTTTATCAGCCCCGGCGCGACATAGATGGTGATTGGCGCGCCGTGCTTTTCCAGCACCGGCAGCGCCTCGGTCTTGTTGTCGCGATAGGCGTCGTCGGCGGTGATCGCCGCGAACTGGCCACCCTTGCCGCCGGCCTTGATGCGCTCGATCGCCTCGTCCAGGGTGACGAATGCATAGCCGTGCGCCTTCATGTCGGCGATGACAGCGTCGAGGAACTCAGGCGCGATGTTGAGATGCCGGTTGACGCTATCAGGCTTTTCCGGCGTGGCGGTGACCCGGTGCAGCATCAGGATGGCGCCGATGCCGCCGACGAACGGCTTGGCCAGCGGGGCAAGACCGGTATAGCGCACGACGTTGAGCGCCAGTTTCCGGATTGCCTCGCCCCCGTCGATCATTCATTCACCTTTTGCGCCTAGGCTCATCCAAGCACGGAATGCGCCTATGTGCGCCCCCAATCGCGGTGAATACGCCCTAAAGGATTGAGGTATGGTTGACGCCACCGCGTCATTTGACGGCAATCGGCTCGAGGCCATGCAGGCGGCGCCGCGCGCGGTACCTGCGGATCATGGCGGCCTGTCGGTGTCGGTCGCCGACGGTGCGGCACTTGCGGCCTATGCCGAGTTCTGCGGTTCAGCGCTGTTCGCGCCGGCGCAGAGCCCGGCCTGGATCCTGAACTGGGCCAGACATGCCGAAGCGGACACCGTCTTGGCGAGGCTGAGCGCTGACGGCCGGCCGGTTTTTTGGTTGGCGCTGGAAGTCACCAGCCGCGGTCCGTTACGCGTCGCCCGTTTCATGGGCGGCCGCCATGCCAACGGCAATTTCGCCGCCGCCGACCCGTCCTGGCTGGCCAGGGCGGATGGCGCGGCGATCCGCTCGATGCTGGCGGCGATCGCCAGGGCGCGGCCGGACATCGACCTCGTCGCGCTGGAACGGCTGCTGCCCGATCTCGACCGCGTTGCCAATCCGCTTCTGTCCCTCCCGCATTTTCCCAGCCCCAACCTGTCGCTGGCCGTCGACCTGGCGGGAGGTTTTGATGCCCTGCTCTCCCGCGCCAGCGGCAAGCGCAGGCGCAAGAGGCACCGCTCGCAGGCGCGCAAGTTTGGGGCCGTCGGCAGCCACCGCCGCATCGAGGCCCGGACGGCGGACGAGGTGAACAGGCTGCTCGATGCGTTTTTCGAGATGAAGGAGTTCCGCTTCCGCAAGATGGGCATCGCCAACGTCTTCGGCGAGCCACAGGTTCGTGCTTTCTTCCGCGCCTTGTTCGTCGAAGCGCTCTCCGACGACACGCCGTCCTTCGTGCTGCATGGGCTCGAAGTCGCCGGCAAGCTTCGCGCTGTCACCGGATCGAGCCGCTCGGGAAAACGCCTGATCTGCGAATTCGGAGCGATTGCCGACGACGACCTCGCCCATGCCAGCCCCGGCGACTTCCTGTTCTTCGACAACATCGAGGAAGCCTGCGAGAAGGGGTTCGATGTCTATGATTTCTCGGTCGGCGACGAACCCTACAAGCGGCTGTGGTGCGATATCGAGACCCGGCATTTCGAGGTCCTGATTCCGCTGACGGCAAAAGGCCGCGCGCTGGTGTTTGTCCTGCGGCAGGGCGCGCGCCTGAAAGCCTTCGTCAAGAACAGCCCTACGATCTGGAAGCTGACCAAGATGCTGCGCCGCAAGACGGCCGGACAGGCTGTGCCAGCAACGGGCGAAGACGACAGCTGAACGCTGCCGAGATTCCGGGACGTAAGTGATTTGGCTCCCCTATACCGCCACGGCTGCAAACTCTGGTCGCCGACATAAGCGATGACGGCGTTCAAATCGCGCAGCACGTCGTCGTTCCAGAGGCGCAGCACACGAAAGCCCCTTGCCTTCAATTCGGCGTCTCGCTCCCGATCATAGTTTGAATCCGCATGCTGGCTGCCGTCGATCTCGACGATCAGCCTGGCCTCGGCGCAAACGAAATCGGCGATGAATCTGCCGATAGGAACCTGACGCCGGAATTTGATGTGGTCGAGCCTGCGTCCGCGCAGTTCGTGCCACAGGCGGTCCTCCGCCTCCGTTGACTCGCGGCGCATCGAGCGGGCGAAACGACGTTTGGTCGGGGCGACGGGCTGATGCGGCATCGGGCGAGATTACCCGGCCTTGGCGCTCCGTCCAGCACCATCGTCACGCAAATCGCTGACGTTCGCGATTGGCTCCCCCTCCTTGTGGGAGAAGGTGGCCGAGCGAAGCTCGGTCGGATGAGGGGTGTTCCAGCTTGGCACCAACAGCGATCCGGCCAACACCCCTCAACCGTCTCGGCGCTGCGCGCCGATCCACCTTCTCCCACAAGGGGAGAAGGCAAGAGCACGCTATTGCCGCCACGGCTGCAAACTCTGGTCGACAACGTTCAAGAGAATTATCGAACTGTCTCAGGCGGCGGAGCGCCGTCCGGGTAGCGGCGTCCCTGGCGTCTGATGGCCGACCGGCGTCACCAGCGTCAGGTCGGGATAGCCGCTCTCGATCAGTTCGACCGCGGCCTGCGCCACCTCGTCGTTCGGCTCCAGCAGCGACAGGAAGACTTCTGTGCCCTCGCCGACAAGGCGGCTGATGCCTTGCGCGTCGGTGGGTCCGCATTCGACCACGACCAGATCGTAGGCGGTGGTCAGCGACTGCATGATGATCGGCAGCCGGTCGGCGGCGCGCATGGCGCGAACCGGATCGGCGTTGCCGACGGGAATGACGTGGCAGTCCGAATAGAGATCGACATGGATCACGTCGCTGAACTGCGCTTCGGAGGCGAGCAGATCGGTGATGCCCGGGAAAAGCCTGCTGTCCAGCGTCGGCCGCGAAGCGGCGCCCGAAGCGGTGAGATCGAGCAGGAGCACGCGCAGGCCGGTGTCGGAAACCTCACGCGCCACCAGCACCGCCGAGGCGGCCGCCTCGTCGCCTTCCGGCGACACGAATATGGCGCGTGCCGCACCGCTTGTGATCAGTTTCTCCACCGCCTTGTCGATTTCGACCTCGCCAAGGCTGCGGCGCGCCGGCCCGACGTCGTCACCAGTTGCGGGGCCAGTTGCTGGCGCCGCGGCAGCCGCTTGCGGCTCTGCCTGGACTTCCGCCATCCGATCCCCAAGGTCTTCGATATCGGCCGATTCCTGATTGGGTGGCTCGTGATCGGGCGGTTCGTGATCGGACGGTTCGTGATTGGGCGGTTCGCGGGCAACCGGCATCGCGACCTGTTCGATCCGCTCGAAGCGGGCGCCGGCGGCCGGCCGCATGGCGCGACCCGAAAACAGCTCTTGCAGAAGCGTCACGATCGCCATGACCAGCAGCGAGCCGACGAAGGCCGCACCGATGATCGGCAGGATTTTTGGATAATAGGGTTGGGACGGCGCCACCGCGCGGGAAAAGACACGCGCGTCGACCGGCGGATAATTGCTGTCCTTGCGCGAGGACGCCTCACGATAACGGGTCAGGTAGGATTCGAGCAGCTGGCGCTGGGCGGTCGCTTCGCGCTGCAGCGCGTCCAGTTCGACCTGCTGGTCGCCGGCGCGCGCCGATGCGGCCTTCAGCGTGTTGACGTCGGCGACAAGCTGGTTTTCGCGGGCCAGGGCGGTCTGCGCCTGCGTCATCAGCCCTGTCATGATCTTTTCCGCCTCGTTGCGGATCTGGCGGTCGAGATCGGAAAGCTGCGACCTCAGCGCCCGGATTCGCGGATGATTGTCGAGCAAGGAGGTGGAAAGGTCGGCGATGTTGGTCTTGAGCTCGACCTGCCGCTCGCGCAGCCGCTGGATCAGTCCGGACGACAGCACCTCCGGCACCGCATCCAGCGAGCCGCCATTCTGCAGCGCCCTGCGCACGCTGTCGGCAGTCGCTGCCGCCGAGGCGCGATTGGCCCGCACCCGCGACAATTCGCTGGACAGTTCGGAAAGCTGTTGCGTGGCGAGCACCGAATTGTTGCCGCCCATCAGAAGATCGGACTGGGCGCGGTAGCTTGCCACCTTGGCCTCGGCATCCTTCACCCGCTTCGACAGGTCGGCGATCTCCGGCGCCAGCCAGTCGGTTGCGGCGGAATTCGATTCGATGTTGGCATTGCCCTGGACGGAGATGTAGGCGTCGGCGATGGCGTTCGGGATTGCGGCGGCGAGCCGGGGATCTTCCGAGGAGAATTCGATGACGATAACGCGAGATTTTTCAACGCGATAGACGTTGAGCTTCTCACGCATCTTCGTCAGCACGCGTTCTTCCGGCGGAATCTCGTTGGGGTCGCTTTTCAGGCCGGCGACGACAAGCAGACGGCTCAACGCCGGCATATCCGCCGTCTCGTCGAACTCGGGCAGCCGCGACAAATCAAGCTTCTGCGCCACCTGCTTGAGGATGTCGGTCGAGGAAATGACCTCGACCTGGCTGGTCACGCCTTCCTCGTCGAGTATAGGCTTGTCGTTGTCATTGGTGCCGTCGGGGCGCGTGTAGACCGATTCGCGCGTTTCGATCAAAAGCCGGGTTTCGGCCCGGTAATGCGGCGTGGCGAGCCAGGTGAGCGCGAACGCCAGGCCGGTTACGACAAGCGCGACGACAAGAATGCGCAGCCAATTCCTCGCAAGACTGGCAAAGAGCTGCCTGAGATCGACGTCGACATCTGCGGCCGCGGATTGAACGGACATGCATCCTGCTCCGGTATTTTAGTCAGTATACACCGTAAACAAATATGGTAACTCAGCCGTTAATATTACGGTAAGCACCTGTCAGGTTTTACGCGCACGCGGGCAGCTAAAAGCACCGGAACCGGCCGCCTCCCGTCGGTTGCCGTCGCTTCGGCCGCCCGCCTTTACCGGCCATTAACCCTAACCGGATGATAACGGGCCTCGATCTCCAGCGTTTGCCGCGGTGTAGCGGCGGCCAGTCGAAGGTACATGTCCGGTCATGAAAAGCACTGTTCCCCTGTTCCGTGCGCTGCTCGCCGTGTCATTGCTTGCCGGTTGCTCCAGCTACCGGCCGGCGCCGGCCGCCTTTCATAAAATGCTCGATCAGCCCTATCGCCTCGGCGCCGGCGACCGGGTCCGCGTCACCGTATTCGAGCAGGAAGGATTGACCAACGTCTACAGTGTCGACCAATCCGGCTATCTGTCCATCCCGCTGGTCGGCGCCGTGCCGGCGCGCGGCCACACCGCACAGCAACTCGAAGGCGAGATCGCCGACAAACTACGCCAGGGTTATCTCCGTGATCCGGACGTTTCGGTCGAGATAGACCGCTACCGGCCGATCTTCATCATGGGCGAAGTCGGTGCTGCGGGCCAGTACTCCTATGTTCCCGGCCTGACCGTGCAAAAGGCGATTGCCATCGCCGGCGGTTTCAGCCCGCGCGCCAACCAGGGAAGCGTCGACATCACCCGCGACATCAACGGCAAGGTCATGACCGGCCGCGTTGCCACCTCCGACCCGCTTCTGCCCGGCGACACGGTCTATGTTCGCGAACGCCTGTTCTAGACCACGTGGCGGACACACTCAGGATCGTCCACTGCTTTCGCTCACCTGTCGGAGGGATTTTTCGTCACGTGCGCGACCTGACCGAGGCGCAGGTCGCCGCCGGGCATGCCGTCGGCATCGTCTGCGATTCGACGACGGGCGGCGACTTCGAGGAACATCTATTCGAACAGATGAAGGGCACAATGGCGCTCGGCATCCATCGCACGCCGATGCAGCGGCATGTCGGACCGGGCGACCTCGCCTCGGCCTGGCGGACATTTGAGATCATCAAGGAATTGCGGCCGGACGTGCTCCACGGGCACGGCGCCAAGGGTGGCGCCTATGCCCGCCTGTTCGGCTCATTGTTGCGGGCATCAAGGTCTCGCGTAGCCCGCCTTTATTCGCCGCACGGCGGCTCTCTTCACTATGACGAGACCACCGCCACGGGGAAGCTGTTCTTCGCGCTCGAGCGGTTCATGGCGCGCTTCACCGACTATCTTCTGTTTGTCTCCGACTATGAAAGGCAGACCTATCGCAGGAAGGTCGGCGAACCGCCGATCCCGAACAACCTTGTCTACAATGGACTGAGCGCCGCCGAGTTCGAGCCGGTGCGAGCCGAGCCGAATGCGGCCGATGCCCTCTATATCGGCATGATGCGCGACCTCAAGGGACCGGACATCTTCATCGATGCGCTGGTTCTTGCCGGAACGCGGCTCGGCCGCCCGGTGAATGCGGTGATGGTCGGCGACGGCGACGACCTGCCGCGCTACCATGCGCAAGTGAAGCGGCTCGGGCTCGAAGGCCATATGCGCTTCCTGCCGCCGATGCCGGCGCGAAAGGCCTTCGAGTTGGCCGAACTGGTCGTCGTGCCCTCGCGCGCGGAAGCCATGCCCTACATCGTGCTGGAGACGCTCGCCGCCGGCAAATCGATGATCACCACCGGCGTCGGCGGCATCCCGGAAATTTTTGGCGCCGGCTCCCCTGCCCTGATCCGGCCCGATCCGCGCGAGCTTGCCGACAAGATGAGCGCGGCGCTGGCCGACCCCGATGCCTATGGCAGGCTGATGCCCGATACCGCCGACCTCAAGGCGCGATTCGGCGCCGACGTGATGGCCGCCGCGATCGAGACGGCCTATTTCGCCGCGCTCAAGCGCTAACCCGAAATGGGCGCTAACCCCAAAACGGCGCTGACTTCAAAGCTTCTCCAAAACCTATTTGTTGTTTCAAGGGTTTCTTAGCTCTCTTTCGCTATTCACTTGCGTGAAGCTTTGCGGATGCATCATGAGCGACTTCGATCCCAAACGCCGCTTTTCGAAAGACGCGGTGCGCAATTTCAACGGCCCGGCCGGCGACGATAGCCCCGGCGGCATGAACGACGTCGCCCGTCAGGTGGCGTCGCAATACCGGCGCGACACCATGTCGCCGATCATGGTCAGCGGCGTCTTGCGGATGGTCGAATTCGCACTGCTGTTCCTGTCGGGCCTCTGCATCTATTTTTACTATGTCGGCTTCTTCAACCATCTCGCCTGGCAATATCCGCTGGCGATCGCCGCCGCTTCGTCGCTCGCCGTGGTGCTGCTCGATGTCACCGACTGCTACCAGATCGTCTCGTTTATGCGGCCGCTCGCCAATTTCGGCCGACTGCTGATGGTCTGGGCCGGCACCTTCGCCCTGATGGCGCTGACGGCATTCGCCGTGAAGATGTCGCAAGATTATTCGCGCCTGGTTTTCGGCACCTGGTTCGTCGTCGGCTTCATGCTGATCTTCGGCCTAAGGCTGCTGATGTCGAAGCTGATCCGGCGCTGGGCGCGCGACGGGCGCATGGAGCGCCGCGCCGTCATCGTGGGCGGCGGCACGACGGCGGAAGTCCTGATCCGCTCCGTCGAAAAGCAGCCCTACAACGACATCCGCATCTGCGGCATCTTCGACGACCGCGGCGACAAGCGCTCGCCGCCCATCGTCGCCGGCTATCCAAAACTCGGGACCGTTTCCGAGCTCATCGAGTTCGCCCGCATCGCCCGTATCGACATGCTGATCGTATCGCTGCCGCTGACCGCCGAAACGCGCGTCCTGCAGCTTTTGAAGAAGCTGTGGGTACTGCCTGTCGACATCCGGCTCTCGGCGCATTCGAACGCGCTGCAATTCCGGCCGCGCGCCTATTCCTACATCGGCTCGGTGCCGATGCTCGACATCTTCGACAGGCCGATCAACGACTGGGATTCGGTCGCCAAGCGCGCCTTCGACATCGTCTTCTCGATCATCGGCATCATCGTGTTCTCGCCGGTCATGCTGGCGACCGCGATCGCCATCAAGCTCGACAGCAAGGGACCGGTGCTGTTCCACCAGAAGCGGCATGGCTTCAACAACGAGATCATCGAGGTCTACAAGTTCCGTTCGATGTACACCGACAAGGCCGACCCGACGGCCAAGCAGACGGTGACCAGGAACGACCCGCGCGTCACCCGCGTCGGCCGCTTCATCCGCAAGACCTCGATCGACGAGTTGCCGCAGTTCTTCAATTCGCTTTTCGGTTCGCTGTCGCTGGTTGGCCCGCGCCCGCACGCCATTGCCGCCCAGTCGCACAACCTTCTCTACAATGAGGTGGTCGACGGCTATTTCGCACGCCACAAGGTCAAACCCGGCGTCACCGGCTGGGCGCAGATCAATGGCTGGCGCGGCGAGATGGATACCAACGAGAAGATCCGCATGCGGACGGAATACGACCTCTATTATATCGAGAACTGGTCGCTGCTGTTCGATCTGAGGATCCTGTTCCTGACACCGATCCGGCTGCTCAATACGGAAAATGCCTATTGAGCGCAGTCGCGCATGAACTGTCGCCGGCCGCGGTCAACGCCAAGCTGATCGCGCTGATTGCGTCGGGCGCGGTTTTCCTCGGCGTCTTCCTGTCCGGCTTCGTCATCGCCGAGCCGGCGCCATACGACCTCTATATGGTCGCGCTGATGGCGGTGTGGGCCCTGTTCGGCCTGCGCATATCGCGCGCGGCGGCGCCGCTGCTGGTGCTGCTGGTGGTCATGAACATCGGCGGCATGATCGCGATGACCCAGATGTCGGATATTGCCGGCACCCCGCTCTATCTCGCCGTGTCGCTGTTCCTGGCGCTTACCGCGGTGTTCTTCGCCTCGGTGACATCGGTCCAGCCAAATCTCTACCGGGTGATCTTCCGGGCCTATGTGATGTCGGCGGTGCTGACCTCGCTGCTCGGGATCGCCGGCTATTTCCATGCCTTCCCGGGGGCGGAGATCTTCACCAGATACGACCGCGCCACCGGCGCCTTCCAGGATCCGAACGTGTTCGGGCCGTTCCTGGTGCTGCCCGGCATCTACCTGCTCCATCTCCTGCTGACCGGCCCCGTCTCACGCATGCCGTTGCTGGCGATGCCGCTGCTGATCATCACCGCCGCGATTTTCTTCTCGTTCTCGCGCGGCGCCTGGGGCATGTTCGGCGTTTCGGCGATCCTGCTCACCGGCGCCCTGTTCCTGCAGAGCGCCAGCGGAAAATTCCGGCTGCGTGTCGTCGTCATGACCATCGCCGCCATTTCGCTGCTGGTCATCGCGATGCTCGTCATCCTGCAGCTGCCGGGCGTCTCGGAAATGTTCTCCAGCCGCGCCCAGCTGGAACAGAGCTACGATACCGCCCGCCTCGGCCGTTTCGCCCGCTATATCTTCGGTTTCCAGATGGCGCTGGAGCATCCGCTCGGCATCGGCCCGCTCGTCTTCGGCACGATTTTCGGCGAGGACACGCACAACATCTGGCTGAAAATGCTGCTGGACTATGGCTGGCTCGGCTTCGTCTCGTTCCTGACGCTGACCTGCTGGACGATGGCAGCCGGCTTCCGCATTCTCCTGCGCGACAGGCCGTGGCAGCCCTACCTTCTGTGCGCCTATGTCGCCTTCATCGGCAATATCGCGCTGGGCACCTTCATCGACATCGATCACTGGCGCCACGTCTATCTGCTGCTCGGGCTGATCTGGGGCGCGATCGCTCTCGAATATCGCCATCAGCGGCAGTTGCGGCCGGCGGCGCTGTGTTCGCCGGCGGCTGGAGCATGATGGATTTCTGGGGCAGTCTAAGTCCCTTGAAAATGGTCGGAGTCCAGCACGTGGGCGTAGCGAGTGGTGGTCTTAGCCATTGCCGTCGAATATGGCGGGAACTCGCTGCAGGGCTGGCGATGGGCATAGGCATAGCCGTCGGCATGGCGCTGGCCGGATGAACTTAGGCGAGCGTTGCGCAATCTAACGTATAGCCGGCAACGCCATCACTACGACCGCGGCAACGGCCGTATCCGGGGGCGAAACGTTGATCGTCATCTAAGCACCCCACCAACGATGGCTGCACACAGCAAAAACACGAGCGTGGCACACGCGATGAACATACCTCTTCGCGTTCGCCACCTTGGCGGCTCAGCCGGCACAAGCCTGAACCGCTGAGCATGCTCCGTTGCGATTTTCAGTAGGGCTGCAGCCGTTTCGCGCGGCGTCCACCCCTTCGCTTCCGAGGTAGTCACCAAGGCTGCAAATGCGGCTTCCAAGGCGACTTCACAGTTGACGTCCCGATCTGGGCTACCCTTTGGCAAGATGGGTGGTTGCACGGCTTGGGACATGCACACAAAGCGGCTCGCGGATGAAAGGTTCCCGCGTTTCGAGCCCTTCACTTTCGAAGGTCGGCTTCCAGGTGCGGTTCCGCTCTCGCTGCTGGCATTTGTCGTCGGGAATGAACGTGAAGAACACCGGGCGGCGGTCGCGGCCTTCGGCCTTGCATTTGAGCAGCCAAACAGCCCGACCAGATCCTGATGCATCGATCCGCGATCTGATCCGAGCCTGTCGATCAGCGCTTGGCCGCCGATCGTCGGCCCGTTCACGGCGCGATTCGGGCGGCATGGCCCCAGACTGGCACGGCCCAGAAAAGGAAAGGGCCCAGAAAGGCCCCAATTTCTCGTTTTCGCGGCTCAGCTAGTTTCCCCGGATTTCAAATAAGCCTTAGGGTTCTAAGGGCTTATTTGGTCGGAGTGGCCGGATTCGAACCGACGACCCCTTGACCCCCAGTCTTAAATACTGGCTATCAGCGCATCGCAGCCCTTGTCATTCTTTACTTTAAACGGCTGTAAAATATAGGAAATGACAGAGGCTGAAACCTGAGCCCGCTTGACTATCCCGTGCCAATAGCCTAATCGCTGGCTACATAGTGGCTACACGGAGCGGGAAATGGCTATTTTGAAGATCACGGCGGACGCGGTTTCGGATGTCATGAAATCGGCGCGACCGAACAAGACGACGTTCTATTTCGATGCCGAATTGAAGGGCTTTGGCTTCTACCGGACACCTGGCAACGTTGGGACGTTCTTCGCCGAATACCGACCAGTGGCTGGCGGCGCCAAGAAGCGATTGAAACTCGGGTCGGTCGGAACGCTTAAGGCCAACGAAGCTCGGGATGCCGCCCGCCGCACGATTGCCAGCGCAGCGCTTGGGAAAGACCTTGCGAAAGGGCGCGCCGACGAGCGGGCAAGCGGTACGGTTAAGCAGCTGGTCGCCGACTATATCCAGGGCAAGGATATGAAGGCGTCAACGCGCGACTTTTACAACATCACGCTGAAGACCCACATCGAGCCGCAGATCGGCACGACGAAAGCCGTCGCTCTAACTCGGGTCGAAGTCCAGCGGGCGCATTCTGCTATGTCGAAGAAGGCTCGCTATAGTGCAAATCGCGCAATGGCTTTGCTTTCCGCCGCCTATGTATGGGGCGCCAAGCGAGGTTATGTGCCCGAAGGAATGAATCCAGCCGCAAAGATAGATCGCAACAAGGAAGAGGCGCGCGAGCGGTTCCTGACGGCCGACGAAATGGCGCAACTGGGTGACGCCATGCGCGAGGCCGAAACGGTTGGCATTCCTCACAAGCAGTCAGACAGCAAGCACGCGCCGAAAGAGAAGAACAGAACCATCTACGGGCCGCACGTGACAGGCGCCATACGACTCTTGATGCTGACCGGCTGCCGCTTGCGAGAAGTCCTCAACTTGCGCTGGTCCGAATACGACGAGAAGCGCGGCTTGCTGCTCCTTCCGGATTCGAAGACAGGACGAAAGACCGTAGTGCTGTCTGCGGCGGCCCAAGCCGTGTTGGATGCACTTCCGCGTGTCGGCAAGTTCGTGATCGCGGGGCACTCCGCCGCTACCGAGCATGAGGCGCCCCGCGCCGATCTGAAGAAACCTTGGGTGGCCATCGCTGGCAGGGCGGGCCTTGGCGATGTGCATCTGCACGACCTGCGGCACACCTTCGCATCTGTCGGCGCAGGGGACGGCATGTCCTTGCCGATGATCGGAAAGCTGCTTGGTCACGCCGACGCCGGTACAACGCAGCGCTATGCACACTTGCACGTCGACCCGGTGCGCGCCGCAGCCGACTCCATTGCAGGCAAAATCGCCGACGCCATAGGTAGTGGCAAATAAGCGACAGTGATCTGCGGTTGTCGGAATATGCTGACACACACGGCGACGCAATGGAATAAAATCCGCGAGACTAATACATTTAGTGTTTGCAGGCAGGCTCAACGCTAGATAGAGCGACTGCCCGTTTCACACAGACACCACCGCGGGATCTACAATCCCGCGTCAACCTTTGGTCCCGCGGAGGATTCAATGTCTATCAAAATGCGAACGCCGGCTGCAGCCGCCTACATCTCGAAATCGCCGTCATGGCTGAACAAGAGCCGTATGGACGGAAGCGGCCCGGCTTTTATGCGGCTGGGCGGAAGCATCGTCTACGATTCCAGCGATCTGGATATGTGGATGACAGAGCGCCGGGTTGCCGCCAACGATAACGGCAGACAAGAACGAGCCGCAGCATGACCAAGCCCCTTTCAGAGATGACCCTATCCGAACTCGCCGCCGAATTGGCCGCCATCCGCGCCGTGCAGGCTTGGCACGGCGATTCTCGCCGTGGCGCGCCCTCCTTTTAACATTGCCTAAGAACTCTCTTCCGCAAAGGAATTGAGATGCAAATTGAAGACCTACCTGAATCCACGATTCAGCGAATGCTTGACTACACCGCAGCCTCAACAAACCTCCTACGCGTCGGCAGACACGATTTCCGGATTCCCTTCATCGTCGCAGACGAATGGGCACGTAAAGGTCACTGCATCCTCTCGACCAATCGCCTGGCGCGCGATTTCAAATCCACCCGCCGGACGATGTGTGCATCTATTCGGCGCCTGCTCGATGCCGGCGTGATCCGTGAAATCGATCGTACCAAAGACGGCCGGCCAATATTCGAGCCGTGCTTGGAACTTGGTGATGAGTGGCGTGCCGCGAAGGAGGCACGCGCGAATGACACCCACTAAGGACGTCGGGTCTCTAGACCAGTTCCAGCTTGCCCTCTACGCATCGAAGGGCGCTGAGCCGCCGTTGAATGGCACGGACATCACCGTTCTGTTGGAATTGATAGATCGCTATAAGAAGAAGGATGGCGTCACGTTCCCGTCCAGCGCTGGCCATCTGTCTCGCGAGACTGGCCGTCCTATACGCAGCGTTCAGGAGTCGCTTCGCCGGCTTCAGGATATTCATCTCGCACAGATTGTCGACCAGGGCACCGGCACCAGGGGCAACACCTATACCTTCAATTTCGAATGGGTACGTGAAGTAGCAGCCGAGATTAGATCTGAGATTGAATCGCGCGCAGCCGCACGTAAAAAGCGCAAAAAGAAAAATCCAGCTAGCAACGCTGATAATCGCGTAGCTAGCAATGAAAACCTACCTACGCGGAAATCCGCGCCACTACGAGACATTGTTACGCGGAAATTCGCGTACCTAACCGGTGTACCTACGCGGAAATCCGCACCCCAAACCTACGTGGAACCTACGGGTTCCTACGATAGGTGTGCTGGCACACCGCCGTTTGGCTACGCCACGTCGGGTGCCGCACCCCTTAGAAAAGAACATGGTTCGATCGACTTCCGAGTCTTTCCGGATGTTGAAAAGTGGGTGACGATAACCGCGGCCGAGACGGAGTTATTCGAGCCCGAAGACGGTGGCAGCGACACTGTGTTGATCGCGAAATTCATCACCGATAGCGGCATAGAGTCGGACGTCCTCATCGTGACGAACAGCGATGATGCTGAAGAGCAGGCGGACGGCCAGAAGGTTCTTGGCGCTCTACTCGAGGCTGTCGGCATAGATCAGATCAAGATTCAAAGCGCAGAGGAACTAGTGGGACGTCGCGCAAAGTTTCTGCTGCGCTATCACGACGGAGGTTTCGTTCGTGTGGTCAAGAACGCTGTAAGCGAGGACAGGAGGCAGCAGCATGAACACAGCCCGCACCATCACCATTGGCGCCGAAACGGTACAGGTACGCCGCATTAGCTGGACGGAGCTTTATCGCCTGCGGCCAGACCTGCGGCCGGCGAATGACAATGATGAGTGGAAGGGGCTAGAACCCCTTCCGGTATCCACGTCTGGGGCTACTGTAGATATTTCTCCGTGGCCCTGCTATCCTTTACAGGCCTTTCGGGGGGAAATGCCTTGGATATTCTGAGCGCCATCCAATACGTCAGCACCGGATTGACGTTGGTGGCGTTTGTAGTAGCGGTCGCATTACTCGCATACCGCGCGTCCTTAAAAAATCGAGAGAGAACCCTTCAATCTGTACGTTCGAAGGACCGTCTTGCTGTCGCAGAAACGACTGCTGAATACATTGGCGTAGACCTAAAAGACATCCCACTCAACAGAAGGGCCGATGTCGTCCTGCAACAACTGCACATCAAAGCCCAACGTCAGTGGCAAATTACGCTTTTGGCCTTTTCCCTCGCTGTGATTTTAGGGGTGGTTGCCGTGATCGCCATGCTTCAGGAAGCAAGGACTTTGCCCATTGCGGTTGGGCCCGTGAAAACACCAGAGCCGATAGAGACACCGGATGCTGCGGCCGAGACACCAAGGGCAGTCGAGCCGGTAAAAGCCAATGCCGGTGAAGTTTTTCGAGTATGCATTGGAGGAAACAGATACAACGTGGGGTGCCCGCAAGAATACACCATTCGTTTTTACTGCGCGACACGCATCGAAGATGTAGCCAAAAAGTTATGCGCCCAGGCACGTCAGGGTATTATAACGAAGGGTCAGACGAGTGGGGGCATGTGTGGTTATAGTTGGTATGAAATTATGTGCTAGTGGGGATGGGGGTATCGACGGTCTTCAAATGGCTGCATCGGCAGCACCCGGACTGGAAAAAATCGGCCTTAAACCTTACATTTAGTGTTAGATGGCGCACTCGACGCTAGATAATGCGAAAGACCGTCGCCGCGTTGGCGCCGATGAAGACCGGCCCGTCCGGAACCCGCGCCAAGGGCGCCCAAGTCTAAAACAGGGCAATTGCCGAAAGTATCAGGCCCAAAGCGGATATGGCCCCGTACAAGAGCATCCAGAAAAAATTGAGTCGAAGATGGTAAAGCCTAGGGAACTTTGCTTTTTGCTTGTCGTCAGCAGCCTGCTTTATCGTGGCTATGGGACTTCCAGGCACAAGCGCATCCAAGGCAGTACGGTAACCTCTTGCGCGCTCGGTGTGAAGATCAAATCTCTCATACTGCTTAGCAGAGAACACAACTCCGAAGAGACCAAGAATCATCAGGAAAATTGTCAGAGGAAGATCCCAAGATGTTATGGTTTTGTTGTAGGTTATTACTCCAATAACTGCGCCTGATATTGCGATCAGGGTCGAGGCCAAAACCGACCTCTGCGTTTCATGCTGTCGAGCTTGCGTGCAATTCTCCTGGTACATTTTCCACATGGTATCTCTAACTACTGTGTCGTCTTCCGACATATGAATAACTCCCGGCTCGATTACCGTGAGGTTAGCACGTTACTACTCTGAACGACAGTATTCCGCACCGCGCATTTGCGGTCCGGCATTTACCGGCTCTGCCGGTTTCTCCCATGGGGATGACCACCCAATGACCAAGACTACCCGCAAGGAAATGCTTGCTGCTGCAGACGCCATCCTGAAAGCCAACCCTGAGAAAAGCACGACAACGCGCATTCGATACCGTGGTGGCCGGCCGGCCTGGAACTGGCTACGGAAACATGACGAGCCAGGAGCTGCCTGCCTGTGGCAGATTGCTCGAGAGCGGCTGCCGCAAGCCGCAAATGACAACCTGCCAACCGAAGCTGGCCTCAACATCGACCGAAGCCGAAAGGACGGAAGGCCGAGAGGCAAGAATCCGGATCCGCGCTCATTAGATGCTTACCTGGCCTTGCCTGCCGTAAATCCGCGGCTTGGTGATCCTGAGCCAGAGCCAGCAAGAACAGGCAATTGGGATGGGGTCTCGCGCGGCATTGCTATCAAACCCCAGCGGCAGAACTTTGAGTTCCACCCGAATTGCCGCTTCAGCTTCCATCCTCCTGAGATCGCGCCAGGCGCAATCTTTCTCGGGGCAATCGGTGGCCTGGGTCGGCCTAAGCAAGGCAAGAGCCGTGGTGATGTTCGAATGGCTGCCGGAGCAGTTCCGTCTGCCCCACCCGGCTACGTTGAGACCGTTATCGAGGTAATCTTGTCGGGAGGCAACGTTGCTGACGTCGGCAAGGCTTTTGGCGCCAAGGGCGGATATGCAGACCGTCGCGGAGGCGCAGAGCTACTCGCTGCCGGCAGGTGGGCAAAGTTGGCTGCGGCGAATGATGGTCACCGGACTATCGCGGCTTAGAGGTGTTGATCTGCCCTGCTCAGTTTTTAGGGGCTGATAATGCGATAGCCGTTTCCGTCATTTCGCCATCGCTCGGTGCCTGTGCCGTCCGTGATGTCGGCCCACAGGCCGGCCTGCCGGAACTCAGCTTTCACTTCTCTGCCCTTTACGCGTACGGCGGAGAGCGAAGTACCGCCGCTCAAAGGAAGCATGGCATACGAAACTGCATCTCCATCAGGGATACAGTTCATGCTTGGCTTTTCGATGATTGTCCCAACGGTAAAACCGGTGCTGGGATCTCGCAGATTTTTAAGGGTGCTCCAACGCACCCTTACCTTTTTGCCGGTGACTGCGGCTATGCATCAGTATTCGGTACTCGAGTAGATAACGGTGCCTGCATCTTGGCGATTAAGAAGTGTGTTGACACCGATCCAGACCAACCCGCCGACCCACAGGAACGCAAAGATCACAATCGCGCGATGATCGTGCCGTACGAGCGATGAAGTCACAGCAGGCATGTTAGCTTCGTCCAGGTTACCATCGGTTTAGTCATAGCCTATAGCCGAGATGTGCCTAGAGGCCTGGTGCCAAATCGTGGCCGCAAAAACCTATAGGGCAACAGCAACGATCGGGGCGCTTCGGCGTCCCTTATGTTTTGCGGATGACGCCTCGTCATCGTCGTGCGCAACCCGCTTTCTCGGAAGTACCGCGGGCGGGACCAATTTGCCGCCTTACCGGCAATACTGCCGCCGCCTTCGGGCGTGCGGCTCTTTTCTTGACCTCTAATAATCGGATTACGAACTATGAAATCAGAACCGCGTGTTCTGGCACGGGACGTCATCGACGTCTTCGCCGAACACTTTAACCTGCCGAAGGCGTTCTGCCGGCAGGTTATCCATGCACTGAAAGTCGCCAGTCGTATCGATGCGGCCAGGCCCATTGCTCCGCCTGTGACACCCCGCGGAATTGCACGCATCGTACTCGCGCTCACTTCGCCGTCTGTGCGCCATGCAGTAGACGTGGAGCAGGCGCTGGGTGCGCTGAGCCTCGCCTATGGCGATGGCCAGCCGACCCTAGAAGACCAGCTAACCGATATTATCGAGGAATCTGTTGGCTGGCGTTATGGCGACACCAACTTCCGTGATGGTACGGTGCTAGTCGGCCCTGGCGCGAAAAGTGCGAGTGTTGATGCCGCACACTACCGCACGAAGGAACCAGCCCTCAGCGGGCTGCAGAAATTCACCGTTGTGAGAAACCAAGCGATCGCAGCGATAGCGCGAGAATTGCTCCCCGCCGCACGAGGAATTGCCTAATGAAAAAGTCCACAGACACCATCGACTTCGATAAACCGATCCCCTCCGCTGAGGACGTGTCGGCCGAACTGAAGGCGCTTCATGCCAGGCGAGACACACTGACTGCGGAGCTTTCCTCCATCCAAGAGGACGCGCGAAAGATCGTCGCGGAGATGGCAACGGAGGCCGCAACCGACAGGCGCAAGGACCAAGTCGACGCGCTAATTCGAGGAACTTCGTACGAGCCACCGGCCAATGTACGAGACGAGATTGCAAAGAACGCAAGGCGCCGAACGCTAGTTCAGGACGCGCTGCATGAGTTGGCCATTCTTATCAACGAGGAACACCGGAAGGCCTCTAGATTGGTGGTCGAGGCCTTCAAGCCTGAACAGGAAGCCCTAGCAAAGGAATTCTTCCAGCATCTTGCGGCGGCCGTCCGAGTTCACTCAATCTACGGAAATATCCAGCGGCGTCTTGAACGTGCCGGCGTCGATAGTGCTGGTTTCCGAGACTTCGGAAAGGACTTGCTTGGGAGTCCAAACGCCCGCAACGACCATGCATCGTATCATTTGAGGTACGGGGTGAAATTCGGCCATATCGATGCTGCCGATCTTCCGAAAGGTTACCTCTGATGGCCGGAGAATACTATGAAACTCGAGCGTTGGGTCGCCTTGAGCGGTATGCTGATGACGGCGCTATCCAGTACAGCGTTGGGCCGATTCTGAGCGTTGGCGGTATGCCGCGACCAGGCATTGCAACCGAAGCCAAGGCGGCGCCGGCAAAGGCGCTACAGGGCTATGTGGTCCGCTTCGGTAAACCTCACCTGTTTCAGGGTGGCATCGACGTATTCGTGAAGGGATGCTTCGACGGCTCTCTTGCCAGCAAACAGACGGTTGGCTTTTGGCTCGCACATGAGCCTGAAACCGAGATCGCGTCCACGGATGGCGATCTCGAGCTGATGGCAGATGAGACTGGCCTAGCGTTCCGGCTGAACAACCCACCGCAGGCATTCGTGACTGAGGTGGAGGCGCGAAAGTTGACCGCTATGTCGGCCGGCTATCGTGTGCTTAGCCAGGAGTACAAGACCGTCGCTGACGAACAAGTTCGCTTTATCTACGAGTGTGATCTAACGGAAATCAGCATCTGCAAGAAAGGCGCAGTAAAGCAGGCCTTCATCGACGTCATTGATACCAAGCACCGCGGCTCGCTTCGTGATGATGTCAAAGCTGGTCGAGTGTTGGCAGATGGCGCCTATGTGGGCCTGATGAGAGCGCTCGCAGCAGTACAGGAGTAGACCGGGCATCCAATGTCCACGGGTCTCTGCCTCGCCGACCGCGCGCACCAACGAACACGTTATCCCGCAGGTTTTGAGATTATTTTTTGGGCTGCCTCTCGCGCGCTTGCGCGCGCGCGAGGGAAAAACTGTAATAGCAATAGCGCTGAGTTTGGCGACCGGTACGGCAAGCAGCAGCCCCAAGGATCGGGATGGGCGGGCACCGCCCCCCCATCGCGTCTTGCCAGCTTTTCAAAACCACGTACCGTCTGGAGCTATTGCTAATACAGCTTTCGCCTCGCGCGTGAGCAAGCGCGAGGATTTCGAATTTTGCGGACGCGTTAATTTCCTTACCGCGCCGGTCCTAGGCGGAGAGGCTGCAGATCGAGATCCACCCCCTACCGGGGGTCTTGGCACAGGCGGTCGTCATTACTGACAGGGAAATGCTTCCGCCAACGCCATAATTGCTACGTTGAGCCAATCAAGATGAAGCCTTTCGGGGTGCCTTTCGATGTAAGCGGCAAACACAGTCACGAGTTGCGTGCGCGTGCCATCCTCCGGCGAGCATATATTTAAGAGTCGAGATCTGGGACCTGTCCCATATGTGATCGCTGTCTGTAGAGCGGAAAAGCCTCCCCAGCATTGTCCGCTGTTGAAGGTCAGTTCGAAGTCAACATAACCCTCTTTCGGCATTTTCGCTGACACCACTGGCCGGCAAAACGAAAGCATTTCTTGCGCGGATTGCGAACTGGCTGAAGTCGATACGGAGGCCAATGCAAGAACGCTTGCAACAAATCGGATGATCATTTTCGGTCCTTGCGGGTCAACGCATAACAATCATGACGCAAAGAACTCAACAATCACTTATCGGAAGCGGCGACTGGAAGCCCCCGCGGCGGGTGTCCAAATGTTCGCCCTAGGGGTGGGGTGGTCTGATCGCTACGACCCTTCCGGCCCCACACCGCATCGCCCCCAACACGCCCATTTTTCCAATTCAAAAGTTGAGGGGCAGGCGCCTCGGATTCACTTGCGGTTGTTCTGGTACGGATGATTCCACGGTGGAGGATACGATATCTTTTCGATAAATATTTCGTGCCAGGGCCGCAGATCAGGATTCCCGCGGGACAGTTCTGGGTGCTTCAAATTCACGGCAAATCGATGTGTTATGGCCGCGAAGAAACCAACTTTCTTTGTAAAATCGAGAATTTCGTGTCTGTAGAATTGTTTGTTCGCAAAAACATCTGGGTGCGACGCCAGATAAATGTCTCTTTTAGAGTTGAATTTCTGCTCTCCAGTATAAGAGTGAACCATAATCCAATGGACAATCTTATTCCTCGTGCTGCTGATACCCATGAGGTGCACTGATAGCGAGTCAAAGAAATTGTCATATTTATCAGCGTGAGTCAGATTGAGCAGTTGTTTCATCGTGCTCATTCTTGCCTGATTGGTCGCAAAAGACGCAAACATTGCGTAGGCTTTTTGAATCTCAGCCCCAGAAATGGCCTCGAAAATCATCGCCAGATGACTCTCAAGGCGGGCGTACTCGTTGATCGCTTCAGATCGTGCGATTGAGAATTCGTCAGTGGCCTTTTTCCGGGCTGCTATTTCCGCCTGTGGATCGATGGCAGTTTCAGTCATGTTCGTGTCACCAAGTGATTATGGCCTTCGCCAACGCATATTAGGCGGTACGGCCCTTTATTCTTTCGTAAAGCTCGTCATCATCAAAGATTCCCATGTTGTGCAGCGCACTATGCAAGTCTGCGGCGTCGATCGCCGAATCTGGCATTCCCGAATTTCCTCGGGCAAACCCGAACAGAGATGAAGCGCGCGCGTAGAGTTCAGCGGAATCCAAAAGGTAATCCTGTAGGTTGCGTTTAACTACTATACGGCCTGTTCGGCGGCGGTCGCCGATCAGTGAGCCGATGCGGGAATGTTGAATCTGAACCTTTGCGAGCAGCTCGGCCAAAGCACTCCTTTCGTCGGAGCGCGCAGCCTCCGTCATGTCCCTCAGGGCGGCTAGAGCGTCTATCGGCACTGGCGGGAGGGTTGGGACCTCAACTTCAGCAGGCAGACCTCCGTCCTCATCACATTTGCCAATCAGGTATTCCAATTGGTTCGCGCACACTTCCGCGTATTCAGAGATAGCACTTAGCGCGAAAGATAGAGTGACACGGGCCGCCGTCCGTCTGCTTTCAAGCCGCTGATTTTCTGCGATCTCTGCTTGCCTCATCTGCATGTTAAGAGCGCGCACGCCCCACCACGCCCCTGCTAAGGCAACTAAGCCTGCAATCAAGGTTTGGTAGTCGTAAAGCCAACCCCAATAAAAATAGGACGATGCCCTGCAGGCACCGTACTGCGCGACAGGCGCGCATGCTGCTCGGAAAGCCTGCCAAACTGCACTAACCACCACGAAAAGAGCGGCGGTTAACATAACCGCCCTCGAAATTTTGTTTGCCACCGTAACCCCTCCGCCCCGGAACGCTCAATCCAGCGGATGCGGATTGAAATCAGTGATGTCTGCACCTCTGAACGCAAGAGAGAATTGGATTAGGTTACAAGTCCCAAGGAACCTGTCTCGCATTTTGGAGGCGTCGTAGCCACTAAGTATGGTTATTTTATCAGGAAATCTGTTCGGGGTTTGCAGCCTTTGGCATGCATCAGCAATCGCTGGTGATATGAATGATACAGGCTTTCGCGCGTGGGCAAAGACGTTGCGCAATCTCCTAACGGTTTCAAGGTCGGCTTTGGTACTTCGCCCAAACACTCCAAATGCGTGCCCAACCTTTATTTTTGCTGAAAACGTCCCAAGCGGGGCGCCTTCCGCTTCAAAGAGTGCCTTTAACTCTTCGGCGCTAAGTTTTTGCATGCGCTGAGCAATGTGGTCTTCTAGGGATTTCTCTACGTTTGCTCCAGTTACAATCGCCAGACTGCGATCATCCAGCGACCGATGATCGATAGAAAGCACGTCTATTAGGTCCGGCGATGCCCGGCTAAGACCGGACAGGGAGCTTATCTTCTCGGATTTCTTTGCCACTCGAATCTCCAGTTAGCAACCAATAGTAATCTGCTTGCCTGCCGTCCATCGATGCGGCCTTTTCATTTTAGGAATCCACAACAATGCACGATTCAGTCACCGCCACGTTTGGCGGACGATCCCTCACGTTCAAAATTGACCGACAGGATTTGCCGCTGTTTGAGGCCTATGCCGGGCAGCCCGCGATCAACCCGAATATATCGAGCACGTACTACACACGCCGGTTGGTCTCGAGTTCGTGGACCGCGTGAACCTGGCCACGCTAGATAGACGCCTACTTTTGGGGTAGCTTTGTCGTTTGGGGCAGAGGGAGGAGCTAATCTATGCCAACGCTACCTGGTATGTATCTCGACGTTCCTGTTTACATACGGGCAGGGAACAGTTCTGGCAGTGGTTTCTTCCTCTCCCCTGGTGCTCCTTGGCTGGTCACGGCAAAGCATGTCTTATTCAACCAGGATGGAACTCTGCATCATCCGACAGCTGAATTGACCTTCTACAATAACAGTTTATCTAATCAGTTCCAGGCAGCAATTGACTTGGCCGGACTTCATGCGAAGAGGAATTTACTATCGCATAAAAATGCTGATGTTGCCGCAGTGAGGCTTGCAGACGGCCCTCTTAAAAAGTTCTTTCCTGAAGTCGTCCCCAATCATCCTGACGCATCTATTATTGGACTTGATCTCAAAAATCTGCTCACCATTGACCAAGTTGTTATTTCCAACGAGGTTTTTATATTCGGCTATCCGACGTCGATTGGCCCCGCAGTTCGCAATTCTCTCGAAATAGGAATTTCAACGACCGACCACTTCACGGCGGCCGACCGCCGCGCCAATCGCCTTGCGAGCCGTCTGGTGCGCAAGCGCTGTCAATGTGCATCCCGCCCTCCGCTACTCCGCGAGTGAACTTTGCAGAAAACTCACAACATCGAGCTGCCACTCGATGATGTCGCGCTGCAAAGTCTCTATCTGGTCCAGTGTGGGAGCACCTTCAGTATTATGCGGCGCCACACTATCTGGTTGATACGTTGGAAGGCCGATACTTTTACCTCTGTTAAGCTCAGACTTAATTTCTGAGAGAAAACTGCGAGAATCCTCGTTCTGCCATAGCCCAACTAGCGGAAGTTTATACAGGTAGAAATTCGATCGAAACCCCATATCAAAGGCTATCGCTATATCTTGCCCCTTAGTTTGTAAAATCAGAGCATTGGTGTCCTGATATGCAGCAGAGATAAATATATCGTCGGAAAAAGATTGAAAATTTAATTCTTTCACGTCGACAGGAAGGGCCAATAATTTCGCATTTGCCTCCATGATAGCCAGATGGGATTGATACTCAGCCTTGAGATTACTGTTACTACCCAAGTTCGACTCTTTATCTGTATTTATGAGCGCCACGTATCCCATCTGCTCACCAAGATGGAATGCGTACAATTGAGATCGTCTCGTTTGAATCTTTGCTTCAGAAGCTGCGTTGAAAAACTGCTCAAGCGTCGACCAGCTTTGTACGAGTCCGCTGGACCAAGCCAGCAATGCGCCACACAGAGAACAAACAAGCAGTGCGGCAGAAATTGCCGGGTGTCGCGTAATCCTGCTGAGGAAGGTGTTGCCGCTTTGTGCTGTCATTGTCCTGCCAACGTTTTAACTGCAGCTCAGACAAGAATACTACATTTCACGTGGGCCGCGGTGAAATTATCGGACATTGAAAATCCTATTTCAGGGAATTGGGGATTCAGCGGCGAATTGGACCCGGGCCGAAAGACAGGCTGTCAGCAAAACGGCGTGCGGGGACTCATTGGCCTATGCCTTCGCACTGCTGCATGCAGTGGCAACAAATCGAAAATAGGAATTTAGACCCATGGCACTAGTCATTGTTACGGCACCAGCCGACGAGCCGATGACGCTTGCGGAGCTTAAGGCACATGCCCGTGTGGACCATAACGACGACGACGCATTGCTCGAGGCCAAGGGCGTATCGGCGCGCCAGTATGTCGAGAAGCGTCTCGACCACCTACGATCTATTTCTTGATGGCTTTCCGCGCGGCCCGATACAGATTCCCAAGGGTCCTCTGCAGTCGGTGACGTCGGTCAAATACGTTGACGCCACCACCGGACTGGAGACTACGCTTGCCGTCGATGCCTACGCGGTTGACACAGCAAGCGATCCCGGTTGGATAGCCCCTGGCGATGCCGGCTGGCCGTCAACAATGGCAACCATGAACGCGGTGCGTGTTCGCTTCATTGCTGGCTACGGCGACGAAGCAGCAGACGTTCCGATGCCATTGCGGGAAGTCATCCTGCAGCTTGCCGCCCAACAATACGAGCAGCGGGAGGCCGCGCTCTACGGCGATAGGGCTACGCCAATCCCCTATGGCGTCGGAGATATCCTTTCAGAATACAGGGAATGGTCGTTCTAATGCGCGGACGGAAGGCGACAGTTACAGCACTCGACGGCGCCTTATCGAAGGTGCCAGCGGCACCTAAAGACATGCCTGTTCGTGCTGCAAGAGCATGGCGCAAGGTGCTTGGTGTCTTGGTGGAGCAGCGCAAGATTGCCGACCACGAGTTGTCCCTTGTCGATGCCTATTGCCGTGTCGTGGCGCATATCGGCGTCTGTGAGGCCGCAATAGCGGAGCTTGGTTTAACGATGATCTCGCCATCCGGTGAGACCAAGCGCAGACCGGAGACCACTCTCTTGAAGGAATACCACGCGACGCTCGCGCGTTTGGCGGACGCCCTTGGCTTGGCACCAGCTTCAAGGAGCAAGAACAAGGGAGGCGCAATTGGAAACGACGACGCCGACGATCTCGGAGACATCTAATGCGTGGATATTAGATGACTCACAACTCCCCGACCCGCGCGGTAAAGGCGAAGCGGCCGTCCGTTTCATCCGAGCGCTGCGCCACCCCAAATCAAATCTTCCGGGAAATGCTTTCCAGTTGGACGGCTGGCAGGAGCGCATCATCCGGCGAGTCTACGGCGACACCAAACCGGACGGTACCCGCCGCATCAAGACCGTCTTCGCGTTAATCCCTGGAGGTAACCGTAAGACCACGCTTGGCGCGGCTCTGGCCATGCTGCACCTTGGACCGGAGCGCATTCCGCGTAGCCAGGTCGTATCAGCGGCCGTCGACCGGGATCAATCCCGCATTGCGCTCGAGGAAATGACCGGCATCATTCGGGTGCATCCTCGCCTTGAAGAAGCGTTCCAGATTCAGGATACGAAGAACCGTATTACCCATCGGAAGAGCGGCGCATTCTATCGTGCGATGTCTGCTGACGCAGCAACGGCTCACGGCAGAACGCCCGTCTTCGCGCTCGTGGACGAGCTTCATGCATGGAAGAAGCGTGACCTTTGGGACGCGATCAAAACAGGGCTTGGTGAAGACGTCAGGCAGCTTGTTGGTGGTCACCACTACGGCAGGCATCGGCCGCGAGAACATCGCTTATGATATGTACGCATATGCGCGCCAAGTCGCGTCTGGCGCCATCGAAGACGAAGCGTTCTTGCCGATCCTGTTTGAGGCAGACAAGGACGAGGATTGGCGTGACGAGTCGGTGTGGCGCAGGGTTAACCCTGGCTTGACATCCGTGCCGCCTTATCCCGACATCGACGGCATGCGCCAGATGGTGCGCGAGGCCGAACACCGGCCAGCCGACCGTGCCATGTTCCAACAACTACATCTCAATATCTGGCAGGATGGCGCGGCTAATCCCGAATGGGATCTTGCGATTTGGGACCAGAACGACGAAGCGTATGACCTTCACTCGCTTAAGGGCAAGCGCGCATGGCTGGCCGTCGATCTTGCGAAGCGGACGGACCTTTGCGCCGTCGCTGCTTGTATCGAGCTAGACGACGGCCGCTATGCACTGCATGTCCAGTCATTTGCGCCAGAGGAAGGCATAAGGCGGCGAGCCGATAACGACAGCGCACCTTACCCACTCTGGGCGGAACAGGGCTACCTTACGGCCTGTCCTGGCGACATCGTGGACCGCGGCATTGTCGAGGATCATATCCGCTTTTTATGTGGCCTCCTCGACGTCCAAGAAGTCGCCTTTGACCAGTATCTAGCACGCGAGATTATGGAAAACCTCGACGCGGACGGCATCCCCGTTGCAGCCTTTCCGCAGACGCTCGCGAACTACACCAAGCCTGTCGATGACTTCGAACAGCTCATGCTTACTCGGCGCTTTTGCCACGGTGGCAATCCGCTGCTGCGGTGGTCTGTAAGCAATACAGTTATGATGACCGATCAGTCGGGCAACAGGCGTCCGAATAAGGCCCGTAGCGCCGATCGTATTGATCCTGCGGTTTGCTGCCATCATGTCGAGTGGTCGGGCTGTGGCTGGCGCCTCTGGCCTGTCAATGTATGAAACCGCGTCGGAAGAGGCGCTGTTCTTCTAGGAGAAAGCATCACGGAAAACTTTGCCACGGCCGAGCACGGCGTCCTTATTCTGTAGCGTCGCCCTCTACCTAGGCCCAAGCCGAAAACGTTCTTTTCGCTCCCCCACAAAGTCCGGATGATTCCAAGGTTCAGGACTAGATACCCACGTGCAAATATCCTGTATCACGTCCTCTCTCTGATATAGCGATGAATGCTGTAAAATGCCGTGATACAGGGAGGTGATGACCGATCCATTGCGCGGGTATCGCCTCTCACGAAGGAGACCGCTCTCCCACTCGAATATGAACCCGTCGTCACCGTCATCTGGGATGATGGTCATGGGTCGTGGCGAGGAGTAAGCTCGTACTAGAAAATGGTTAACTAAAGAGTCGTCCCAGTAGGCAGCGCGGCGAATTGAAGAAAGCAATAATATTGGTAAACAAATAATAGCCAACCCAACAGGTATTATAAGGCAGGACAGAATGAGCGATCGAAAAGCTAGCTGAATGAGGCCCAGCCCAGGAATGACTGAGGCCACCCCTACGTAACCGTCAAATGGGGCCAAACTCTCCGCGACCACTCCCAGCATCTCTCCAACCGACGTGATCCCGGAGACTAACCGTGCTGGAAATTCACCAAGTATATCGACAACAAAAAGCGCCGCCCTCGCTTCGTCTCCGCCAACCGTTATTGCGAAGAAGTGGTTTGGATGGCCCGCTATGGCGGCCGTTTGCTCAATGTATTCTTGCTGACGAATTTCACTCGTCGCCAAAATGCGTGTTTCAAGAACCCAACTGAACGCACCCAGCACAACTGAAAATGCTACTCCGCTGACAACCACTGGTGCCCAAAAGTTTAGTAGAACGAAATCATATTCGTCGTAGACAAATACTAATGAATAACAGAAGCCAACTATGAGACCGAATAAAAGGGCCGTGAACCAGTTGTAAAGATGAGTAGCTGGCATCAGATCTCGCTTGCGGGCCGTGATGAATGGCGTCCCTAAGGTGATCACATTAAACGCGACGGACGGAACCTGACGTACCGCGTAGGCGGCTAGGTTTCCACCGTGACTGTGGGCAATGATGGAGTGAGTGGCCAACGGATAGGTATCAGTCAGATGGCGCAGTCGTTCTGCGAGTGCCCGTCCAGCAGCCGTCCGGGCATGATTGGTGTTCTCAGCACTCCAGCCGAACGGTTCGATAATGCAGCCTTGTCCGAAGCGGGCAGCGACTGCGTCTCTAAGCTTCGTGCCCTCTTTGAGCCATGCCGCATCCTTGGCGAAAGTCCCATGAACCAGTGTCACTGTGTGCGTCACGCTCATCAAACAGAGCCCTCGTGTCCGCTGTTGGGCTTTTGGGACGTTCCCGCCAAGTTCTCGACCGCTCTGGTTCTTCACGCTGTTCGTCAACGAAAGACGACGGTTCAGCGCTTATTAGCAGGACAAGTTTCCTCCGATTTACATTCGAATTCAAAAAGAAGGGTCTGCTGTTTCCACAGATGTGGGGGTCTGGCCGAGGCGGTCTATTCGCATAGTCAAATCAGTGCGCTCAGCGCCTGCCGCCGTGGAACCTCTGCCTAGGTCGAAAGTCAGGAAAGAAACATACTCCGAAGCGCTCGGCGAGGAAATGATCTAATCAAGCGGAGGCCGTTATAATGACATCGATCGCGACACGCGGCGAGAGTTCGCAATCATTGCGCCCTGTCTCGGCCGGCGCGGTCAGGCGATGAAACGTCGTGGCGGAGGTGATTTGTCTGGCGCATGCATCGGGCTTGGCCTGACCGCACCGCACCCGAAACGAAAAGGCCTGCTTCGGCGGGAGCTTTTTGTTGTGCTGGCTACAGCATGGCTATTTTTCGTATAGCCAATTTGGGGGATGCTGGCTAAGTCGTTGTTTTATTTGGTCGGAGTGGCCGGATTCGAACCGACGACCCCTTGACCCCCAGTCAAGTGCGCTACCGGGCTGCGCTACACTCCGGACCGGTCGCGATGTATCGTGATAACGCGGTTCGGGTCAACCGAATTCGGCGGCCATCACGCCGATGCCCGGCATGGTGGATTTGAAGTTCCTGCTCTGGTGGATGTCGTCAGCATTCAGGAACTTCAAATCCAGTACACAGCTCGCTTGTTTGGCTTGATCCTCTGGCGTCGCTGCTATGAGACGGGTCTTGGATTTTCCACGGATTGTGTCAGCGCGGCTGTATCGATCAGCGCGCTTTCCGGAAGCCGGAGCGCAGAGGCTATTCGCTTGAGCTTCGACACATCGGCATTCCTGCCGTTCTCGATGTCCGCGATCTCATCGACCGACAGTCCGCACGTCAGGGACAGCTCTTCCATGCTGTATCCCCTGGTTTCTCGGATGGCCTTGAGGGCGCTGTGGTCGGGCGCAGCTTCGGTCGCCGACAGTTCGGAAAAAGCTTCGCTTGTTGCTATTTGGGGCATTTGGCAACTCCGTGGATTTAAAGAGTTTGATCAAATCAAGAAGTTGCCTGAGACGGCGCAGAGAATGCCCTCTCGATGGTGATTTGCCAAGCGCCAAAAACGCCGTCACGGCATCGTGATTCCGATCGGCGCAGCCCGGCACAGGCCTCGGCGGCACCGGCACGGGACCTTCACCCCGATCGGGGTCTTTGACTGGCCGGTCGCCGAATTGTTCGACGGTTCTGAGCCGCTCCCTGTCAAGTGGCTGTCGCTGGCCCGTCAGCCGTTTTGAGCGGGTCGAATCTCAGCGGCGGGAGCCTGAGCACGCAGAACGCGTCAGGGGGTTGCGAATTTTCTTGAACCGACGCGTGAACCTTTTGTCTCCGGGCCGCACCAATACGGCATGGACGCCACAAAGGCGGTCCCAACCCGAAGGACGCCGTCACGGCGATCCTCGATCAAGAGAAGGAAATGCTCAAATGACCAACATCTCGAACTTCAAGCGCCTGTCGATCGCCGCTGCCATCGTCGTCTCGGCCTTCGGCTCGATTTCACTGCCGGGCTCGGCCTTCGCCAACGGCACGCATCCGAGCGGCGGCGGCGCGGTTTGCAAGGGCGCGGGTCACTGCCTGGTGCTGCAGCTCGACTGCAAGGGTACTTATACGGACGCCACCGACTCCAACGGCACCGTCTACGGCAAATGCAGCCAGACCGCGCAGGCCAGCCCGAAGAACAAGCTCAAGCTCGCGCCCTGATCGACCTTTTGGTCAACGAAAATGGCGGCCGTCCGCGCCGCCATTTTCTTGGCTCAACGTGCCGATCTCGATCTCGTCCGCGACGTTTTCTGCTGGCGGCTGAGGAACAGGCTGGCGACGAGCCCGACCACAACCAGACCGACTGCGGCGGCTGTCGCGGGATGATCGCGGGCTGTCTTCTCTATCACCCTGCCATGCCTCCTGATCGCAGGCAGAGCGTCACTGAAACGCTCGGCGAGGTCCGAGTAATAGTCCGACGCGGTGTCACGCCCGTCCTCGTAATAGGCGCTGCCGCGCCTGGAAACGGCTTTCCTCAACGCCGCCAGTTCCCTGGAGAGAGCCGCGACCTGTTTTTCAAGATCGATGTCGGAGAGGGTCGAAAATGATACCATGACAGGCTTCCTTCTTTTGCGAAGGAACGCACGATCGCAAAACCGGTTCCGGTTTTTGCCGCGACCGATCGGGGCCCAGAGCGCATCGCGTCAGAAGCGATTCATGCGACCGGCGTGACGTTCTATGCAGTCGCTATCCCGGGGCCATGCGCTAGCGCACCTGATCGAGCAGGCGCTTGCATTCCAGAAGGTCGAACAGCGCCTCCTGCAGCAAAGCGCGATTGTCGCGCGAGAGTTTCGACGTGCCCGGCTGCACCGGGCCTTCTTCCTCGGTCTTGCCCAGGCCGAAAAAGCGCCGGCTGGGTTTCACCTTGGGCTCGCCGACCAGCATCTCGTCATCGGCGCCGCGCGGCTGGGCCGCCGGCGTCAACGGCACCGCATCGGCCTGCCGGCGCTGCGAGATCGCCTCGACGGCCGCCATGTCGCCATTGCCGATGGCGACCAGGAAATGATTGCCGTTCTCGCGCAACAGCTTCTGCACACCCTTGATCGTGTATCCCTGATCGTAGAGCATGTGGCGGATGCCCTTGATCAGTTCGACATCCTGCGGCCGGTAGTAGCGGCGGCCACCGCCGCGCTTCATCGGCTTGATCTGGTTGAAGCGCGTTTCCCAAAAACGCAGCACATGCTGCGGCAGGTCGAGATCTTCTGCGACCTCGCTGATGGTGCGGAAAGCGTCGGGGCTCTTGTCCATGGGCGAAATCCTCACGCTGGAGCATGGTCCCGAAAAGTGGGAAACGGTTTTCGGCCAGGATCATGCTCAACAAAGAGTCATTCCGATCCGGCTTGTCCTGCCGAATCGAGCCTTATTTCAGCGGTTTATGAAACAATATTCAAGCCCGGCGTCAAAGCAGGCGACCGTTTTCAACCGGGCTTTGAAGCGCAGGCGCTATTTGCTGCCCTTGGCCTTGCTGATCTGGTGCGCGCGCAGGATGCGGTTCTTCAGCACATTCGACGATTTGAAGGTCATCACGCGGCGCGGCAGGATCGGCACTTCCTCGCCGGTTTTGGGGTTGCGCCCGATGCGCTCGTTCTTGGAGCGGACATGGAAGGTTGCGAACGACGACAATTTCACCGTCTCGCCGCGAACGATCGCCTCGCAGATCTCGTCCAGAACCGCTTCGACGAGCTCGGCCGATTCAGTACGCGACAGGCCAACCTTGCGATAAACGGCTTCAGCAAGATCGGCGCGCGTAAGTGTCTTTCCCCCCATGCGAACCGTCCCCATC
The DNA here is from genome assembly GCF_055811135.1 of Mesorhizobium sp. WSM4817. Classification (NCBI taxonomy): domain Bacteria; kingdom Pseudomonadati; phylum Pseudomonadota; class Alphaproteobacteria; order Hyphomicrobiales; family Phyllobacteriaceae; genus Mesorhizobium; species Mesorhizobium sp. WSM4817. Next base: position 77,492 of record NZ_JBVVQQ010000010.1, on the reverse strand, counting down.
AGCTCAAAAAACATAACTCTATATAAGCAAAGATAGAGCCTAAGTAATTGATCCGGCAAGGTCAAGGACCGAACCGGTCCGTTCGGCACTTACCAGCGAACCAGGACCGCGCCCCAGGTGAAGCCGCCGCCCATCGCCTCGATCAGCACCAGATCACCCTTCTTGATGCGGCCGTCGGCGACCGCCACCGACAGCGCCAGCGGCACCGAAGCAGCCGAAGTGTTACCGTGCAAATCGACGGTAACCACCACCTTTTGTTCCGCTATCCCGAGCTTCCTGGCGGAAGCGTCGATAATCCGCTTGTTGGCCTGATGCGGCACGAACCAGTCGAGATCTTCAGCGGTGATCCCGGCAGCTGAGAACGTCGCCTCGATGACGTCGGTGATCATGCCGACCGCGTGCTTGAACACTTCGCGGCCTTCCATCCTGAGATGGCCCACCGTTCCGGTGGTCGACGCTCCACCGTCGACGAACAGCTTGTCCTTGTGAGCCCCGTCGGAGCGCAGGCTGGCAGCCAGCACGCCGTGGTCGGCAATGCCGCCCGCCCCCTCGCCTGCTTCCAGCACCATCGCGCCGGCGCCGTCGCCAAACAGCACGCAGGTCGAGCGATCGCTCCAGTCGAGGATGCGCGAAAAGGTTTCGGAGCCGATCACCAGCACGCGTTTGGCGAGGCCGCCGCGGATATAGAGGTCGGCCGTCGTCACCGCGTAGACGAAGCCCGAGCACACCGCCTGCATGTCGAAGGCGAAGCCGTGATGCATGCCGAGCCGGTTCTGGATGTCGACGGCGGTCGCCGGAAAGGTGTTGTTGGGAGTCGAGGTCGCCAGCACGATCAGGTCGATATCGGCCGGCGTCAGGCCGGCATTGTCGAGGGCTGCGCGCGCCGCCGCCTCGCCGAGCGAAGCCGTCGTCTCGTCGTCGGCCGCGATATGGCGCTGGCGGATGCCGGTGCGCTGGGCAATCCATGCGTCTGACGTCTCGACCATGCCTTCGAAATCGGCATTCTTCATGATGCGGCGGGGCAGCGCGGAGCCTGTGCCGCGCACGACTGATCTGATCAAGGCTCTTTCCTATTCCTCTGCGTCGGCAACGACGTCGGATTTCCTGGATGTCTGGGCATGCGGATTGCGCGCATGGAACAGATCAAGATCGGCTTCGATGCGATCGAGCAGATTGTTGCGCACCATGTCGTAGCCAAGCTCGATCGCCGCCGCGAAGCCGTCCGAATCGGCGCCGCCATGGCTTTTCACCACGACGCCGTTCAGACCCAGGAAAACCCCGCCGTTGGAGCGGCCGACATCCATCTTTTCGCGCAGGCGATCGAAGGCGCCCTTGGCGAATACATAGCCGATCCTGGCCATCAGCGTGCGGTCCATCGCGGCGCGCAGGTAACCGGCGATCTGCCGTACCGTGCCTTCCGCCGTTTTCAGCGCGATGTTGCCGGCAAATCCTTCGGTGACGACCACGTCGACCGTGCCCTTGCCGATGTCGTCGCCCTCGACGAAACCATGGTAGTTCATCGAGGCCATGTTGGCCTCGCGCAACATGCGGCCCGCCTCCTTGACCTCTTCCTGGCCCTTGATCTCCTCGACGCCGACATTGAGCAGACCGACGCTCGGCCGTTCGATGCCGAAAACCGAGCGCGCCATGCCAGTGCCCAGAATGGCAAAATCAACCAGTTGATGCGCATCCGCGCCGATGGTGGCGCCGACGTCCAGCACCACGCTTTCGCCACGCAATGTCGGCCACAGCGCCGCGATCGCCGGACGGTCGATGGTCGCCATGGTGCGGAGGCAGAATCGCGACATCGCCATCAGCGCGCCGGTGTTGCCGGCCGAGATGCAGGCGTCGGCAGTGCCTGCCTTGACCGCCTCGACCGCTTTCCACATCGACGACTTCCAGCGGCCATGGCGCAGCGCCTGGCTCGGCTTGTCGTCCATCCGGACTGCTATCTCGCAGTGGACGAACTCGCTGACTTCCGCCAGCTTGGGCAGCTTTGCGAGTTCGGGGCGCACTGCCTCCTCGCGACCATAGATGACGAAGCGGATGTCGGGACGCCGGGTCGCGACCGTCATGAGCGCCGGGATGACCACGCTTGGTCCGTGATCGCCGCCCATGGCATCGATGGAAATCCTGATCACGCGGTGTTCATCTCACAGTTTGCTTGAGCGAGCGCCTGGCGCTGGCAACGGGTTTGGGGCTCGCGAAGGTTCGGCGAAAATAGCGTTTTTGGGCTGCCGCACAACCGGCTTTCTCCGATTGGGTCGGGTTTTCAGGATTTCCCCAGCAGGGAACGCAGCTTTTGCTGAAATTCGCTTTCCGCAGTCCCGGCATCGTCGGCAGCCTCCATCGAAACGCCTTGCTTGCGCGGATAGGGATCGATCGCCAGTCCAAAGAACTGTTCGGCGAGCGCCCCGACATCGATTGAATTGCCGGAAAATGTTTCCGGGCTGTCCGGCCCTTCGGCATCGAGCATTATCTCGCCACCGCCCTCGAAACCCTGCCGCCCGAGCTTCGACTGCTCCGGCAGGAACAGTGCGTCGACCGCCTCGTCAATATGCGCCTCGATCGGGTCCAGGGTGACGATGCAGGCCTGGGTGATATCGGCCTCGACGCGGCCGCTGACCTTGACGCCGTTGCGCTTCCATGGCGCCACCAGCAGTTCGGCGCGATAGTTCTCGACCGACAGCAACTCGTGCTCGCCTGCCAGCGCGGCGCGCTGCGCGGCGTCGGCCTCGATCAGCACCGGCAGTCCCTTTTGCGGCAGCCGGGCGACGTTGGCCACGAAGGACACGGGGCTCTGGCGATCGGGGCTCTGGGAATCGGCGTGTTTCATATTTTCCTTTTAAATAGGCTTGTTTTCTTAAATAGGTTTGGCCGCGGGGAATGCCACAGTGCCGGAAACAATCCATTCGGTCGGCTGTTCCGCGAGTCGCCTGGAGACATCGGCGACGTAGCCGGCCAGATGCGCCGCCTGCGGCCAGGTGCCGGCATCGGGCCTGACATTGCGGGCAAGCGCCGCGACGAGTGCGTCATGGTCGTTTCGTTCCAGCGCATCGTCATAGGCGGCGGTGCGGCCATAAAACATCTTCGCCAGTTTCTTCATGCGCTTCGGCACGCCAACGTCGCCGATGCCGAGTTCGCGCAGCGAATGCTCGACATCCATGAAGAACTCGTCGATCAGCACCTGCGCGACCTCCCCGGCAACACCACCCTCGCCGCGCAGCCGGTGCTGGAACAGGAACATGTGCAGGGACAGCATCTCGAAGCGGCCAAGCGGCGTGTCCGGGACATCCCACTCGGAATAAAACACGGTTTGCCGCGCCGCTGCCACGATTTGTGCGTAAAGCGCCTCGGTGATAGCGCGGTTGGCGTGACGTTCGCGACCAAAAAGGCGTTGGAACATTGAGGGTGGTCTCCCGGGGACCGTTTGTTTGAATTGGCCTTGTTGCATCGGCGAGCAAGCTGGTTTACCGGTTTTGCGGCCCAGCGCAAGTTGCGGCCAGCTAATGGAGTTGTAGTTGCGCGCGCTGAAAATCAAATCGACTTTTCTGCCCAGGTCCGCATTTCCGAGATCCGCCGGCGCGATCTCGCTGCTGGTGGTCGCTTCGGCGCTTTGCGCCTGCAACTCGTCGAAGATGATCGGTGATCTCAATCCGAGCGAGACGCTGACGCAGGGCTACGTCATCGACCAGCAGGCAATCGACCTGGTGCCGGTCGGCTCGAGCCGCGAACAGGTGCTTCTGGCGCTCGGCACCCCGTCGACCAAGGCGACTTTCGACAACGAGGCCTTCTACTACATCTCACAGACGCGCAAGCGTTACGTCGCCTTCGACAAGCCGAGGCTGGTCGACCAGAAGGTGCTGGCCGTCTATTTCGGCGAGGACGGGCGCGTTACCCAGATCGCCAATTACGGCCTGAAGGACGGCAAGGTGTTCGATTTCATCTCGCGGACCACGCCGACCGGCGGCAAGGACCAGAACTTCCTCAGCCAGATCATGGGCGGCGCCAGCAAGCTGGCGCCCGGCCTCCCCGGCGGCGGCGGCGCCTCGCCCGGCACCTGATCAATCCCGGCAGAATCGGCTTCTCATCCTTTTTTTGCTTCCCCTCTTTTAACTTCGAGGGGAAGCAGCAACATCTCAGGCGACCGAAAACCCGCGGGAGCGATCCTGCGGGTTTTTGTTTTGAGACAGAAAGCCATTGTCGCAGGCTGCGGGCCGCAGACGACTTGAACGCGAGCTTTTGGAGCTGTCACGGGCGTCAATTCCCTGATGCTGGACGTCCAAAATAGACGAACCCGCGGGATCGCTCCCGCGGGTTCGGTTGTGGATCTCGGCCTCGGAAGGCCAAGCCGCCTCAGCCGTGCGCGAGCACGGCCAGCAGCAGCAGGGCGACGATGTTGGTGATCTTGATCGCCGGGTTGACTGCCGGCCCGGCGGTGTCCTTGTAGGGATCGCCAACCGTGTCGCCGGTCACCGAGGCCTTGTGCGCCTCGGAGCCCTTGAGATGCTTGACGCCGTCCTTGTCGGTAAAGCCGTCCTCGAACGATTTTTTCGCATTGTCCCAGGCGCCGCCGCCAGAGGTCATCGAGATGGCGACGAACAGGCCGTTGACGATGACGCCGAGCAGCGAGGCGCCAAGTGCTGCAAAGGCGGACGCCTTGGAGCCCGAGATCAGCAGCACGCCGAAATAGACGACCAGCGGCGCCAGCACCGGCAGCAGCGACGGAATGATCATTTCCCGGATCGCCGCCTTGGTCAGAAGATCGACCGCACGCGCATAGTTCGGCTTCGAGGTGCCGGCCATGATGCCCGGATCCTCGCGGAACTGCTTGCGCACCTCCTCGACGATGGCGCCCGCCGCACGGCCGACAGCCGTCATGGCGATGCCGCCGAACAGATACGGAATCAGACCGCCGAAGATCAGACCGGCGACGACATAAGGGTTGGAGAGGTCGAAAGAGACGTCGCCCATGCCCTGGAAGTAAGGGTATTTGTCGCCATTGGCGGCAAAGAACTTCAGGTCGTTGGAGTAAGCCGCAAACAGCACCAGCGCGCCGAGACCGGCCGAACCGATGGCGTAACCCTTGGTCACCGCCTTGGTGGTGTTGCCGACGGCATCGAGCGCATCGGTCGACTGGCGCACTTCCTTGGGCAGGCCGGCCATTTCGGCAATGCCGCCGGCATTGTCGGTGACCGGGCCGAAGGCGTCGAGCGCAACGATCATGCCGGCAAGGCCGAGCATCGTGGTGACCGCGATCGCCGTGCCGTAGAGGCCGGCGAGCTGGTAGGTCGATATGATGCCGCCGACGATGACGATCGCCGGAAGTGCCGTCGATTCCAGCGAGACCGCAAGGCCCTGGATGACGTTGGTGCCGTGACCGGTGACCGAGGCCTGGGCGATGGAGTTCACCGGGCGTTTGTCGGTGCCGGTGTAGTATTCGGTGATCACCACGATGAGGCCGGTCACCGCGAGACCGATCAGGCCGCAGATGAACAGGTTCGCGCCGGTGATGGCCATGCCGGCGACCGTGCCGATCTCGCCCCAGCCCAGCGTTGCCGAGGTGGCGATGCCGAGGCCGACGATCGACAGCAGGCCGGTGACGATCAGGCCCTTATAGAGCGCGCCCATGATCGAGCCGTTGGAGCCGAGCTTGACGAAGAAGGTGCCGACGATGGAGGTCAGGATGCAGGCGCCGCAGATGGCCAGCGGATAGAGCATCGTGGCGCTGAGAACGGCGGTGCCGCCGAAGAAGATGGCGGCGAGGACCATGGTGGCGACCACGGTCACCGCATAGGTCTCGAACAGGTCGGCGGCCATGCCGGCGCAGTCGCCGACATTGTCGCCGACATTGTCGGCGATGGTGGCCGGGTTGCGCGGATCGTCTTCGGGAATGCCGGCTTCGACCTTGCCGACGAGATCGCCGCCGACGTCGGCGCCCTTGGTGAAGATGCCGCCGCCGAGACGGGCGAAGATCGAGATCAGCGAGGCGCCGAAGCCGAGCGAAACCAGCGAGTCGATGACGACGCGGTCGTTGGGCTGGAGGCCGATGAATTGGGTGAGGATCAGATAATAGATCGAGACGCCGAGCAGGGCCAGGCCAGCGACCAGCATGCCGGTGATGGCGCCCGACTTGAAGGCGATCTCGAGGCCGGCTGCGAGGCTGTTGGAGGCCGCCTGCGCGGTGCGCACATTGGCGCGCACCGAGACGTGCATGCCGATGAAGCCGGCGGCGCCCGACAGAACGGCGCCGATCAGGAAGCCGATGGCGGCGGTGATCGAAAGCAGCCACCAGGCGAGCAGCAGGACCACGACGCCGACGATGGCGATGGTGGTGTACTGGCGCGCCAGATAGGCCTGCGCGCCTTCGCGGATGGCCGCGGAAATTTCCTGCATGCGTGCATTGCCCTGATCGGCCGCGAGGACCGATTTTGTCGCCCAGATGGCGTAAAGGACTGAAAGCAGACCGCAGGCGATGACAGCTAAAATTATGGTCATTGCCGGATTTTCCTCGATTGATGACCCAAAAGAACCCCTCCCTGGGCCGTTGAGACAGGGAGCGGATTCCGCGCGCCGAATCCGCTCCCCTCGCATCGGCTTATGCGAAACAGGGCTGCGAACGTCAAGATATTGTTCGGTTTTTGCCCGGCTTTCGCTCAAAAGCCCCGGCTTTCGCTCAAAAGCCCCGGCCTTCGCCCAAAAGCAATGGGCGGCAACACGCTCGCCAGCGCCGCCACCCGATCAGATCGATTGAAATCGGCTGGCGGTTGTCAGCCTTTGCGCAGGTCGCAGTCCAGCCTGACGGCGAAGATCGGCACCGCCAGCATGGTCATGTAGAACATGAAAGACTTCTGCTAACCGTTGCAGACGTTGGACTGCCACACCCGTCGAGAGCCTGATCAGGCAGGCAGAACTTGCAGACAGACAGCGCTCATGCAGCTTTGCAAATATCGGCGGCGCAGCCTATCTTCAGGGTGGAGTTGGAGATGACCGATGAAGTTCAAGGCGATCATTCACGAAGCCGAAGAAGGTGGCTACTGGGCCGAAGTGCCGGCAATTCCCGGCTGCGCGACCCAGGGTGAAACCTTGGACGAACTTGTCGAGAACTTGCGTGAAGCAATCGAAGCCTGCCTCTCGGTAGAGCCGCTATCTTTCACTTCAGAACCCGGCCGGGTCATGGAAATCGCTGTTTGAAGTCCATTTCCGGCAAGGAGCTTGCGCGTGCCATCGAGCGGCAAGGCTGGAAGCTTTTGCGTGTTGCCGGCAGTCATCACATCTACGGCAAGGAAGGCAGCATCGTGCGCCTTTCGATCCCGGTACACGGCAACAGGCCGCTCAAAACAGGACTCTTGCGACATCTCTTGGCGCTGGCCGAGATGAGCGAAGGCGATATCTGAGTTTTGCTAATTACGCCGTCTCCTGCCCCATGCGGCGTGCGGTATAGCGCTCGATCGCCGACAGCCCGTCATAGATCAGCACGGCAAGGGCGGCGACGATCAGGCCGCCCTGCAGGACGAAGGCGAGGTTGTTGGACAACAGACCGGCGATGATCACCTCGCCGAGCGTCCTGGCCGCCACGGTCGAGCCGATCGTCGCGGTGGCGAGGCTGATGACCACCGAAAGCCGGATACCGCCGATAATGATCGGCGCGCTGAGCGGCAGCTCGACCTTGACCAGCCTTTGCCAGCCGGTCATGCCGGCGCCGCGCGCCGCCTCGACCACATTGGCCGGCAGCGTCGTCAGCCCGGTCAGCGCGTTCTCGAAGATCGGCAGCAGGCCGTAGAGAAACAGCGCGATCAGTGTCGGCTTCTCGCCAAAGCCGACGGCCGGCACGGCCAGCGCCAGCACCGCCACCGGCGGAAAGGTCTGGCCGATATTGACCAGGCTGCGCGACAGCGGCAGGAATTCGACGCCGGCCGGCCGGGTGACCAGGATGGCGAGCGCCACGGCAACGATGGTTGCCGCCACCGTCGCGATCAGCACGGTCCTCAGGTGCAGCAGCGTCAGCGTCAACAGGCTGCCCTGGTTGTAGATTGCCGGCGCGTTGCTCTCGGTCAGCGGCTTCAGCAGCGGCTCGAACCAACCCGGATTGGTCACGAACGCAATGAGCAGCACCACCAGGGCAAGCCTGAGCAGTGACGGAAGCCAGGCTTTTACACCGGCCTCTTTCATGCCGGCCTCGCCGCGCGTTTCACCAGCCCATCCACAGTCACGCGGCCGAGCGGCTTGCCATCCGCGCCTGTCACCGGCAACGCCGGGCGTCCCGACCACAACAGTTCGGCCAGCGCATCGCGCTGGCTGGCCTCGGCGGGGATCGCCTCGCCTTCGGCGGTGCCCGTCTCCACGGCGTCGCGCACCCGGCCGAGCGACAGCAGCCTGAACGGTTTTTCGCTGGCGCCGACCAGGGTCTCGACGAAGGCGCTGGCCGGCTTCGCCAGGATCTCGGCGGGCCTGGCATATTGCACCAGCTTGCCGGCATCCATCACCGCGATCTTGTCGCCCATATGCACCGCCTCTTCCATGTCGTGGGTGACGAGGATGATGGTGGTGCCGAAGCGCTTCTGGATCGCCAGAAGGTCCTCCTGCGCCTTGTTGCGGATGATCGGGTCGAGCGCGCCGAACGGCTCGTCCATCAACAGCACATTCGGCTCCGCGGCAAGCGCCCTGGCGACGCCAACGCGCTGCTGCTGGCCGCCGGAGAGTTCGTGCGGATAGCGTGGCCCGAACGCCTGGGGATCGAGCTGGTAGAGCGTCATCAACTCGTCGACACGGCGCTTGATGCGGGCGGCGTCCCAGCCGAGCAGCACCGGCACGGTGGCGATGTTCTGTGCCACGGTGCGATGCGGAAACAGCCCATGGCCCTGAATGGCGTAACCGATGCTGCGGCGCAGCTCGTAGCCGGGCAGCGAGCGGTTGTCGGCGCCGTCGAGCCTGATCACGCCGGCGGTCGGCTCGACCAGCCGGTTGATCATGCGCAGCAGGGTCGTCTTGCCGGAGCCGGAGGTGCCGACGATGACGGCGATGGTGCGCGGCTCGATCACCATCGACACGTCGTCGACGACGGTCGTCGCGTCATAGCGCTTGGTAATGCCTTCGATCTCGATCATGCCGGTTGTGCCTCGCGTCGCCTGGTGGAGGTCATTTCGATCAATGCGTCGAGGATGATGGCGGCAGCAAAGGCCATAGCCACCGTCGGAACGGCGCCGAGCAGCACCAGGTCCATTGCCGTCTGGCCAACGCCCTGGAACACGAACACGCCGAAACCGCCGCCGCCGATCAGCGCGGCAATGGTAGCAAGGCCGATGTTTTGGACCAGCACGATGCGGATGCCGGTGAGGATCACCGGGAAGGCCAGTGGAAATTCGACGCCGAACAGGCGCTGGCGCTCGGTCATGCCCATGCCGCGTGCGGCATCGTTGGCGGCGCGCGGCACGCCGGCAAGACCGACCACGGTGTTGGCCACAACCGGCAGCAGCGAATAGAGGAACAGGGCGACGAAGGCGGGCGCGGTGCCGATGCCGCGAATGCCGAGGGAGGCCGCGCCGGGCACATGCGTGGCGACCCAGCCGAGCGGCGCGATCAACAGGCCGAACAGCGCGATCGAGGGAATGGTCTGGATAATGTTCAGCACGTTGAGCACGCCGGCCCGCAATTTTTCGACGCGGTGGCAGAGGATGCCAAGCGGCAAGCCTGCTATCACCGCCGCCGCCAGCGAGCCCAGCGCCAGCGTCACATGCTTGGAGCCTTCGGCCCAAAAACTGTCGGCACGGTTGGCGTATTCCTTGAGAATCGACAGACTGTTCCAGCTGCCCGAGACCAGCAGCAGGCCGATCGCCGCTGCCGCGACGACGAGCACGCCGATCCGCGCCGATGGCGACAGGTTCAGCCTCGTCAGCCCATCGGCGAGCAACAGCGTAAAGGCGAAGATGAGCAGCCAGAAACCCGAAGCCGGCGAGATGCGGGCAAAGCTGTTGCCCTCAGGCGTCAGGAAGCTGCCGGCGACGCCGATCAGCAGCGCCAGTGCGGCAAGCGCGACCACGCTGGCGGCCAGGCGCGGTACCAGCGGCGTTTTCAGCAAGGCGACGACCGCCGCAACGACGACGACTGCAAGCAGCAGCGGCCCCAACGTCGGCGGCAGCGCTTCAAGAATCGAGCGCGCCTCGCCCGGCACGATGCGATTGGCGCGCAAGGTGGCAAAGGGCGCGGCGAAGGCGGCATAGGCAACGATCGCGGCGATGACCACGCCGAGCTTGTCGAGGCGGGTGGTCATGGCGCGCCTCGCACCGGCGTCACGACAGGGAACGGCCTACTTCAAAAACCCGTTCTTCTTCAAAAAGTCTTCGGCGACGCCCTTGACCGGCTCGCCGCCGACCTGAACGCGGCCGTTCAGTTCCTGCAGGGTGACGAGGTCGAGCTTGGCGAAGACCGGCTTCAGCAGCGTCTCGATTTCGGGATGCTCCTTCAGCACCGCCTCGCGGATGATCGGAGCCGGCTGGTAGACCGGCTGCACGCCCTTGTCGTCTTCGAGCACGACCAGGCCGGACGGCGCGATGCCGCCGTCGGTGCCGTAGACCATGGCGGCGTTGGCGCCGTTGGTCTGGTTCGCCGCGGCGGCGATGGTCGCCGCCGTATCGCCGCCGGAGAGCGTGATCAGCTGGTCCGGCTTAAGCGTGAAACCATAGGTGGTCTGGAAAGCCGGCAGCGCGGCAGCCGAATTGACGAATTCGGCCGAGGCCGCCAGCACCACCTGGCCGCCGCCGGAGACATATTTGCCGAAGTCGGACAGCGTCGCCAGCTTGTTGGTCTCGGCGACATCCTTGCGCAGCGCAATCGCCCAGGTGTTGTTGGCCGGCGACGGCGACAGCCAGACGATCTTGTTGGCGTCGTAGTCGAGCTTCTTGGCCGTTTCATAGCCCTTGGCGGCATCCTTCCACACCGGATCGTCGGCCTTTTCGAAGAAGAAGGCGGCATTGCCGGTGTATTCCGGATAGATGTCGATCTCGCCGGCGGTGATAGCCTTGCGCACCACAGGGGTGCCGCCAAGCTGGATGCGGTCGGTGGTCTGGATGCTGTTGGCGTTCAGCACCAGCTGGATGATGTTGCCGAGCACGCCGCCTTCGGTGTCGATCTTCGACGACACGACAACCTGAGCGCTCGCCGAGGCCGCGGAGATGCCGAGCGCCAGTGCCGCGCCGGCCAGAACCTTGACTGAAAACATTTCACAAATCCCTTGCTGAGAACCGGACTGCGGCTGCCGCATATGAGCATGGCTTCAATGCCCCGTCGGGGCACACGGTTTCATAAGAAGGGGGATGGGGGCAATAATTTTGTTCGGATGCGGGTGAATCCGCTGCTGTCTGATCCCGACAGCGTCATGTCACTAAAGCACTTTGGATTTTGCGCATGATCCTTTCCGAACCTTCGGTTCGGGGTCATGAGCTGGTCGGCCGCGCGGTCATCTTCAGCACGCCCAGCGCCACGAAGCACAGCACCGTCACCGGGAAGATGATCCAGTTCAGCATCTCCCAGCCCCAGGCGTTGTAGACCGCGCCCGACATCAGCGAGGCGAAGGCGACGGAGCCGAACAGGACGAAGTCGTGAAAACCCTGGACCTTGGCCTTTTCCGATGGCCGGTAGCTGTCGGCGACCATGGCGGTGGCGCCGATGAAGCCGAAATTCCAGCCAAGGCCGAGTAGGATCAGCGCCGTCCAGAACTGCCACAGCGCCAGGCCCGAAAGCGCCACCACGGCGCAGCCGATCAGCAGCACAAGGCCGGTTGCGACAATCCGTTCGGCGCCGAAGCGATAGATCAGCGAGCCGGTGAAGAAGCTCGGCGCGAACATCGCCATGACATGCCAGGAAATGCCGAGCGTGGCGTCGTCCGTCGACAGGCCGCAGCCGACCATGGCTAGCGGCGCGCCGGTCATGACGAAGCTCATCAGCGCATAGCTGCCGACGGCGCAAAACAGCGCCGCAACGAAACGCGGCCTGGTGACGATCTCGGCGAGCGGCCGCGCGTCGCTGTCGGCGATTTCCGCTTTGCCCGTCGCCCTGGCCGGGATGCGCAGCAACGACAGGATGGCAGCGCCGACCGCCGCCAGCACCAGGATGGAGGCAAACGAGCCGGCAAACATCACCGGAGCAAACAATTCGCGGGTGAAGATGACGATCTGCGGCCCGAGAATGGCGGTGACGATGCCGCCGGCCAGCACGAAGGAGATGGCGCGCGCCTTGAATTCAGCCGGCGCGTTGTCGGCGGCGGCGAAGCGGAATTGCTGGACGAAGGCACCGCCGATGCCGATCACCAGCAGGCCGAAGGCGAACAGCCAGAAGCTGGCTTGAAATAGCGCCAGCGTGGCGACCAGACCGCCGAGCGCAGTGACGATCGTCCCGGTCATGAAGCCGTCGCGCTGGCCGAGCCGGCGGATGATGGCTGCGGCCGGCAGGGCGCCGAGCGCCACGCCGACGTTGAAGCCGGTGATCGGCGCCGTCGCCAGCGACTTGTCGGAGCCGAGCAGATAATATCCGGCCAACCCACCCACGGAAATGGCGATGGGTGCGGCCGAGCCGATGATCGCCTGCGAAGCGGCAAGGATGAGCGCCGTGCGGCGCGCTTCCCTGCCGGCCTCGGCGATAGCGACGGCCGTCATGAAGCGTCCTTGCCACGCCCTTCGCCGCGCACCCGGCGAGACACGCGATCGAGCACCGCGTTGACCAGCTTCGGCTCGTCTTCTTCGTAAAACGCCTTGGCGATATCGACATATTCCGAGACGATGACAGCCACCGGCACGTCCTCGCGCTTCATCAGCTCGTAGACGCCGGCGCGCAATATGGCGCGCAGCGTCGAATCGAGCCTGGACAACGGCCAGTCCTCGGTCAGCGCCTGGCGGATGATCGGATCGATCGTCTTCTGGTTCTCGACGACGCCGGCGAGGATGGCGCGAAACCATTGAGCGTCGGCCTCGCGATAGAGCGCGCCGTCGACTTCCTTGCCGAGCCTGAACGCCTCGTATTCGGCGGTGATCTCGAAGACGCCGCTGCCGGCCACATCCATCTGGTAGAGCGCCTGCACGGCGGCCAGACGGGCTGCACCGCGCTTGTTGGCGTGGCGCACCGCGGGCTGGCCGGGCGATGCGGGTTCGCTCACGACCGCTCTCCCAACTGTTGCTTGAGCGCAATCATGGTCAGCGCCGCACGCGCGGCAAAGCCACCCTTGTCGCCTTCCGAACGCCTGGCCCGCGTCCAGGCCTGCTCGTCATTTTCGGTGGTCAGGATGCCGTTGCCGATGCAGACCGCTTCCTGGACGGACAGGTCCATCAGGGCACGGCTCGATTCATTTGCGACGATGTCGAAATGATAGGTGTCGCCGCGCACGATGGTGCCGAGGGCGACAAAGCCGTCATAGCTCGACCCGCCTTCGGCGGCGCCGTCGAGGGCGAAGGAAATCACTGCGGGAATTTCGAGCGAGCCCGGAACGGTGACGACGTCGTATGTCGCGCCAGCTTCCTCGAGCGCGCTTGTCGCGCCTTCGAGCAGCGCGTCGGCAAGGTCGTCATGGAAGCGTGCCTCGATGACAAGAAGGTGGGCCTTCTTCTTCGGGCGAATGAACGCTTTGCCGTGTTGGGATGTGCCAGCCATAGATGTCTCCGGGATCGCCGGTGACTTAGGCCGAAGCCGGTTTGATCGCAAGCAGAAGATTGGTCGAGATGCGGACGTGCCTGATTATTGGTTTCATTGGTTTCCTCCGAAGCCGGCGCTGCCCCTCATTGCCCTGCCGGGCATTTCTCCCCGTAAACGGGCGAAAGAGGCTGGCCGCATCGCCGGCGCCCTTCTTGCAACGCTGGTGATTGGCGAAACCATCGATGAAATCGCCCCTCGCCCCGTTTACGGGGAGAGGTCGCCGGCAGGCGGGTGAGGGGCAGCGCCAACGGAACGGAACAAGGCGCTAATCAGATCCGAGGTGCTCGTCCTGTTCAGACAACCGTATGAATCCACGCCGCTCTCCGGCAGGGCCATCAAAGCCCCTCTTTCGCGGCCTCCGCCAGGCGCGCCGCGTAGCGGGCCATGGTGTCGATCTCCAGATTGACGCGGTCGCCGACATCACGTTCGCCCCAGGTGGTCACGGTCAGCGAGTGATGGATCAAGAGCACGTCGAAGCGCGTGCCGTCGACCTTGTTGACGGTAAGCGAGGTGCCGTCGAGCGCGACCGAGCCCTTGGGTGCGATGAATTTGGCCAGGTCGCGCGGCGCTTCCAGCGTAAAGCGCACGGCATCGCCCTCCTCCTTGCGCGCAACGATCTCGGCCATGCCGTCGACATGGCCTGAAACGATGTGGCCACCGAGTTCGTCGCCGATCTTCAGCGCCCGCTCCAGATTGATCCTGGTGCCGGATTTCCAGCCCATGGCCGTCGTCAGCCTGAGTGCCTCTTCCCAGGCCTCGACCTCGAACCAGCGCGCGTTGGCGCCGCTTTCCGGCAGCGCCGTCACCGTCAGGCAGACGCCGCTGCAGGAAATCGAAGCCCCAATGGCGATCGTCTGCGGGTCATAGGCGGTGTCGATGCGCAAGCCGACGCCCTCTCTCAGCGGCTTGACGGCAGCGACGGTGCCGACATCGGTGACAATCCCGGTAAACATCAGATCTTGTCTTCTTGGTTGGCCATGATCTTTTCCGAAAACCGGTTCCCACTTTTCGGGATCATGTCTTTCAGTCTAACCATGTTCTTGTCCAAATAGCGGTTCCCACTTTTTGGGATCATGGTCTTATCCACTCGGCGTAGCTGTCTTCGCCGAAACGCATGTCGCGCAATTTGCGAAATCCTGCCGGGATATGATCGGCGTCGATGGGCGATGCAATGCCGCGCTTGCCGATCGGCTCCTGCCCCTGGAACAGCACGATGCGGTCGACCAGCCCTTCGGCGAGGAAGGCCTTGGCCACCTTGGCGCCACCCTCGACCAGCACGCTCGCCATGCCGAGTGCGGCCAGATCCTCGAGCAACTCCGGCAGCGCAATATCGCCTTCATACGTCTCGGTGCCGATGAAGCGCACGCCGGCGCGTTCGAGCGCGGCGCGCCGATGCGGATCGGCTTCGGCACAGGCGGCGACGTAAAGCGGAACTCGGTCGACGCCGACTATCAGTTTCGACGTCTCCGGCAGCCTGATCTGGCGGTCGAGCACGATGCGCGCCGGCGAGCGGTTCTCCAGCCCCGGCAACCGCACCGTCAGCGCCGGATCGTCCTCCAGCGCCGTGCCGATGCCGATCAGTACGCCGTCGGCTTCGGCGCGCATCAGATAGACTTCGCGCCGGGCGATGTCGCCGGTGATCGAGACCTGCCCCGCGCCTTCCATGCCGATCTTGCCGTCGCTGGAAAGCGCAAGTTTCAGGATCACTTCCGGACGTTTTTTCAGAGATCGAATGAGATAGCCGGCCATCTGCTCTGCGGCTTCGGCCACCAGCACCTTTTCGACCACCTCGACACCGGCGACACGCAGGATCGCATAGCCGTTGCCGGACACGCGTGGATCGGGGTCGCTCGCAGCCCCAACCACCCGCGCGACGCCGGCATTGACCAGTGCGCTGGCGCAAGGCGGGGTGCGGCCATGGTGGGCGCAGGGCTCCAGTGTGACATAGGCGGTGGCGCCGCGTGCGAGTTCGCCGGCCTCGGCCAGCGCCTCGGTCTCGGCATGCGGCCGGCCGCCGACAGCGGTGACGCCGGTGCCGACGATCATCGGCCCGGCGCCGTCGTCGCGCACGATCAGCGTGCCGACGGAAGGGTTGGTCGAGGTCCGCCCGGCGTTTTTCCGCGACAGCCTCAGTGCCGCCGCCATGAAGCGGCGATCAAGAACCTCTTGCTCGGCTTGGCTGCGCATTGCCATGCTCAGCCGGCGTCCTCTTCCTTGAGCTCGTCACCTTTCAGTTCACCCAGCACGTCGTGAAAATCCTTGGCCTCGCGGAAATTGCGATAGACCGAGGCAAAGCGCACATAGGCGACGTCGTCGAGCGACTTCAGCGCCTCCATGACCAGGCGGCCCACCTCGCCCGAGGCGACCTCGGTCTCGCCGGAGCTTTCGAGCTGGCGCACGATGCCGGTCACCGCGCGGTCGATGCGCTCCGGATCGACATTGCGCTTGCGCACCGCGATCTCGACCGAGCGCAGCAGCTTGTCGCGGTCGAACGGCACCTTGCGTCCGGACTTCTTCACCACAACGAGGTCGCGCAACTGCACCCGTTCGAAGGTAGTGAAGCGGCCGCCGCAATCGGGGCAGACGCGCCGCCTGCGGATCGCCGCGCCGTCTTCGGCGGGGCGCGAATCCTTCACCTGCGTATCTTCGGACTGGCAGTAGGGACAGCGCATGGGCAGCCTTGTGTTCGCGATTCTCGTGGAGCGAAGGCTTAGAGGTTTTTGCCGCGATGGCAAAGTATCGGGTCGCGCCTCAGAGATAGCGAGGTGCGGGGAAAATTGCCAGCATCAACGGCAATACCGGCCGATTACGGCGCGACGTCAGCAGTCGGGAACCCACATGACACGCCGAGGCTGCGATAGGCCTTGGTGAAGCCGTCCATCGATACGGTCGCGACCGGCGTGTCGGCGAATATGACGTCGAGCGCGCTGGCGCGGCGCATGGCACGCAGCAGCGCCAGGCTGATCTCGGGCTTGTTGTTCAACATCCATTTTCCGCCGGCACCGGCCATGGCATCGACGGTCGCCTTGACCTTGCCGTTGCCATCGCCGAACACCGCCGGAATGTTCTCGCCAGTCGGCAAGTCCTTGTTCTTCATGGCGATGACGAGGGTCGGATAGCCATTGGGCGGCAGTGCATCCCCGTTCGAGATGGCAAGCGTGAGCGTGCCGCTGGTACCGCTCGCGTCGAGAAAGGCGGTCGAGGCGACGCAGGTTTTGCGCAGATCCTCACCGGTATCGATCTCGTCGACAGTGGTGGACCAGTTGCCGAAGGTTTCGGTCTTCGGTGCGGCTGGGGTGGGCGCAGACTGTGCCAGGGCGGCGGACGACAAGGTGGTCAATGTGACCAGCACGCCAAGCGCGCCAAAGCCAGCGACACCGAAAATCTGCATCATCGTCAAGGCTCCTGTCCGGACTCCGTCCCCGCTGAAAAAGTGCTTCTCGTCCGGCGATAAGGGACGACACTTTGCGTGAGTTCAACCGAGATAGGGATAGAGCGGAAAACGATCCGTCAACGCGGCCACCTTCGCCTTCACCGCTGCTTCGACGGCTGCATTGCCGTCGTCGGAATTCGCGGCCTTGAGCCCGTCCAGCACCTCGGCGATCAGCTTGCCGATCTCGCGGAACTCGGCCTGGCCGAAACCGCGCGTGGTGCCGGCCGGCGTGCCGAGGCGCACGCCCGAGGTGACGAACGGCTTTTCGGGATCGAAAGGGATGCCGTTCTTGTTGCAGGTGATGTTGGCGCGGCCAAGCGCTGCCTCGGCACGCTTGCCGGTGGCGTTCTTCGGCCTGAGGTCAACCAGCATCAGATGGTTGTCGGTGCCACCGGAGACGATGTCGAGGCCGGTTTCCTGCAGGCTGGAGGCCAGCGCCTTGGCATTGGCGGCAACGCCCTCGGCATAGATCTTGAAGCTTGGCTTCAGCGCTTCGCCGAAGGCCACCGCCTTGGCGGCGATGACATGCATCAGCGGACCACCCTGCAGGCCTGGAAACACCGCCGAGTTCATCTTCTTGGCGATGTCCTCGTCATTGCACAGGATCATGCCGCCGCGCGGGCCGCGCAGCGACTTGTGCGTGGTGGTGGTGACCACATGGGCGTATGGCAGCGGCGACGGATGCACGCCGCCGGCGACCAGGCCGGCGATGTGGGCCATGTCGACCATCAGATAGGCGCCGATCGAGTCGGCGATCTCGCGAAAACGCTTCCAGTCCCAGACGCGCGAATAGGCAGTGCCGCCGGCCAGGATCAGCTTCGGCCTGGTCTCGTGGGCGGTCTTCTCGATCGCGTCCATTTCGAGCAGGTGATCGTCCCTGCGGACGCCGTAGGAAACGACCTTGAACCATTTGCCGCTCATGTTGACCGGCGAACCGTGCGTCAGGTGGCCACCGGAATTCAGGTCGAGCCCCATGAAGGTGTCGCCGGGCTGCAGCAGCGCCAAAAAGACCGCCTGGTTCATCTGGCTGCCGGAATTCGGCTGGACATTGGCGAAGTTGCAGCCGAACAGCTTTTTGGCGCGCTCGATGGCCAGTTCCTCGGCCACGTCGACGAACTGGCAGCCGCCATAGTAGCGCTTGCCGGGATAGCCCTCGGCGTATTTGTTGGTCATGACCGACCCCTGCGCTTCCAGCACGGCGCGGGAGACGATGTTTTCCGAAGCGATCAGCTCGATCTCGTGGCGCTGGCGGCCGAGTTCGTTGCGGATCGCGCCGAAAATCTCCGGATCGGCATCGGCAAGCGTGGTTTCGAAGAAGGATTCGAATTTGTTCGACACTGCCGCTGCTGTTGCCATGCTTGAAATCCTTGTTGTCCGGGGGGCCTGCCGCGCCATTAACACAGTTGCTTTCGCCCTGCCACGTTTGCGGCGCGAAATTTGCTGGTCGGATTGCGGCAGCGAGGCGAAGAGCCACCTATTTTCCATTCCTGCCGGCCGTTCAGCAAGGCTTGGCGACGCCCTTGCTGTTCGGCTAACGGTTTCCATCACCAGGGCCCGCAGAGGACTTTCACCTCCAAGTCATCGACCGGCTGCCATCCCGGCCAAACGGTGCTTGCCCACCACGCGCCATGCGTGGCGGACGATACAAAAAGGCCGCCCTCAGAGGCGGCCTTTTCAGCTAAAAAATCAGTGGCTTAGAGCGCAGAGGTGATCTGCAGCTCGTTGGCTCCGTCGAGCCCGTAGATGTCGTCGCGGAACTGCACGACGCCAGGCCCCGTCGACCAGGCCGAGATGTAGAGGAAAAAGACCGGCACCGGATTGGTGACCTGCACCGGGATGTTCTCGCCGCTCTTGATCGACGCCTCGAAATGCTGGCGGCTCCAGCCCGGCGTGTCGCGCAGGATCCAGGTGACGAGGTCGCGCACGTTCTGGACGCGCACGCAGCCTGAGGAATCGAAGCGCATCATTTTGCCGAACAGGCTCTGCTGCGGCGTGTCGTGCATGTAGACGCCGTCCGGACTCGGGAAATTGATCTTGACCGAGGCCATCGCATTGCCGGCGCCCGGATCCTGGCGAAAGCGGTATTTCTCCGCGTCGTCGGTCGACCAGTCGACGGTCAGTGGATCGACCTCGCTGCCATCCGGTGCGAACAGCCGGATCTTGCTGTCCTTGAGATAGTTGGGGTCCTTCCGCATCAGCGGGATGATGTCCTTGCGCACGATCGAGACCGGCGCGTTCCAGTAAGGATTGACGATGATCTCGTTGATCTTGGAATCGACGATCGGCGTCTGGCGATCGATCTTGCCGACAACGGCGGTGTGGCGCAGCACGACGCGGTCGTTCTCGACCGCTTCGATCTGGGCGCCAGGGATATCGACCAATACATAGCGGTTGCCCAGCGTACCGGCGCGTTCGTTCAGCCGCTGCAGATTGGTCTGCAGCTGGCCAAGCCGGACCTGCGCCGAGACATTCATCGCCGCATAGCTATATTGGCCCAGGGTGCCGTCGGAAGGCAGGCCATGACGCGCCTGGAAGCGCTTGACCGCCGCATCGACATAGGAATCGAAGGCCTCTGAAAGGCCGGCGCTCTGCGCCAGGTCGCCCGAAACCATCAAGCGCCTGCGCAATGGCACCACATCGGGATCGATGACGCCGAGTTGCAATTTCTTGGTGTCCGGGACCCGCTCCCAGCCGCCCTGCGCGACAATATTCTGATACTGCGCGATAGCCTGCTCGGTGTACGCAACGGTCTGCAGGCTGACGATCGGCAGCGTCGAGGCCACCTTGCCGCCCTCGCTGGCGCGGGCGTCGAACTGGTCGTTCCAGTTGCCGCGGCCCGAGGATTTCAGGATGTCCGCGATCACGTCCTGCGCGCTGGCGCCACCGGCAACCATCGTCGCGGCCAATGCGGAGGCTCCGGAAAGGAAGAAACGGCGACTGGTTCTCATGTACGCTCCAGATAGTCCTGTAACAGTTTTTTCACCGGGCGATCCGCCCGCATGCTAGGCCGGCCCACTCTAAGGGTGGCGCCCTTAACAATTAGCCAACCATGCCCCAATCGCTTCTGTGCGAGAACGCGACCGGGCGCGACGCCTTCACAGAGGCGGTTGGCGGGGAGACGGATTGGCTCGCGCCGCAACATCACCCGCGTTCTCGCTTCCACCGGGAATATGGCGGCAACGTGACCCTGACCGCGATTTGGATCGGCTGGCCCTCACGAAACGCAAAGACCGATGCTTTTCGGCACCGGTCTTTTGGATCGCTCCCCGACCGCGCTTGTGGCGCAGTTGCCCCTTCATGCGAGGGACATGCTTACATCCGGTAGGCGATGGTGTCGTTCCAGAAGCGGTCGAGGCGCTGCAGGGCGCGGTTCATTTGCTTGAATTCTTCCGTGTTGATGCCGCCGACCTGCTCGATCGAGCCGACATGACGCTCGTAGAGGCCGGCGACGACTTCCGCCACCTCACTGCCCTTCGGCGTCAGCGAGACCCGCACCGAACGGCGGTCGATGCGCGAGCGCTGGTGGTTGATGAAGCCGAGATCGACCAGCTTCTTCAGATTGTAGGAGACGTTCGAGCCGAGATAATAGCCGCGCGAGCGCAGCTCGCCGGCGGTCAGTTCCGAATTGCCGATATTGAAGAGCAGCAGCGCCTGGATGGCGTTGATATCGGAACGGCCGTTGCGGTCGAATTCGTCCTTGATCACGTCAAGCAGGCGGCGGTGCAGCCGTTCCACCAGCTGCAGCGATTCCATGTACAGCGAACGGATCGCCTCGCGGCGGTCATCGGATACGTTGGCGGTCTTCGCCGCCGGGCGGGAATTGATCATTGTCTTTGCCTCTCGTTTGTCGCCTGGTGATTTTTTGTTTTTCACCTTGATCGCGACACTATCGAATACTCATAAAATTCGACTTAAACGCTAGGGCTAACAAGAGCTTACCGGTAATAGGTTTCGAAAGAGGCTTAACGAAGGGTCACCCCAACAAGGATGATTAACCTAAAGATTTAGCCAATGATTGCGGGCGGTAATTTGCCCCGTCCAACCGCAGGCGTGGGCTATTCTTGTAGAGCATCGGTCCGATGCTCTATTGCCGGCTCCGGCGCTTCTGCATCCAGATCACCACGCGAAAGACGATGTAGAGCAGCGCCACCGCCGCATGCGAGGCGAGGATCAGCGGCCGGTGACCGAAGAGTTCGGGAAAGCCGGCATGCATGACGGTCTCGGTCGCCGCGCAGATGAACCAGATCACCGGCCCCCAGGAGGCCAGCATCCACAGACCGGCGGCGGCGAAGGGAAAGAAGACGGCGAGCGTCACCGCCGCCACCTGCCAATGCACCGGCATCAGGTCGAAGCGCCACAACGAGCCGGGATAGAAGCCGATCAGCCGGATCCAGTACAAAATCCCGAACAACAGACAGTAGGCTGAGATGACGCGCTGAAACCAGGCGAAGATGACCTCGGCCGTCGAGGGCTGGAGCACGACGCGTCTCGACGTGACCTCGCTCACAGCGTGAGTTCCCGTTCGCCGAGCGGAGCGAAATAGGCATCGACGTCGGCAGCACCGACGTCGTCGATACCAGCCGGCCGCCATTGCGGCGTCGAGCCCTTGTCGATGATGGCGGCGCGGATGCCTTCGTAGAAATCGTGGCCGGCAAGCATGCGGTTGAGGATGCGGAACTCCATCCGCATGCACTCGTCCATCGACAGCGTCAGCCCGGCGCTGATCTCGCGCCAGGCAACATGCAGGCTGGTCGGCGAGCGGGTGCGGATCGTCGCCAGCGTCTTCGCCGCGAACGCGTCTGCGGGTGCGGCGCGCTCCAGGCTGCCGATGATGTCGCTCAGCGACGGCTGCGCGAAATGGCGGGCGATGGCTTCCAGTGTCGGACTGTCCGTTTCGCGCCGGGCCGGGACGGAAAAGCCGCGCAGCGCCGCTTCAGGGTCGCCTGTCGCAACCAGCCGGTCGAGAAAGCCGGCCTGATCCTGCGCCTTGATCGTGTTCGTCGCCAGGCCCGACCACAAAACGTCGCCATAGCGGATGCGGATTCCGGTCAGGGCCAGATACATGCCGAAGCTGCCACCGAGGCCCGGCAACAGATGACTGGCGCCGACATCCGGGAAAAAGCCGATGCCGACTTCCGGCATGGCGAACTGGGCGTTCTCGGTCAGCAGCCGATGCGAGCCGTGGAACGAGATGCCGACGCCGCCGCCCATGACGATGCCGTCGATCAGCGCGACATAGGGTTTTTCGAACCGCGCGATGCGGGCGTTCAGCCGGTATTCGTCGGCGAAGAAATCGACCGGCGGCTTTCCCACCCGGCCGGCCTCGTAGATGTGGAGGATGTCGCCGCCGGCCGAAAACGCCCTGCCCCCGGCCTTGACGACGACAACATCGACGCCGTCGTCGCGCTCCCAGGCGCGCAGCGCCTTGTCGAGCGCCTTGACCATGCGATGGGTGACGGCATTGAGCGCCTGCGGCCGCGTCAGCGTGACGACGCCGACGCTGCCCAGTCGTTCGAAGCGGATCTCGTTGCCGCCGCCAAAATCCATCGCCTAAAGAATCCCTCGCCCAATGCCGCCGGGACTGAAGTGCTAAAGCGTGGCGCATGGCTGCGTCAATGCCAAGCCGCAATCCTGTCCGGCAACAACGGTCGGGAACTCGTATACCGGTATCCAGCTTGTGCCTGGCACTATCGTGCCGCATTGGTCAGCGGCGGAGGCTCGTGTTAAAAGCCGCCAATCCGGAGTTTTGGCGATGAACAAATTCACCCCAGCAAAGCCTGCCGGCGCGCGCAGCGTCGACGAGATCACCGGCAGTCGCCGTTTGCGCCGCATGCGCAAGGCCGACTGGTCGCGCCGCCTCGTGCAGGAGAACCGGCTCTCCGTCGACGATCTGATCTGGCCGATCTTCGTCGTCGATGGGAACAATATCCGCGAACCGATCGCCGCAATGCCTGGTGTCTTCCGCCTGTCGCTCGACCTTGCCGTCAAGGAGGCCGAGCGCGCGGCAAAGCTCGGCATTCCGGCGATCGCCACCTTCCCCAATGTCGAGCTCGGCCTGCGCGACCAGACCGGCTCGCACATCCTCGATCCGGAAAACGTCATCAACCGCGCCACGCGCGCCATCAAGCGCGCAGTGCCCGAGATCGGCATCATCACCGATGCGGCGCTCGATCCCTTCACCTCGCACGGCCACGACGGCATCTTGCGTGACGGCATCATCGTCAACGACCAGACCGTGGAGCAGGTGACGGCGGCTGCCGTCATCCAGGCTTCTGCCGGCGCCGATATCATTGCCCCTTCCGACATGATGGACGGCCGCATCGGCGCCATCCGCGATGCGCTCGACGCCAATGGTTTTCAGGATGTGGCGATCATGTCCTACGCGACGAAATTCGCCTCCGCCTTCTACGGACCCTATCGCGAGGCGGTCGGCACCGCCGGCCTGCTCAAGGGCGATAAGAAGACCTACTATCTCGACCATGCCAATTCCGACGAGGCCGTGCGCGAGGCCGAGCAGGACCTCGCCGAGGGCGCCGACATGCTGATGGTCAAGCCCGGCCTGCCCTATCTCGACATCATCCGCAGGCTGAAGGACGAATTCCGCATGCCGACCTTCGCCTATCAGGTGTCGGGCGAATATTCGATGATCAAGGCGGCCGCCGCCAATGGCTGGATCGACGGCGACAAGGCGATGCTGGAATCGCTGCTCGCCTTCAAGCGCGCCGGCTGCGACGGCATTCTCACCTATTTCGCGCCTGAAGTGGCGGCGATGCTGAAGGGATGATGTGCATCTGTAGCGCCTAAATTTGGTCCTTCGTCCAAGCGCGCCATGGCCGCCGCAGGGCAAGCGTTTCAGGTTTGCGCTGCCCCTCATTGCCCTGCCGGGCATTTCTCCCCGTATAGTGACGGGGAGAAAGACGCCTTCGCAGAGGATTTCGCCAATCTCCAACATTGCAGAAGGCGAGCCGAGGTTGCGGCCAGCCCCTTCGCCCCGTCACTATACGGGGAGAAGGTGCCGGCAGGCGGATGAGGGGCGGCACCGACATCGACAATTGCTTATTCCAACACGAGTCGAAGCTTCTTTTACTGAATCCCTAGCGGCCGCCGGCCACCTCCACTCCTAAAATACCGCTTGCAAAATGCAATCAGTCTGGCTAATAACAACTGCTTGCATTTCACAACTGGATTAGAGGGAGGTCCTCATGTCAAAGCTTCGCGTCAACGCTTTCACCGTATCTATCGACGGCTTCGGCGCCGGTCCCGACCAGGACCTGAAAGAGCCGCTGGGCGTCGGCGGGGAAGCCCTGCACACATGGATGTTCGGCACCCGAAGCTTCCGCAACATGTCCGGCGAAGAGGACGGGACCACGGATACCGACGACGCGTTCGTAACGCGCAGCTTCGAAAACATCGGCGCGTGGATCATGGGCCGCAACATGTTCGGACCGATCCGCGGCGCTTGGCCCGATGACACCTGGAAGGGCTGGTGGGGAGACAATCCGCCCTACCATGTGCCGGTTTTCGTACTCACCCACCATCCGCGGGAACCTATCGTCATGGAGGGCGGCACGACTTTCCATTTCGTGACCAACGGCATTCACTCGGCGCTGGAAAAGGCAAAAGCCGCGGCTGACGGCAAGGATGTCCGGCTCGGCGGCGGCGTCGCCACGATCCGGCAATATCTGAGGGAAAAGCTCATCGACGACATGCATCTGGCGATATCGCCGATGCTGCTCGGCTCAGGCGAGAACCTTTTTGCCGGCATTGACATGGTCAAACTCGGCTACCGCTGCAGCGAGCAGGTGGGCACGCCGAATGCCATGCATGTCACCATCGAGCGGGCGTGAGCCTGGTTAAGTTCCCCTTCTCCCCTTGTGGGAGAAGGTGGCCGAGCGAAGCTCGGTCGGATGAGGGGTGTTCCAGCTTGGCGCAGACCTACGTTCAAATCGGGCGCACAGCGCCAGGATCACCAGCGCCTCATTTCTTCCAACACCCCTCTTCCGTCTCGGCGCTGCGCGCCGATCCACCTTCTCCCACAAGGGGAGAAGGAAGAGGCGCGCTCCTCAATACTTCTCCGGAACATACAGCTCGCGCGGCAGCACCTGGCGCTCGTATTCTGGATTGAAGACGCGATCGGGCAGCGTGATCTCTTCGTGCGGCACTTCCTCATAAGGCATCTGCTTGAGGAGATGATCGATGCAATTCAGCCGCGCCCGCTTCTTGTCGTTGCCCTCGACGATGAACCAGGGGGCTTCGGGAATGTTGGTGCGGGCGAAGGTCTCTTCCTTGGCCTTGGTATACTGTTCCCAGCGCACGCGCGACTGCAGGTCCATCGGCGACAGCTTCCACTGCTTCATCGGATCATGGATGCGCATCTGAAAGCGCATCTGCTGCTCCTCGTCGGTGATGGAGAACCAGTATTTGACCACGGTGATGCCGGAGCGGACCAGCATGCGCTCGAACTCCGGCACGTCGCGAAAAAACTCCTCGACCTGGTCCGGCTCGGCGAAGCCCATCACACGTTCGACGCCGGACCGGTTATACCAGGAGCGGTCGAACAGCACGATCTCGCCGCCTGCCGGCAGATGCGGCACGTAGCGCTGAAAATACCATTGCGATTTCTCGCGCTCGGTCGGCGCCGGAAGTGCGACGACGCGGCAGA
This sequence comes from Mesorhizobium sp. WSM4817, assembly GCF_055811135.1. NCBI lineage: Bacteria > Pseudomonadati > Pseudomonadota > Alphaproteobacteria > Hyphomicrobiales > Phyllobacteriaceae > Mesorhizobium > Mesorhizobium sp. WSM4817. The sequence continues at coordinate 51,717 of NZ_JBVVQQ010000010.1, read as the reverse complement.
TGCGCGGATTGAGCCGCTGGGTGATGCGCTTGATGACGCCCCCCTTGCCGGCCGAATCGCGGCCCTCGAAAACCACCACCAGCTTCTTCCTGGTGTAAGCCACCCAGGACTGCAGCTTGATCAATTCGGATTGCAGCGTGATCAGGTCGCGAAAATATTGCAGGCGATCCATCGAGGGCGGATGCGCGTTCTTGTAGATCTTGGCGATTTCCAGCGACAGCGCCGGTTCCGACATCTCCAGCTCGTAGTCCTCGTCGAGCGTGTCGGCGAGTTCCGCTTCCAGCCAGTCCCTGGCGGGAGAATTCTGTTTTGCTTCGGTCATTTATGCTGCTCCGCGTGCACGCCCGCGTCGGCCTCGGCCTGCCGGCCGAGATCGGACACCTTGAGCCGACTTGCATATAGGCCGGCAATGACGGTTTTATTGCAGCCGGCCCGCACGCCGGTCGCCCAACTCCGCGAGATGGGATCGATCAGCCTCCTGGCACACACGACAAGCGGCTCGAATTGTCCTACAAATGCCAGGTTTCCCCGAGCAACCTTCAAAACACTCTTTTCAACGCAATCGCGAGGATCTGACATGGAATACCGCACACTCGGCCGTTCCGGGCTGAAGGTTTCGACGCTGACCATGGGCACCATGACTTTTGGCGGCGCTGGCGCATTTTCGGCGGTCGGCAAGACCGATCTCGACGAGGCACGCCGGATGATCGACCTCTGCATCGATGTCGGCATCAATCTCATCGACACCGCCAATGTCTATTCGAACGGGCTTTCGGAAGAGATCATCGGCGAAGCGCTCGGCGGCAAACGCAAGGGCGATGTGCTGATCGCCTCCAAGGCGCGCATGCGGATCGGCGACGGTCCCAACGATGAGGGCCTGTCGCGCTATCATCTGATCCGAGAGTGCGAGAAGAGCCTGAAGCGCCTCAGGACCGACGTCATCGACATCTATTTCCTGCACGAATGGGACGGCACGACGCCGCTCGAAGAGACCATCGCCGCGCTCGACACGCTCGTCAGCCAGGGCAAGATCCGCTATGTCGGCTGCTCCAACTATTCCGGCTGGCAAGTGATGAAGGCGCTGGGGATCAGCGACCGCCAGCACCAGCCGCGCTTCGTCACCCAGCAAATCCACTACACGCTGGAAGCGCGCGAAGCCGAATATGAACTGCTGCCGATCTCGGTCGACCAGGGGCTTGGCGTGCTGGTATGGAGCCCGCTCGCCGGTGGACTGCTGTCCGGCAAATACCACCGCGACCAGGCCACCGCCCGCCAGATCAGCGGCTGGACCGAACCGCCGATCCGCGACGAGGACCGGCTGTGGCGGATCGTCGACGTGCTTGCCCATATCGGCGAGAACCATGGCGTTTCGGCGGCGCAGGTGGCGCTTGCCTGGCTGCTCGGCCGGCCCGCAGTCAGTTCGCTGGTGATCGGCGGACGGACCGAAGCGCAGTTCAAGGACAATATCGCCGCAGCCAGCCTGGTGCTGACCAGCGATGAGCGCGCACGCCTCGACGCTGTGAGCCGCCCGCCGGTTCTCTATCCCTATTGGCACCAGCAATTCACGGCAAAAGACCGGTTTGGTCCGGCCGATCTGGTTCTTGACCGGGAAGACATCTGACAACGATCCGGATCAGCTCGAAGTCGCCGCGGGCTTAGCCTGAAATAAAACGCCAGACATCGGGATCAGGCTCGATCTGGCCGCTGAGCACGAAATATTTGTAGAGCACGAGCAAGCAGATCGCCTGCTCGGCCCGCTCGTCGGCGAACTTGCGGCAATAGGCGTTGGCGGCGGCAACGATGCGTTCGGCCTCAGTCGGATGCCGTTCGAGATATTGCACCCGCTCGGCAAGATCCGTGAAATCGGGTTCGAGCGGCACATAGTGAACACCAGCCACGAGTTCGCTTTCGGCGAACCATGTCTCATATGTCGGTGGCATCAGGCACAGCGAATTCGAACTCATGACCCATTTCAAGTTGGTCGCCACATCGTTGCCTTCGAGCGAAATGATGTAGCGACAGCGCCGCTGCTGGGTCGATGCTCAGATAAGACTTGCGATATTCCGGCGCTGCCGTCGGTTTGGGCGTTCCGACATCGCAAAAGGGCAGATCGCGCGCAACCTCCAGAAGCAAGGTCCTTATCGGGTTGTTGAGCTCGCCGCGCCACACCGCAACCGGAAGCTTGTCCGCGAAGGCTACATCGTCGGCGGGCATGTGGAAGTGGCGGAACTTGTTGAGCTTGAACAGCACCCCGTTGCTGTTGTCGCCGGCGATCGGCCGATCCTTGACGATCGACGGCATCGCAGGCACGTCGACGACGTCGCCGAATTCGAGATCGATGCGCAAATCGGGATCGAAGTAGCGGGTAAATTCCTTCAGATCGTAGTAATACATGCTCCGGCCTCTCGGTAGCCGGCTGACCGGCACGGCCCCGCCGCTCGGCGCGAAAGCGTCCTGCAATCTGTTGTAGCAGTTGAGACGCGCGCGGACCGATCCGTCCGAAAGCCTGGCCTGATCGAGCAACCCGGCGAGCCTGCGGCGGAACAGCGCCTGCGGTGCGATATCGCGCACGGCATTGCGCGCATAGTAGAATAGCTTCTGTGCGTTTCTTTGAAGGGTGGCCATCGGTCACTTGGTGAAAAATCGGCTTGTGATTTGCCCCCCGGTCCCTCCTACACCATTGTGCCGGCTATCTTGCAAGCCACGGAACCGTGTTCAGCCGGCCTGCCTGGCTGTCCATGGAGCCGATCGCTCTTTGCGGTGTTGTGTTTGTAGCCCAATGCTCCTAGGCAGGGCTAAGAACCTTTGGGATTGTGAAAGGAAGAGATATGGCGCGAGCACCGAATTACGGCCAGGAACGCAAGGAACGCGACCGGCAGAAGGCTGCCAAGAAGGCGGAAAAGCAAGCGGCCAAGGTTGCAGCCAAGGAACGTTCGAAGCCGGAAGACGAGACCACGTCCGAGACCGAAACGGAAACCGCAGAGTAAACTGCAGGGCAATCGCTTCATAGTGACGGCGAGAAGGGAACTGGCCGTAACTTTGGCGCGCTTTCTGCAACGCCGGAGATTGGCGAAACCCTTGGTGCAGGCCGCTTTCTCCCGTCCGGTGAGAAATGCCCGGTCCACCCTCCGCAGCTGCAGCGCAGCTGCTGCGGAGGACGGGCAGGGCAAGAGGGGCAGCGCAAGCTGAAGCGATTGCCCCTTAGTAAAAGCGCACCCGGCCCGCGAGGCGGATCAGATCAGATTTCGCTGCGTCTTCAGACCGGCGCCTTGTCGCTGACGAAAACGTTCACTTCGCGGGCGGCGGCGATGAAGGCACGCCTTGCGATCATTGCCGGTTTGTCGCCGGCCAGCGCATCATGGCAGGCCTGCAGCGCTTCGCGATGCTTGGGACTGCGCTTGCCGGGCCAGTTGTTGAGGAGGTAGTCGGAAGCCTCGCGGGCCGTGCGCAAGAGCTGAGTGGTTCCCGCCGCGCCCTTGACGGTCACGGGTGTTTCAAATCGGTTGTTTTCCATCGCCGCTCTTACGCCATCGCCGCTCGCGAAGCGAGCGCGAAAGTGGTTGCCACCGCAATCACGCCGCGAAGCTGCTAATCCCCTGGCAGGCAGGCCGCGCCAGTTCTTGTGCAATGATGCCGTCGAGAGGCTGCCGGACAGGACAGACATGCCGCAAGACCCTGCCACCCAAGGCGCCCACAATATCCATTGGCGCCGCAATCTCGCCGTGTGCTTTGCCGGCTCGTTCAGCACGCTTGTCGCCATGACTCTGCTGTTGCCCTTCCTGCCGCTTTACGTCGAGCAGCTGGGCGCCGAGGGCCACGCGGCTGTTGTGCAGTGGTCCGGCATCGCCTATGGCGCGACCTTCTTCGCCGCCGCGCTGGTCGCGCCGCTGTGGGGACGGCTTGGCGACCGCTACGGCCGCAAGCTGATGCTGGTGCGCGCCAGTTTCGGCATGGCCGTCTGCATGTCGCTCACCGGCATGGTGGAGACAGTCTGGCAATTGGTGCTGCTACGCCTGCTGATCGGTTTCGCCGGTGGCTATTCCTCGGGCTCGACCATTCTCGTCGCCATGCAGACGCCGAAGGAGCGGTCGGGCTGGGCGCTCGGAGTGCTGTCGGCCGGCATCACCGGCGGCGCTCTCGTCGGTCCCCTGCTCGGCGGCGCGCTGCCGCCTTTGATCGGCATCCGCGCCACCTTCCTGCTCGCCGGCGGCGTCATTTTCCTGGCGTTCCTGGCAACGACCTTTCTCATCAAGGAGAACCCTCGCCCGGAAACCGACAAATCGGCATCGACCGAGAAGCCGAAAGGCGGCTGGTCGCAAATCCCGGACAAGCGCCCGGTCGTCGCAATGCTGGTGACCGGCATGCTGCTGAGCTTCGCCACCATGTCGATCGAGCCGATCATCGCGGTCTATGTGCAGCAGATCATCGAGGACCAAAGCCGGGTCACGCTGATGTCCGGCGTGGTCATGTCGGCGGCGGCACTTGGCGCCATCCTGTCGGCCTCGCGTCTCGGCAAGCTCGCCGACCGCGTCGGCCATTGGAACGTCATCGTTGCGGCGCTGGCCGTTTCGGCGCTGCTGCTGATCCCGCAGGCTTTCGTCACCCAGGGCTGGCAGCTCGTCGGCCTGCGTTTCCTGATGGGACTGGCGCTTGGCGGCCTCCTGCCCTGCATCACCAGCGTCATCCGCCATAATGTCCCGGACGGCGTCGGCGGCAATGTGCTCGGTCTGTCGATCTCGGCGCAGTATGTCGGACAGGTTGCCGGGCCGCTGCTCGGCGGCTTCGTCGGCGGTCATTTCGGCATGCGCGCGGTGTTTCTCGGCACATCCGTGCTGATGGCGGGCGGAGCGGCGTATAATTGGCTGGTCCAGTCGCGCCGCGCACGCGACATGCTGGTGCAGGCGGGCAAATCCTGACACGGTTTGCGGGCCACTTCACGGAGTCCAAGACATGAGCACAGCCGACCACCCAGCAAGCGGCATCGGCCGCATCCTCGTTTTCGTCGGCGGTCTGTGCGGCGCGGCCGGTGTGGCGCTTTTTGCCGCGGCGGCACATCTGGGCGGCGCTTTCGTCGGCACGGTCGCGTCGTTCCTGCTCATGCATGCACCGGTCTTCCTGGCCGTCGGCCTCGTCGGCGCAAACCGGATCATGCGTACCGCAAGCCTTATTCTTCTCGTCGGGCTTGTCTTGTTCTGCGGCGACCTGCTCGCCCGCGACTTCCTCGGCTCGCGGCTTTTTTCGATGTCGGCGCCGATCGGCGGCACCTTGCTCATTGCCGGTTGGCTGGCGGTTGCGGCCTCGGCGCTGGTGCGCCCGCGCTCCTGAGGCAGCCGGATTCGGTTTCCGCCAAACGACGGTCAGTCAGACGATGGCCACTCTTGCCGGCGCTCGGGCAGGTCGCGATTGCGCGCCGCCGGCTTGGCCAGGCGCCGCCGCTCCGGCCTGTCGATGGCCGGCGAGATGCCCCAATAATTGCGATAGATCTCTTCGAACAGGTGATTGATCGGGTGCATGGCTTGGTTTCCTCTTCGATTTTTAGAATTGAATCGATCCAATCGACAGGCATAAAAAAGCGCTGCCGATCAGCTCCGCTTGCGCTCCACGAGAAAACGCAGATCGCGGATCCACGGGCCGGCGCTGCCGCGACGCGTCCGGGTCACCGCCTTCGAAATCATGCTCCAGTCGTTGCGATAGGTGTCTTCGAACAGGTAATTGACGGGGTGCATGGCTCACTCCTTGCTGACAACTCAATTGGATCGATTCAAAACTAGGTCTGGATTACGCCGATGTCAAGCAAAATTTGAATCGATCCAACAAAGGTGCTAGATGGCAGGCTGGAGCAGAAAAATGGCATCATCCAGCGAAAGCAATACCAGACCCATCCGGCTGGCCGACATCGCCAAGGCCGCCGGGGTTTCGCACGGCACCGCCTCCAACGTCTTCAGCCGTCCCGAGATCGTGCGCGAGGAAGTCCGCGAACGGGTCAAGGCGGCGGCCGAGGCGATGGGCTATGCCGGTCCCGACCCCAAGGGCCGGCTGCTGCGCGCCGGCAAGGTCAACGCGATCGGCGTCGCCACGACCGAGCCGCTGTCCTATTTCTTCGATGATCCCTTTGCCCGCGCGATGATGGCCGGCATTTCCGACGCCTGTGACGCCACCGGCGCGGGAATAGCGCTGGTATCGGCCGGCAACCAGGAAAAACTTGCCTGGAACATCCAGAGCGCGCTGGTCGACGGCTTCATCCTGTTCTGCATCGAGGGCGGTTCACGGCTTGTCGAACTGACGCGCGAACGCAAACTCCCCTTTGTCGCGCTTGAGCTCGGCTTCGACGACGACACTGTTTCGGCAATCGGCGTCGACAATGTCGCCGGCGCCCGCCTGGCGGCGCAGCATCTCGCCGAGCTTGGCCATCGGCGCTTTGCCGTGCTGGCGCTGCCTTTCGCCGACGGCAGTACCGGCCTTGTCTCGCCGGAGAAGGTCCGGACGGCCCTTTACACCGGCACGCGCGATCGCCTCGTCGGCTATTTCGAGGCGTTTTCCCGATATGGTGTCGATACCGCCGGGATGCCGGTATACGAGACCGAAAACGACGAAGCCAGCACAAGGGCCGGCCTCGAAACGATCTTCGCCTCGGCAGCGCAACCGACCGCCCTCCTGGCGATGTCGGACCGGATCGCCATGGTCGCGATCGAATGGTTGGCCGCGCGTGGCATTGCGGTTCCCGGCGACGTCTCCGTCGTCGGCTTCGACGGCGTGCCTGACGCCGCACTTTGCGATCCTCCGCTGACCACGGTCGCGCAGCCAATCGCCGAGATCGGCCGCCGGGCAGCGCGAACGATCCTCGATTTCGACGGCACGGTGCGGCGCGAGACGCTTGGCGTCGAGCTTGTCGTCAGGGCATCTTCGGGACCGCCGCCCAAGGCAGCCTGAGCCCGGTCGTCAAATTAATTTAATACGTGGCGCGGTTTCCTGCGCCTGGCCAGTGTTCTTGCCCCGCCCGCAGGGAGCGCGAGGTGACCCCCGCGTGTACAAGCCTCGGTCAGGGCCCGGACCTTTGGGCTCGTCACCCACAGCCAGCGCGACCGTAGCGCGACCGATCCGGCACCGCTGCCTCCCCGCCCTTTTTGTCCCGGTTACTATCCGGACTAGGGCGGGATGCATTCGAATTGAACTTGGGATCCCGCTCTATCTATTTGTTTTAGCCGCATTTCTGTGACGCCAAGTGATTCTACTCGGCTGCAAAAATCTCTAGGGGTTGATAGTTGCCATGCCGCCCACGCCGAAGGACGCATGGATCGGCGGCGCCTGGCTGCGGACCGGCTTGCTGTTGCCGCCAATAGAAGACAGCCATTCGAGATAATAGGCGAGCGCGAACTGCATGGCGATGCCGGCGGCGATCAGCAGGCTGTCATAGGCAAATCCGCCCGGGTTGATCAGCTTCATCACCTGCGCCGCCATGGCGATCAGCGTGCCGGCGATGAAAACCGGCAGCGATCGCTTGCCCAATATGGCGAGCGGATGATCGCGGCTGGTGCGGAACAGGTTGGAGACAGAAGGAAACGCCACGATCAGATAGCTCACCGCCAGGATGTGCAGCAGCCTGGGCAGCGACAGGAAGGTCTTGTCGAAGCCGGTCAGCACCACGGGCAGGTTCAGCCACGACACGTGCCCCCATAGCGGGCTGTGCACCCAGACCAACGCCGTCGCGACATAGGCTGCCGACGCGCCGACCAGCCAGCGATTGACCGGAATGACGCCGCCGCGCCTAATGTGCAGCATGCTCGCCAGGCCGATGTTGAAGAGGAACTGCCACGACAGCGGATTGAGGAACCAGAAGCCGGGCTCAGGGTAATTCGGCGGGGCGATCCGGTAGATCCCGGCAACCAGCCACAGAGTTCCGGACAGGGCGAGCGCCGTGAAAGGCCGGTAGCTGATGAACAGCAGGAGGGTTGGCGCCATCAGCAGCAGCACCGCATAGACCGGCAGGATGTTGTTGTAGCCAAGTTGATGGCCAAGCGTGACGATGCCGATCAGCACATGTTGCGGGTCCCTGATCAACGGCTCGATGTTGATCAGGGTCAGCATGTCCGGCCGCTTCGCGAACATCGCCGCCGCGCAGAAGATGGCCAGCACCGCCATCGTCGTGACGATGTGGGCGACATAGAGCACTCCGGCGCGGCGCCACAATTTCAGTGTCGCCAGGAGCCGGTCTCCGGACTGGAATTTTGCGCCGTAGGCGAGCGCGACGGACATGCCGGAGATCAGCACGAAGGCCTCGGCGGCATCCGAAAAGCCGAAATTCTTGTAGGTCAGGGTTTCGAAAACCGTGCCCGGGACATGATCGACGAATATGATCAGCAGAGCGAGAGCGCGGAACACATCAATGCGCGTATCGCGTTCCGCGGCACGCGTGCCGCGCTCCGGGATACGCGTGCCGCGATCCGGTGAAATTGGCATGGTCATTGATAAAAGGCCTCAAAGCTGATTGTTCATGCCGCGATCGATGCGACCGCCGGACGCACCGCTTCGATTCCTCCCGCAGGAGCATATCGGCAAACAAACGGACTGAAATGCGCCCGGTTCAATCAACTTTGAAGGAGCCCGAAAATATTCCGTTTTGAAGCCGGCAAATGAATAAAAACCACACGAAATCAAAAGGATGCAATATGGCCGAAAAACCTCCGGAAGACGGCTTTTTGCGGCGCGAGCTGCCGTTTTTCTACCGCCTTTACCGGCCCGTGGATGCGAACGGCGAATGCCTTTTCCTGCTGCACGGGTCCGGCGTCGACGAGACGACGCTGGTGGCGCTGGCGCGGCAAATCGCACCGCGCGCCGTGCTGGTGGCGGTGCGCGGCCGTATCGCCCAGGAGGACGGTTTCCGCTGGTTCGCGCGGATCACGCCGACGCGCTTCGAACAGGAGAGCATCCGCACCGAGGCGGACGCTTTCGCCGGCTTCATCACCGCGGCCGCGAAGCGCCACGGTCTCGATCTCGCCCGGACGAGTTTCCTCGGCTATTCAAACGGCGCCAATCTGGTTTCGAGCGTGATGCTGCTGCATTCCGGCCGCATCGAACGGGCAGCGTTGCTGCGCCCGATGCCGGTGCTCGACGACGTGCCCCCGGCCGATCTGTCCAAAGCGCGCGTGCTGATCATCGCCGGCGCAGATGACCTGACCTACGCGCCCTTCGCCCCGGCGTTGGTCGCATTGCTCGAATTGCATGGCGCCGCGGTCGAGGCCCACACCATCGCCTCCGGCCATGAAATCGGCGACCGGGATGCTGAAATCGTCGGGCAGTGGCTGGCAGGCCCGGCAGCCGCGATCGCGCAGGCGAATTGATGAGCCCGTCGCCCTATGCCCGCCCCATCCGGTTCCAGGCATCCAGCCCGGCGATCTTGTAGGCTTCGGCCAGCGTCGGATAGTTGAAGGTGTTGTTGACGAAAAAATCGACGGTGCCACCGAGATTGATCACCGCTTGGCCGATGTGGATCAGTTCGGTTGCGCCCTCGCCGACGATATGCGCGCCGAGCAGCCGGCGCGTTTCGATCGAGAACAGAAGCTTCAGGAAGCCGGTGTTGACGCCCATAATATGGCCGCGCGAGGTTTCGCGGAAGCGCGCCACGCCGACCTCATAGGCGCCGCCGCCCTCGCGCACCTGCTCCTCGGACTGGCCGACGGTCGAGATTTCCGGCACGGCGTAGATGCCGTAGGGAAAGGTTTCCGGCGGCGGTGGCAACGGCACGCCGAAGGCATGGCAGGCGGCCACCCTGCCCTGCTCCATCGAGGTCGAGGCGAGGCTCGGAAAGCCGATGACGTCACCGGCGGCATAGATGTTCGGCGCACTGGTCCGGAAGCTCTGCGGGTCGACCTTGATGCGGCCCCGGGAGTCGGCCTCGATGCCGACCACATCGAGGCCGAGCGCGCCGACATTGCCAGTGCGCCCCGCCGCATAAAGCACCATCTCCGAGCGTATGCTGCGGCCGTCGGCAAGCGTCACCTCGGCATAGTCTGGTTTCGAGGCGATCTCCTTGATCGCACTGCCGAGCCGGATCGTCATGCCGCGGTCGCGCATCTGATGGATGAAATCGTCGACGATCTCACGGTCGACGAAATCGAGGATGCTGTCGCGCGGCTCGACCAGCGTCACCGGCACGTCGAGCGCCGAAAAGATCGTCGCGTATTCGACGCCGATGACGCCGGCGCCGATCACCGTCAGCGTCCGCGGCAGGCGCTCGAGTTCCAGCATTTCGTCGCTGTCGAAGACACGGATCTTGTCGAAGGGCACGTCGCGCGGCCGGTGCGGGCGGGTGCCGACCGCGATCAGCGCATGCGCAAAACCGACCTCGCTGTAGTCGCCGGTATCCGTCGTCAGGCTGGCTCTGTTGGGACCGAGAAACTTGACTGTGGCGCGCGCGCTCTTGACCGTGTTGCGCATGAACTGGTGCTGCAGCACCTCGACCTCGTGATCGAGCGTTTTGTGCAGGCGTTCGATCAGATCACCGACCGATATATCCTGCTTGACCCGGTAGCCGCGCCCGTAGAAGCCGCGCTCGCGCCAGCCCGAGAGGTTGAGCACGGTTTCCCGCAAGGTCTTCGACGGAATGGTGCCGGTATGCACGGACACGCCGCCAAGGCGCCGGCCCCTGTCGGCCACCAGCACGGATTTGCCGAGCTTGGCCGACTGCACCGCGGCGCGGCGCCCTGAGGGCCCGCTGCCGATGACCAGCATGTCGTAGTCCATATTGGCCCTGTCCCTCGCCCCTTGGGCGCATTTGCCGTGTTTGTTGCGCTGCAGCAAACTAACGTCATCCGTGCTGCAAATTCAACCGATCCAGTCTACATTCGGCGTTGCCCGGTAGCAGGGCCGAAAAAAGGCTCGATCTTGATTCCGCCGCAGGACTTCACCATTTCAACACCAGGCGGCCCGCACCCTATGCCGGGCCTGATTGCGAGGAAATGACATGAACGCGCGCGTTCTCGACGGCGAAATCAGCAGGCTCGATGATGTCAGGGCCTATGATGGCGTGCGCACGCGGCGTGTCCTCGCCTTCATCATCGATTATTGCATCGTCGCGCTGCTCACCATTCCGTTCGCGATCCTGGTGTTCTTCCTCGGGATTTTGACACTTGGCCTTGGCTGGATGCTGTTTTCCATCCTCGTGCCGGCCGTCGCCATCCTTTACATCTGGAACACGCTCGGCAGCGCCGACCAGGCCACGACGGGCATGAAGATGATGGGGATCCGGCTCGACCGTCTGGACGGCACCCGCATCGACGGGCTGACGGCGGTGGTGCATTCGGTTCTGTTCTGGGCCGGCAACGTCATCCTGACGCCGCTGGTCCTTCTGGTGTCGCTGTTTGCCGACCGCAAGCGCACGCTGCACGACCTGCTGCTCGGCACGGTGGTCAGCCGCAGTGACCGCTGAAACAGCTTTTCACCAGCCCCAGCGAGCATTTATGTGCAAAGTGAAGGCGTCCGGTAGCCACGCTTTCACAATCCTGTTGAATTTTTCGCCGTGCGCGCCAAAGGTATGATGATTCGCAGGAGTGTTTCCAAGGGTCGATGACGCAGCATCCAACCCAGTCGCCGCAGTTCTTCCTGACCGCGCCGTCGCCATGCCCGTATCTTGAGGGCCAGTTCGAGCGCAAGGTGTTCACGCATCTGGTCGGCGACAAGGCATCGGAGATGAACGACCTGTTGACGCAAGGCGGCTTCCGGCGATCGCAGAACATCGCTTACCGGCCGGCCTGCGAGACTTGCCGCGCCTGCGTTTCGGTGCGCATCCTGGCGCAGGAATTCACTGCCAGCCGCAATATGAAGCGGGTGATACAGCACAATTCAGACCTCATCGGCGCGATGCACGACGCGCAACCGTCGACCGAGCAGTATTCGCTGTTCCGCAGCTATCTCGATGCCCGCCATCGCCGCGGCGGCATGTCCGACATGACGGTGCTCGACTACGCTATGATGGTCGAGGACACGCATGTCGACACCAAGGTCATCGAATACCGGCGCCGCGGCCCCGACAGCTTTATTACCGGCAAGGGCCAGGGCGAGCTGATCGCAGTCGCCCTCACCGACAAGATGGCCGATGGCCTGTCGATGGTCTATTCCTACTTCAACCCGGACTTCGAGGACCGCTCGCTCGGCACCTTCATGATCCTCGACCACATCGCTCGCGCCAGGGCGATGGGCTTGCCCCATGTCTATCTTGGCTACTGGGTCAACGGCTCGCGCAAGATGAACTATAAGATGCGCTTCATGCCGCAGGAGCATCTCGGCCCGAAAGGCTGGGAACGCTACGACCACGAAGCGGTTTCGCGCTGATCCGCTCTTTCGCCAACCATCCTTAAACTGCTTCAAGGGAGGATGCTTCTGGTTTTCGGCTGCGTGGCTGAAACGCCAGACGCTGGGCCAATTTTGCGCCTGCCTCCAAATTCATTGCGGGAACTGCCATGTCGTCCCACAACGATCATCAAAAAGGCCTTCTCATCACCGCCATCGGCGGGCTGACGCTGACCATCGACATTCCATTGATCCGGCTCGCCGACGGCGGCGCATGGACGATCCTCCTGCTGCGCACCGGCACCACCCTGGTCGCGGCGCTGATCATCTGGGCCGTGTGGCGCTCGCTGAGCCGTAACGCGCCGCAGCTCATCCCCGGCTGGTCAGGGCTCGTCGTCGCCCTGTGCTACGGCCTGACCTCGGCTACCTTCGTCATCAGTATCTATCACACCACGACCGCCAACCTGGTCTTCATCCTGGCCTTCAACGCCGTGTTCGCGGCGCTGCTGTCCTGGCTGTTCCTGAAGGAGCAGCCAAGACTGGTCACCGTGATGGCGATGCTGGTCATGATCGTCGGCGTCGCGATCATCGTCGGCGATTCGATCGGCACCGGCCACCTGTTCGGTGATCTCATGGCGTTGTGCTCGGCTTTCTTCATTGCGCTGGCCATCACCATCTCGCGCGCCAGCGGCAAGGACATGGGGTTCACTTCGCTGATCGGCGTGATCCTGCCCCTGGCCGTCGCGGTGTTCATGGTTTCGGGCGAAGGGTTCCAGGTGAACGCGCCGTGGTGGATCATCTTCAACGGCGCCGTCATCATGCCGATCTCATTCTTCTGCCTCGCCAACGGACCGAAATATATTTCGGGACCGGAAGTGGCGATGTTCTATCTGCTCGAAACCGTGCTGGCGCCGGTCTGGATGTGGATGATCTTTGCCGAGATGCCGTCGCGCAACAGCCTGATCGGCGGTGCGATCTTGATCGTCACGCTGGTCGCCCATTCGCTATGGCAGCTGCGTGAGGGGCGAAAACGCCGCGCCAGCCTTGCAGTCCGTCACCCGGCCTGAGACTTCTTCTCGGCAACGATTTCGATTTGCGGCGGCGCCCCTTCGAGTTCCGCCGGCGCTGCGGGGGCAAGCTCGTCGGCCAATTCCACCTCGCGCAGCCATTCGCGCCAGATCGCGACCAGCAACGCCATCAGCACCGGACCGATGAACAGGCCAAGAAAGCCCATCGTCTTGACGCCGCCGACCAGGCCGAAAAAGGTCGGCAGGAACGGCAGCTTTATCGGGCCGCCGACCAGCTTCGGCCGCAATGTCTTGTCGACGATGAACAGTTCGACGCTTCCCCAGATGAACAGCGCCAAACCGGCCATCGGCGAGCCGCTGGCGGCGAGATAGATCGAAACAAGCGTGAAGGACAGCGGTGCGCCGCCGGGGATCAGCGCCATGATGCCGGTCAGGGCGCCGAGCGTCACCGGCGACGGCACGCCGGCCAGCCAGTAGGCCACGCCCAGCACCACCCCCTCGCCGATGGCGATAATGGTCATGCCGGTCACCGTCGAGGAAATCGTCGCCGGCACGACGCGTGAAATCCGCTCCCACCTGGTCGGCAGGATGCGTTCGCCGAGACGGTCGACCTGCCCGGCGAAATGCTCGCCGTCGCGATAGGCAAAGAACAGCGCGATCATCATGAACAGCAGCGCCAGCAGAAGGCCGAAGGCGCTGCCGCCGGCGGCCAGCACGCCGCGGTAGATGCTGCCGATGTTGGCGCCGCTGATCAGCTGGATCAGCTCGCCGATGCCGCCGGGATGGCCGAGATTGCGCGTCCATTGCTCGTTCAGCCAGTCGCCGACCACCGGCAGCGTGGCGATCCAGTGCGGCGTCACCGCACCATGGCGGTTGGTCTCGATCGCCCAGCCAACCCATTCGCGGACTTCGTTGCTGGCGTAGGCGCCGGCGAGCGCGATCGGCACCACCAGGAAGGCGAGGATGAACAGGATCGCCAATGTCGCGGCGACCGTGCGGTTGCCGCCGACGGCAGCAAGCAACCGCCGATAGAGCGGCCAGCTGGCAAAGGCGATGACCAGAGCAGCCAGCACCGGGACCAGGAAACCATGAAAGAAATAGACCCCGGCGGCAACGATCAGCACCAGCAGCCACCGCGCCGCCGACAGCGGCGGAATGACTGCGGATCTGACCGGCGTCGACAGGCCGAACAGGCGTTGCTGCCCTTCCGGTTTCCGAACCCTGGCTTCTTTCAAATGCCCATTCTCCCAAACGCGTGTGTCCGCGCCTTATGTAGCGATGCTTATGCACCGACATAGTGCAGCAATCGTGACGACATTCCAAATGTTTGGATGGAGCTGCTAATCTCCTCCCTTGAGGGGGAGATGGCCGGCAGGCCAGAGGGGGTCGGAACGTTCAGACGCGACCCTAACAGAGGAGGCTGGAGCTTCACGCGCGACGACCCACTCTGTCGCCTTCGGCGACATCTCCCCCTCTAGGGGGGAGATTAGCAACTACCCGAATTTCCCCGTCCTCGGGAATCCCTTCGGCACCATGCGTCCAGCCGAGGCTCGGGCGCCGATCCATTCGACCAGCTCTTCACGTGATTTGGTGAAGGTGCGGTCGGCAGAATCCTGCCAGGAGAGACCGCTTTCGAGCGTGAAGGTCTTGAGGTCGAGGACGCCGCCATCCTTGTATTTCTGCAGGCGAACGCCCTTGCCGCGCCCCATCTCGGGGATTTCGGCGAGCGGGAAGATCAGCATCTTGCGGTTCTCGCCGACGATGGCGAGATGGTCACCGGCGACCGGCATACAGCGTTGGGCCTCGTCGGGCGCCTTGACATTCATCACCTGCTTGCCCTTGCGGGTGTTGGCGACGACTTCCTCTTCCGGCACGATGAAGCCGTTACCGTCGTGCGACACCAGCAGCAGCTTGCGCTTGGGATCATGGACAAAGGCGGTGACGATGTCCTGGTCGTTGTCCATGTCGACGATGATGCGGATCGGTTCGCCATGGCCGCGCCCGCCCGGCAGCCGGTCGGCGCCGATCGTGTAGAACTTGCCGCCGGTGGTGAAGACCAGCACTTTGTCGGTGGTCTGGGCGTGGAAGGCGAGCTTGAGGCTGTCGCCCTCCTTGAAGGTCAGCAACGAATGGTCGGTCAGATGACCTTTCATCGCCCTGAGCCAGCCCTTTTCCGAAACGACCACGGTGACCGGCTCGCGCTCGATCATGGCATGGGCAATGTCGGTCAGGTCATGTTCGGGGGCGTCGGCGAACTGGGTGCGGCGCTTGCCGAGCGCGGTTTCCGGTCCGAATTTCTCGCGGATGCTGGAGACCTCCCACTTGATCATCGACCACTGCCGGGCATCGGACGCGAGCAGCGCCTCGATCTGCTTCTTCTCGGTGGTGAGACCGTCGAATTCCTTGCGGATCTCGAATTCCTCGAGCTTGCGCAGGGCACGCAGCCGCATGTTGAGGATGGCTTCGGTCTGATTGTCGGTGAGCGACCAGCGCGCCATCATCACTTGCTTGGGCTCGTCCTCCTCGCGGATGATCCTGATCACCTCGTCGATGTTGAGATAGGCGATCAGATAGCCGGCGAGGATCTCCAGCCGCCTTTCGATCTCGCCGAGGCGATGCCTGGAGCGGCGGATCAGCACCTCGCGGCGGTGCTCCAGCCATTCCTTGAGCACGCCTTTCAGCGACAGCACGTTGGGTATCTTGCCGCGCGACAGGACGTTCATGTTGAGCGGAAAGCGGCTTTCGAGCTCGGTCAGCTTGAACAGCGATTCCATCAGGATGCCGGGATCGACCGAACGGCTCTTCGGCACCAGCACTACGCGGACGTCTTCGGCGCTCTCGTCGCGGATGTCCTCGAGCAGCGGCAATTTGCGCGCCATCAGCAGCTCGGCGATCTTTTCGATCAGCCGCGCCTTCTGGACTCCATAGGGGATTTCGGTGACGACGATGCTCCAGGTGCCCCTGCCCTGGTCCTCCTGGCTCCATTTCGCCCTGACGCGGAAACCACCGCGACCGGTCTCGTAGGCTTCGAGGATCGAGGCGCGGCTGTCGATGATGATGCCGCCGGTCGGGAAATCCGGGCCTTGGACGAAATCCATCAACGTCGTCACCGGCGCATCGGGTTGCTCGATCAGATGCAGGGCGGCGTCGCAAAGCTCGGCGGCATTGTGCGGCGGGATCGAGGTCGCCATGCCGACGGCAATGCCGGACGAGCCGTTGGCGAGCAGGTTGGGGAAGGCGCCGGGCAGCACGACCGGCTCCTCGTCCTCCTCATTGTAGGTCGGCCGGTAGTCGACCGCATTCTCGGTGATGCCGGACAGCAGCTCGGTCGCCACGTCGGTCATGCGCGCTTCGGTGTAGCGCATGGCGGCAGCGTTATCGCCATCGATATTGCCGAAATTGCCCTGGCCGTCGACCAGGGGATAGCGCATCGAAAAATCCTGCGCCAGCCGCACCAGCGCGTCGTAGATCGACTGGTCGCCATGCGGATGGAACTTGCCCATCACCTCGCCGACGATGCGGGCGCATTTGGCGAAGCCCTGGTCGGGGTTGAGCCTGAGCAACCGCATGGCATGCATGATGCGGCGATGGACCGGCTTCAGCCCGTCGCGCACATCCGGCAGCGCCCGGTGCATGATGGTCGACAGCGCATAGGCGAGATAGCGCTCTTCCAGCGCTTTCTTCAGATCGACCGGCTCGATGTTGTCGCCACCGCCATCGCCAGGCGGCAAAAGCCTTTTTCCCATAGGTTGGGACTAGCCGAGCGGGTGATTCGCGGCAAGAGGCGCCTGAATGGGGCAGCCTCTTGCGCAATACGAACCGGATGCCAGCAACATCACTCGGTTACATCCCGCTTCTATGACAATGGATCGGATTTGCCTTTCGCCGTGGTTTTCCACCATTGTGCGGCGGAACGCCTTTTTCCCGTCCAGTTCGTCACGGAAGGGTGACGGCGCAACAAATTGAAAAATCTTCAGCACACTCTCAGGGAACCGCGATGACGATCAGACGCTCGACACTCAACAAACTCGCTTTTTCGACCTTGCTGCTGACGCTGCCGCTGAATGCGGCCCTCGCGCAAGATGCGGCGGTCGCCGACCGGCTGAAGGCGGCTCTCGCCGCGCAGGGCGTCGACATCTCCTGGACCGGGGTGACGGGCGATGCCTCCAGCATGGTGCTGCAGGGCGTGGCCCTCAAACCGGCGGCCGAAAAGGAAGCGCTCAAGATCGGCGACATCAAGCTCGAAGGCGTGACCGAAGCCAATGGCGGTTATGAAATCGAAACCGTCTCGACTTCGGCATTCCAGCACAGCGAAAACGGCGTCACGCTCGACCTCAGCCCCTTCATCATCCACGACATGACGGTTCCGGCCGACGGCGCCACAGGCCCGCTCGGTTCAATGATGATGTATGAATCGGCCGAGCTCGACAACATGACGGTCAAGGTCGCCGACAAGACCGCCTTCTCGATGGACGGGCTCGCCATCGAAATCACCCCGCCAGCCGACGGCAAGGCGATGGCGTTTTCCGGCACCACGGAAAAGTTCAATGCCGACCTGACGCTGGTCGAGGACCCGAAGTCCAAGGACGTGATCAACGCGCTCGGCTACCAGAACATCACCGGAAACCTTGCCATGGAGGGCACCTGGCAGCCTGCGGACGGCAAGATGGAGCTGTCGAAATACGACATCTCCGTCGACAATGCCGGAACGCTCGGCATGACCTTCGGTTTCGGCGGCTACACGCTCGACGTCATCAAGTCGCTGCAGGAGATGCAGAAGAAGATGGCGGCGCAGCCCGAAGGCGCCGACAATTCGGCGCAAGGCATGGCCATGCTTGGCGTTTTGCAGCAGCTTTCGTTCAACAGCGCTTCGATCCGCTTTGACGACGATTCTCTGACCAACAAGGTGCTGGACTATGTCGGCAAGCAGCAAGGCATGTCCGGCAAGGACGTCGCCAACCAGGCCAAGGCGGTCGTGCCTTTCGGCATGGCGCAGCTCAACAATCCGGAATTGACGGCGCAGGTGTCGGCTGCGGTCGGCAAATATCTCGACGATCCGCAGAGCATTGAGATCCTGGCCGAGCCGCCGGCAGCGGTGCCGTTCGCGCTGATCATGGCAGGCGCCATGTCCAACCCGGCGGACCTGACGAAGACGCTTGGCGTGACGGTCAAGGCGAACGAAGACTGATTGGGGCGGGGGCCTCGGAGCGTCAGCGCCGCCCCTCACTGCCCTGCCGGGCATTTCTCCCCGGATAGTGACGGGGAAAAAGCACCGTCACAAAATGATTTCGCCAACTGGCAGCGTGGCAAGACGGGTGCCAACGTCGCGGCCATCTGTCCTTCTCCCCGTCACTATACGGGGAGAAGGTGCCGGCAGGGGGATGATGGGCCGCGCAAAACGACAGCGTTTAGCGTCGGTTGCGGGAGGCTTTTAACCTTCTTTCTTGGTCACGGCGACGCGCAGCGACAATTCGCGAAGCTGCTGCGGGCTGGCTTCCGCCGGCGCGCTCATCAGCAGATCATAAGCCTGCTGGTTCATCGGGAACATTGTTACTTCACGCAGGTTCCTGGCGCCGACCAGCAGCATGACGACGCGGTCGATGCCGGCCGCCATGCCGCCATGCGGCGGTGCGCCGTACTGGAAGGCGCGGTAGAGGCCGCCGAAGCGCTCCTCGACCGTCTCGCGATTGAGCCCGACAGTCTCGAATGCCTTGACCATGGTTTCCGGCAGATGGTTGCGGATGCCTCCGCTGGCGATCTCGAAACCATTGCAGACCATGTCATACTGGAACGCTTTGATGCCGAGCAGATCCTCACCGTTGAGCGCATCGATGCCGCCCTGCGGCATCGAGAACGGGTTGTGGGCGAAATCGATTTTTTTCTCGTCCTCGTTCCATTCGAAGAAGGGAAAGTCGACGATCCAGCATAGTTCGAAACGGTCGCGATCGACCAGGTTCAGCTCCTCGCCGGCGCGGGTGCGCGCCGCGCCCGCGAACGAGACGAACTTTTTCGGGTCGCCGGCGACGAAGAAGGCGGCGTCACCATCGGCAAGCCCGAGTTGGAGGCGGATTGCCTCGGTGCGCTCCTCGCCGATGTTCTTGGCGAGCGGACCGGCGCCTTCGAGCTTCTCGCCCTCCTTGCGCCAGAAGATGTAGCCGAGGCCCGGCTGGCCCTCGCCTTGCGCCCAGGAATTCATCCGGTCGCAGAAAGCGCGTGAACCGCCGGTCCTGGCCGGAATGGCCCAGACCTCGGCCTTCGGGTCGTTGGCAAGGATGTTGGCGAACACCTTGAAGCCGGACTCGCGGAAATGTTCGGAGACCGCCTGCATCTCGATCGGGTTGCGCAGGTCCGGCTTGTCGGTGCCGTATTTGCGCATGGCGACGTCATAGGCGATGCGCGGAAACTCCTGCGTCACCGGCTTGCCGGCGGCAAAGGTTTCGAACACGCCCCGCATCACCGGCTCCATGGTCGCCAGAATGTCGTCCTGCTCGACGAAGCTCATTTCCAGGTCGAGTTGGTAGAATTCGCCCGGCAGCCGGTCGGCGCGCGGGTCCTCGTCGCGGAAGCAAGGCGCTATCTGGAAGTAACGGTCGAAGCCCGACACCATGATCAATTGCTTGTATATCTGCGGCGCCTGCGGCAGCGCGTAAAAGGTGCCGGGATGGATACGTGACGGCACCAGGAAATCACGCGCGCCTTCGGGCGACGAAGCGGTCAGGATCGGCGTCGAGAATTCGGTGAAGCCGACCTCGCCCATGCGCTTGCGCATCTCGGCAATGATCTTCGTGCGCGCCACGATGTTCTTGTGCAGCGTGTCGCGGCGCAAATCGAGGAAGCGGTATTTGAGACGGATGTCCTCGGGATAGTCCGGCTCGCCGAACACCGGCAGCGGCAGTTCCTTGGCCGCCGACAGCACTTCGATCTCGCGCGCGAAAACCTCGATTTCGCCGGTCGGCAAATTGGCGTTCGCGGTCTCGGCCAGACGAGCCTTGACCTCGCCGTCGACGCGGACGACCCATTCGCCGCGCACGGTCTCGGCAATCTTGAAAGCCGGCGAATCCGGGTCGGCGACGATCTGCGTCAGGCCATAGTGGTCGCGCAAATCAATGAACAGCAGGCCGCCATGATCGCGTACGCGATGCACCCAGCCCGAAAGGCGAACGGAAGAGCCGACGTCGCTTTTCCTCAACTGGGCACAGGTATGGCTGCGGTAACGATGCATTGTCATGGATAAGTCCGGATGTCTGATTGCGGCCAAGGCATGATGGCCCGGCCCGAAAATTTGCGCGAAAAGCACATGAGAGGCCGCCTTTGTCAAGGCAGGCGTCGCCCGGGCAGCATCTTGATTCGAACTTCGGCATTCGTCCGTGGCTGTGTGAAAACTCCGCACCACAGTCAAAGTGTAGAATTTCCTCCGCCTGATCGTGATCAGCGTGGCCGAGCCGTGTACAATGGCCGTCACATTGGCGGGAGGACTACCATGCGCATTCGCACATTGACTGTCCTGGTGATGCTGCTTGTCGGCACCTGCGCATTTGCACACGCACAGACAAAGCCGATGTCCATCGAGGTGTTTCCTTTCGAATTGGAAGACAAGAGCGCTGGCGCAGGCATAATTCCGCCGGATGAACATGATAGGCGCTATCTGTCCGAGTCGGCACAAATGGCGAAGGACATGCTCTCCCAGTCAGGGCGCTTTACAGTGCTTGATGTGCCAGTCGGGGATGAGCAGGCGGTGGCGCCGCACGGATTGCGCAATTGCGGCGGCTGTGAAAGCAAGATCGCCAAAGAGCACGGCGCGTCTCTTGCCTTGCTGGGCGTCGTAACGCGCGTCAGCCGAACAGAGCATACGATGTTCATTCGCATCCTCGACGCTGATACCGGGCAACCTGTTTCGCAGGGGTTTACCGACCTGCGCATGGGTGCGAATTACGCGTGGCCCCGCTCCGTCAAATGGCTGATGAAAAACAGAATTCTTCGGTAGGGCGGCAAGCCACCCGAGTGCGCCATCGGCAGCGCGAAGGATTCCCAGCTAAAATCAAACTGATACGTTGATAGCCGGCGCTGGCCTGCTAACCGCCGGCAATTGCCGCTGGCATTGGCGTGGGCGATGGTTCAAGAAGGATCAACGACAGGCCCTCCTTCATGTCCTCCATGCGCCCGCTGATCCCGCTCCTTATTGCCGCCGGCATCCTGCTCGGCGGCAACGGCCTGCAGAGCACCTTGATCGCATTGCGCGGGGCGCAGGAGGGGTTTTCGGCCTCGACCATCGGCCTGATGGGGACGTTCTATTTCGCCGGCTTCCTGCTCGGCTGCCTCGCCGTCACCCACATCATGAAGGCCGTCGGCCATGTCCGCGCGTTTTCCGCGCTGGCGGCGATCGCTTCGGCCGGGACATTGCTTTTGGTGCTGGTCGTCGACCCGGTCATGTGGTGCGCGTTGCGTCTCGCCGGCGGCTTCTGCTTCGCCGGCCTGTTCACCATCATGGAAGCCTGGCTCAATTCCGGGGCCGCCAACAAGGACCGCGCGCGGGTGCTGGCCATCTACCGGATGGTCGACATCGGTTCGGTCACCGGCGCACAGTTCCTGATCCCGATCGTTGGCGCCGGCGGTTTCGCCATCTTCGCCGTCATGTCGATCATGATCACGCTCTCGCTGGTGCCGGTGTCGCTCGGCGATCGCTCCAACCCGACCCCGCCCGAAGACGTCAAGCTCGACCTCGCCCGCGTCTGGCGGATCTCGCCGCTCGGCTGCTTCGGCTGCATTGCCGTCGGCGTCACCAACAGCGCTTTTCGCACTTTGTCGCCGGTCTATGCCGAACAGATCGGCATGTCGGTCACCGACGTCGTCACCTTCGTCAGCGTCGGCATATTCGGCGGCGCCATCATCCAGTATCCGCTCGGCTATCTGTCCGACCGCTGGGACCGGCGTTCGGTGCTGCTGATAACGACGTGCTGCGCGCTGCTGGCGTCGCTGGCGCTGGTGTTCTGGGCGCGCAGCGATCCGTCCCTCAACTTCGTGATCGTCTTCATCTTCGGCTGCTTCGCCATGCCGCTCTATTCGCTGTCGGCGGCGCACTCCAACGACCGCGCCGACAAGGGCGAGTTCGTGCTGATCAACGCGGCGCTGATGCTGTTCTATTCCTTCGGCGCCATTGGCGGGCCGTTCGCCGCCTCGACGGCGATGCAGTATTTCGGGCCAAGCGCGCTGTTCGTGTTCACCGCCACCGTCTACGCCATCTTCGTCGTGGTCATCCTGTACCGGATGCAGGTGCGATCGGGCGTGCCGGCCGGCCATCGCAGCCGTTTCATCGGCCTTTTGCGCACATCGACGGTGTTCGCCCGGCTGGCCAAGCGCAACGATGATTCCGACGGGCCTGCCAGGCAATGATGACGGCCCGCCAGGTCTTGAAACCCGGACAGCGGCTTGACGAAAGCCCGCGCGGCTGAAATTGAAGGAGACCTTACACTTTGCCAAAAGCGATTTGATGCACGTCATCACCACCCAAAAAGAACTCGAGACCGCTCTCGCCGCGTTCGAAAAGTCGGATTTCGTCACCGTCGACACCGAATTCATTCGGGAGACGACCTTTTGGCCGATTCTCTGCCTGATCCAGATGGCAGCACCCGGGGTGACGGCGCTGATCGACCCGCTGTCACCCGATATCGACCTGAAGCCGTTCTTCAGGCTGATGGCCAACGAGGCGGTCGTCAAAGTCTTCCATGCGGCGCGCCAGGACATCGAAATCATCGTTCATCTCGGCGATCTGGTGCCGCATCCTGTGTTCGACACCCAGGTGGCGGCGATGGTTTGCGGCTTCGGCGACAGCGTCTCCTATGACCAACTCGTCCAGAAGGTCACCGGCGCCCGGCTCGACAAGTCCTCACGTTTCACCGACTGGCGCCATCGGCCGCTTTCCGAAAAACAGCTCGACTACGCGCTTGCCGACGTCACCCATCTGATCGAGGTCTACCAGCACCTCAGCGCGGAGCTGGTGCGGGAAAACCGCGCCCACTGGCTGAACGAGGAGATGGACGTGCTGACCGCCCGCGAAACCTACGATCCGCATCCGGAGGACGCCTGGAAACGGCTGAAGATGCGGCTGCGCAAGCCGCAGGAACTGGCGATCGTGCAAGCGGTGGCGGCATGGCGCGAGCGTGAGGCGCGCGAACGCGACGTGCCGCGCGGCCGGGTGCTCAAGGACGACGCCATCTATGAGGTGGCGCAGCAGGCGCCGCGCGATGCGGCAGCACTCGGCAAGCTGCGCACCACGCCGAAAGGCTGGGAACGCTCGGCGACGGCAACGGCGCTGCTTGGCGCGGTCAACAGCGCGCTTGCCTTGCCCAGGGAAGAGATGCCGAAGCTGCCGAAGAGTTTTCAGCCGCCCGAAGGCTCCAATGCCGCCGCGGAACTGCTGAAAGTGCTGTTGCGGATCGTCGCCGAAAAGGAGGGCGTCGCTTCGAAGGTGCTGGCCTCGAGCGACGACATCGACCGCATCGCCGCCGAGGGCGAGGACGCCGACGTGCCGGCCTTGCAAGGCTGGCGACGCGCCGTGTTCGGCGAGGCGGCGCTCAAACTGGTGCGCGGCGAGCTCGCCATCAAGTTCGACAAGCGCAAGATCGCGCTGTTCGATTTGTAGCGTCTGCGACGTCCTTCTCCCCTTGCGGAGAAGGTGGATCGGCGCGTTAGCGCCGAGACGGATGAGGGGTTCTGGAAGAAACGCCGCGTTAAAATATTGAATGATTTTAACGATTTAATGGCCGCGATCCTTCCAACACCCCTGCCATGAAAGTAACTTCAAACTCTGTTTCATTTCAATCGGATAGCGGCTTGGGGCCAAGGGCTCGATTTCAAAGCCGATATATCAGAGAAAGCGCCCGCGCACCTTTCATCTACGATGGCGCCCGGCGCCGGGCGATGTGTCTCATCCGACCGAGTTGAGCCTGTCCTCGGGCTTGCCAAAGGCATGACCCGTGGGCTCGGCCACCTTCTCCCACAAAGGGGAGAAGGGCAGTCAGCGCTGTTTCTGAGCGGCCAGGTGAAATACCGCGATGACGATCACGGGTATCGCCAGAAGCGCGAATTTGATGACGATCAGCGCCGAGGCGAAGGACAGCGAGTCCGGATTGGCCGACAGGAAATCGGAGAGCATGCGGGCCACCGCGATGTTCTGCGCATAATCGGCAAGCGTGTAGGGCAGCACCAGGACGAGCGCGAACAGCGACTGAAGCTGGGCCGACAGAGCCCGGAAGTTCTTCAGCCGCCGCCCGGCGGCAAGGATCAGGCTGACCAATGTGAGCGACAGCAGCGCCGGAAATAGCAGGTCGAAGGTCAGGTAATGCCAGACCAGGATGATCTCGCTGCCGCGACGCCCGAGTGCCGTCAGCCAGGCCATGCCCTCGTCCGGGGTGAACCCGGCAAAGCGCAAATCGAGCGACGGCAGGCCGCCGCTCAGCTGGCGGAAATAGAGGAACTCCATCGCCGTCATGGCGACGAAAACCCCCGCGCAGACAAAACAGAGCGCGGCAGCGTGGCGCGACAGCCGCAGCATCATTGCCGTCAGGCTTCGTGCGAACTGGTTAGGCTCCGCCGGGGTAATTCGGGCTTTCGCGGGTGATCGTGACGTCATGGGCGTGGCTTTCACGAAGTCCGGCGTTGGATATGCGTACAAACGTGGCGCGGTCGCGGAAATCGGCAAGGTCGCGCCCGCCGACATAACCCATAGCGGCTTTCAGGCCGCCGGCAAGCTGGTGCAGCACGCCGGACACAGGTCCTTTGTAAGGCACCTGGCCTTCGATGCCTTCCGGCACCAGTTTCAGCGTGTCGCGAACCTCGGCCTGGAAATAGCGGTCGGCGGAGCCACGCGCCATGGCGCCGACCGAGCCCATGCCGCGATAGGCTTTGAACGAGCGGCCCTGGTGCAGATAGACTTCGCCCGGGCTCTCGTCGGTGCCGGCCAGCAGCGACCCGATCATGGCGGCACTGGCGCCGGCGGCGAGCGCCTTGGCGAGATCGCCGGAATATTTTATGCCGCCATCGGCGATGACCGAGACGCCCGATTTCTGCGCCGTCTCGACCGCCGACATGATCGCGGAAAGCTGCGGCATGCCGACGCCGGCGACGATGCGGGTGGTGCAGATGGAACCCGGCCCGATGCCGACCTTGACGGCATCGGCGCCGGCGTCGATCAGCGCCAGCGTGCCTTCTGAAGTGGCGACGTTGCCGGCCAGGATGCGGACCGAATTGGACAGTTTCTTGGCCCGCGTCACCGCATCGAGCACGCGTTGCGAGTGACCATGCGCGGTATCGATCACCAAAAGGTCGACGCCGGCATCGATGAGCCGCTCGGCGCGCTCAAAACCGTCATCGCCGACGCTGGTGGCGGCCGCCGCGCGCAAGCGCCCCTGCACGTCCTTGGTGGCGTGCGGGTTGAGCTGCGACTTCTCGATGTCCTTGACGGTGATCAATCCGACGCAATTGCCGCCGCTATCGACCACGACCAGCTTCTCGATGCGGTGCTGGTGCAGGAGCCGCTTGGCCTCGTCCTGATCGACATTTTCCTTGACCGTGATCAGGTTCTCACGGGTCATCAGCTCGTAGACTTTCTGGGCCGGGTCGGAGGCGAAGCGCACGTCGCGGTTGGTCAGGATGCCGACCAGCCGTCCGACCGTGTGCCCGCCAGCGCCGCCATTCTCGACCACCGGAATGCCCGAGATGCTGTAGTTGCGCATCAGCCCCAGGGCGTCGGCGAGCGTCGCATCGGGGCCGATGGTGACGGGGTTCACCACCATGCCGGATTCGAACTTTTTGACTTGCCGCACCTGCTCGGCCTGTTCGGCAGGCGAGAAATTGCGGTGGATGACGCCGATGCCGCCGGCCTGGGCCATGGCGATGGCAAGACGCGCCTCGGTGACGGTATCCATGGCGGCGGAGAGGATCGGCACGTTGAGGTCGATGTCGCCGGCAATGCGGGTGCCGATATCGGTTTCGCCGGGCATGACCTCGGAATGACCCGGCTGCAGCAGCACATCGTCAAAGGTCAGCGCCAATGCGCCCGTGGACGTTTCGATAATCTTTGCCATGGCCAGCCCTCGGAATGCATGAAAAGCGCTGGACCGGATGGACAGCGCCGACTCGTCTTCTTCCCTTTCAGGATTGGCGCTGGCTCGTAACACGTCCCGTCGCCGTTGAAAAGCCGATTGCTTGTGCACGACAGGGCCGCGAACTCAGCTTAATGCCTTTCGCGGTGACGGATGGCGACCGGCATTCACCGCTGGTGATTGGCGAAAGCCGAAGCGGCCGCCTCGCCGACGGCGCTGCTCCGGAGTTTTGTTGGGCATGCCCGGTGCCAGGTCGCACAAATGTGACAGCAAGTTAAGGCGACATCCAACGCAACCCGTGGTAACCGCCCTGCCTGTCGGCTTGCCCCGGTCGGCAACAATCGAATCCGGACGCGCTCCATGAACCGCACCATTCCGCTTATCCTGGCGGTCGCCCTTTTCATGGAAAACATGGATTCGACCGTTATCGCAACGTCGCTGCCGGCGATCGCCGTCGACCTCCAGACCAGCCCGGTGGCGCTCAAGCTGGCGCTGACCGCCTATCTGGTGTCGCTGGCGGTGTTCATTCCGATCAGCGGCTGGATGGCCGACCATTTTGGCGCCAAGACCGTGTTTCGCGCGGCGATTGCCGTGTTCATCGTCGGTTCGGTCGCTTGCGCGGTGTCGAACTCGCTGCCGGCCTTCGTGGTCTCACGCTTCCTGCAAGGCATTGGCGGCGCCATGATGACGCCGGTGGGACGCTTGGTGCTGGTGCGCGCCACGCCGAAGAGCGAGCTCGTCGCCGCGATGTCGTGGCTGACCGTTCCGGCATTGGTCGGGCCGCTCGTCGGGCCGCCGGTCGGCGGTTTCATCACCACCTATTTCAGCTGGCACTGGATCTTCCTGATCAATGTGCCGATCGGGCTGATCGGCATCTGGCTGGCCACGCGCTTCCTGC
The DNA here is from genome assembly GCF_055811135.1 of Mesorhizobium sp. WSM4817. Taxonomy (NCBI): domain Bacteria; kingdom Pseudomonadati; phylum Pseudomonadota; class Alphaproteobacteria; order Hyphomicrobiales; family Phyllobacteriaceae; genus Mesorhizobium; species Mesorhizobium sp. WSM4817. The sequence goes on along the minus strand of NZ_JBVVQQ010000010.1, from coordinate 24,406 downwards.
CGGAGACCGAAGCGGCGCCAACGCCGCCGCTCGATTTCATCGGCTTCGTGCTGAGCGGCCTGGCGGCATCGGGCATCGTTTTCGGCCTGTCGGTGGTCAGCCTGCCGGCCTTGCCGCCGATTGCCGGCTTCCTCACCGTGGTTGTCGGGCTGGTTTCTGCCGTGCTTTACCTCCTGCATGCGCGCCGCGCCAAAAATCCGCTGCTGGCGCTCGAACTGTTCCGCAACCAGGTGTTCCGCGCCTCGGTCCTCGGCGGCGGGCTGTTCCGCATCGGCATCGGCGCCGTACCCTTCCTTTTGCCGCTGATGTTCCAGATCGGCTTCGGGCTGACGCCGTTCCAGTCGGGAATGATCACCTTCGTGGCGGCGATCGGGGCCATCGGCATGAAATTCGTCACCGCGCTGATCTTCCGGGTCGCCGGCTTCCGCCGCGTGCTGATCTTCGGCTCGTTGATCGCGGCGGCGTCGATTGCCATCAACGGCCTGCTGACGCCCGAGACGCCATATCTGCTGATCCTCGCCGCCTTGCTCGCCGGCGGCTTCATCCGCTCGATGTTCTTCACCGGCATCAACGCGCTAGCCTATGCCGAGATTTCGACCGCCGACACCAGCAGGGCAACGCCGATCGCCGCAGTGTTCCAGCAACTGTCGATCGCGCTCGGCGTGGCGCTGGCCGGCGGCATTCTGGAAGTGTCGACGACAATCCATGGCGGGGCGCTGACGCTGAGCGACTTCCACATCGCGTTCTTCATTGTCGCGGCGGTGTCGGCCGCCGCATCGCTGTCATTCATGCGGCTGGCGCCCGATGCCGGCAACGCCGTATCGGGACATGGCGGGCTGACGGCGCCGAAGACGCTGGGGGTGTCTGGTCCGCAGGGCGGTTGAGGGCGGGCGGTGCAGAACCTTTTGGTGCCGGCGGGACAGCGCCCCCCTCTGTCCTGCCGGACATCTCCCCCACTTGGGGGGAGATCGGCCGTCATCCCGGCTTTCGCCAATCGCCTACGCTGAGGAAGAAGGTGCGGCCGACGAAGCTGCCAATCTCCCCCCTCGTGGGGGAGATGTCCGGCAGGACAGAGGGGGGCGCAAAGGATCGCTACAGAGCGGTTTTACCCTGCCCCGCTTCCGCCTTTAAAATCCTTCGCCAGCAGATAAAGCTCCACCGACTCGTCGCGCGAGGCCGGCGGTTTGACGTGGTGGACCGAGCGGAAATTCTGCTTGAGCCTGGCGAGCAATTCGTTCTCGGCGCCGCCCTGGAAAGTCTTGGCGAGGAAATGGCCGCCCGGCTTCAGCACCGACAGGGCGAAATCGGCGGCCACCTCGCACAGATACATGGTGCGGATGTGATCGGTCCGGCGATGGCCGGTGGTGGGTGCGGCCATGTCGGACAAAACGATGTCCGGCTGGCCGCCAAGCGTTTCAGCGAGCTTTTGCGGCGCCTGCGGGTCGAGAAAATCCATCAACAGCACCGGCGCGCCGGGCACCGCGTCCATCTCCAGATAGTCGATGCCGACGACATGCGGGTGTTCGGCCGTCGATTTCGTGCGCGCGGCGGCGACCTGGCACCAGCCGCCGGGTGCCGCGCCAAGGTCGATGACTTTCATGCCGGGCTTGAGCAGATGGTGCTTGTCGTCGATCTCGATCAGCTTGTAGGCCGCGCGCGAGCGGTAGCCGTCGGCCTTGGAGCGCTGGACATAGGGGTCGTTGATGTGGCGCTGCAGCCAGCGGCGCGACGATTCCTTCAGGCCGCTTTTCTTCTTGATCCGCGTTTTCAGCACGCGAATGCCGGCAGAGCCTGGTTTTTCCGGTTTCCTGGTCATTGCCTGACTTCTTGTTTGAGCATGATATTTTCCGAAAACCGGCTGCCACTTTTCGCTGACGCGGTCCTGCGGTTCGGGATCATGCATTCTGGTCTGAGCATGATCTTTTCCGAAAACCGGCTGCCACTTTTCGGGATCATGCTCTGCCCCGCCCATTGTTGCGCCAGACACCGTCGTCGGCCATCAATTCGCTCAATATGCCCTCGCGCAGGCCGCGGTCGGCGACGCGCAGCCGCTCCGACGGCCACACCGCGCGGATCGCTTCCAGAATGGCGCAGCCGGCCAGCACCAGATCGGCGCGATCGGCGCCGATGCAAGGATTGGCGACGCGCTGCTGAAAATCCCAGCCGACCAGTTTTTCGACCATGCGGTCGACGCTGTCGCGGTCCATCCACAGCCCGTCGACGCGGCGGCGGTCGTAGCGGTCCAGGTCGAGGTGGACGCCGGCCAGCGTCGTCACCGTGCCCGAGGTGCCGAGCAAGTGGAATTTCGGGCTGGCGAGCACATGGCTCAGCCGGTCGCGCCCGTCGAAGGCGTGCAGGCGCACAGCCACATCCTCGACCATGGCGGCAAAGATCTCACGGGTGACGGCGCGGCCGCCGAAGCGCTCGGCCAGCGAGACGACGCCGACCGGCAGCGACGTCCAGGAGACGATGTGGTTGGCGAGCCTCGGCGAGCGGTGGCCGGTGAGATCGATCAGCGCGATTTCCGAGGAGCCGCCGCCGATGTCGAACAGGACGACGCCTTGCGTGTCGCGGTCGACCAGCGAGCCGCAGCCCGACACCGCCAGCCGCGCCTCGGTCTGGCGGTCGATGATCTCGAGTTTCAACCCCGCCTCGCGCTCGACGCGGTCGAGGAACTCGGCGCCGTTGGCGGCCGTGCGGCAGGCTTCGGTGGCGATCAGCCGGGCCTTCCTGATCTTGCGGTTGCGCAATTTGTCACCGCAGATCTTCAGCGCCTCGACCGCACGGTCCATCGCCGGCTGCCCGAGCCGGCGATTGGCGGTGAGGCCCTCGCCCAGCCTGACGATGCGCGAGAAAGCGTCGATGACGCGGAACTGGCCGTGGCGCGTCGGCACCGCCACCAGCAGCCGGCAATTGTTGGTACCGAGATCGAGTGCCGCAAACACCGGCAGTTCCTGCAGCGGCGGGCGGCGAGCAGCCGGCTCCGGCCGGCCTGGCGCAACCGAAGGCAAGGGCGCGACGATCGCCGCGGGCGGGCGGCTGGCTGGAGCGCTGACAGCAGCCACCGCCACTCCGGCCGCAGCGAGACGAGCGTCGTCGCGCGCGAAAACCTTGCGGCCGCGCCGACGTTTGCGCCGCTTCCTGGTCTTGGCCTTCTGGCCATTCTGATGCTGGGACGCGTCGCCTGCCTGTCCGTGACCGGACCAAGGCTGCACCGGGCGGCCATTGTGCCGGCCGGCGGGTGGGCTTGCCTGACCCGAAGGCGGCGGCGAAGCCCTGGACACGCCCACTTCCGGCGCGCCGGCGCCGGTGTCGTGGTCTTCCACTTCAGTTCCTTCCGCGCCGCGCGAACCGGAGACCGGACGCAGCAGGCGCTTTCACGTGTTCTAAGTTGCCGCCAGACTAGCAGCGCCGGGCCGGATCACCAAGAGCGCAGGGGTCGAATTTTGTCGCTGGCATTGTCTCGCCGCTCCGCTCGTCCCGATGATGGCGGGACAGCGCCCCCCTCTGTCCTGCCCTCTTTGCCAAAACTTGGCATCTCCCCCACTTGGGGGAGATCGGCCGTCACCGCCGCTTTCGCCAATCCCTACCGTCGCAGAAACGGGCGGAGCGCCAAAACTGCCAATCTCCCTCCTTGTGGGGGAGATGTCCGGCAGGACAGAGGGGGGCGCGAAGGATCGCCAGCCTTTCCTTCTCCCGCAGCAACGCGCCTTCGCAGTTGAATAGCCGGCTTCGATAAGGCATTTCTGAAATGGCGGGGATGAAACATTCGAAATCGCGGGCAGAGTTCCTGACGCGAACCGAACGGGCAACGGGGCTGCAACGCATGATCGTCACGCCATGAACTGGAGGCGTTATTTCTGGCCGGTCGTCGGCGTTGCGGCGGTCGTCTTCTCGCTATGGCTGCTGCTGCACGAACTGCGTGGCATCTCGCTCGACGACGTCTGGGACGGCATCGTCGCCATCCCTGCCCGCGGCTGGGTGCTCGCCGCTTTGAGCTCAGTCATCGCCTATGCGTCGCTGGCCGGCTACGATCATATCGCGCTCCTGCATATCGGCAAGAAAGTGTCGTGGCTGTTCGTCACCCTGTGCTCCTTCACCACCTACGCGCTGTCGCACAATATCGGCGGCTCGGTTTTTTCAGGCGCGGTGATCCGCTACCGCGCTTACGGAACCAGGGGGCTGACCGGACAGGACGTCGGCATTCTGGTGGCGATCTGCTGGATCACCTTCGTGCTGTCGACGGTGTTGGTTTCAGGCATCGTGCTGGTGCTCGCACCGGAGATCGTCGACCGTTTTTCCGGCACGCCGCATCATCGGCTTTCGCAGGCGGCGGGGCTCGCGATGCTGCTCGTGGTGGCGGCCTATGTCTTCGGCAGCTGGCTGCATCTCAGGCCGCTGAAGATCGGAAGGTTCCAGGTCCATTATCCGGCGCTGCCGATCGTCGCGCGGCAATTGCTGATCGGCCCGATCGAGCTGCTGGCGGCGGCGGCGATCATCTTCTTCGCCCTGCCCGAAGCTGGCAATCCCGGATACTTCGTCGTGCTCGGCGTCTTCCTGATGTCGTTCTCGGTCGCCCAGATCTCGCATGCGCCGGGCGGGCTCGGCGTGTTCGAGGTCGTCTTCCTGACCGGCCTGTCGCATATGGACCCGGTCGGCGTGCTGGCAGCACTGCTGGTGTTCCGGCTGTTCTACCTGATCATCCCGCTGGTGATGGCGCTCGGCGTCGTGCTGTATTTCGAGCACTCGCAGCTCGGGCGAAGGGAGAATTGAGGGGCGGCTTTGAACCACGCCCTTATGAAACGTGCCGATTGAAATGCCTTCGGCAGGCTTGACTATTTTCCGACGGCGGCTACAAGGCACGCGCGGCGCCATCGTCGCCCTGCCGCGTGGTTTTCAACAGCCGCGCCTGCTGGGGAATAGGTTAACGGTAGACCCACGGACTCTGACTCCGTTAGTCCTGGTTCGAATCCAGGTTCCCCAGCCAACAGTTTCCGCAATTAAATCAGCCCCTTATGCAGAACAATCGCGACCGAAACGTGTTGCATGGGTTTTCCTGCCCTGTAGCGCGCAAACCCTTGCATTCCGGGCATGTCCCGCCCCGTCCCTTTCTGTCCATGCAACACGATTGCAACACGGATCAGCCAATTTGTTCCCGCCATGTTCCTAGAGAGCGCGCCTTCGCCGGTGCCAATTGCGGTGCCCATTTTTTTCCTGCGACTGTCGGCAGGTCCGTGCGACAATCCCGCCGGGGAATCAACGCGGGATTTCATACATGACGAAACTGAGCACTCTAAAACGACGATGATGGACAGCGATAGCGCGGCTGCATTAGTTTACCACGATCTCAAAACGTCTCAGCGCGCGACTTTCCAGGTTGCCGCCGAGTGAGGTCGTTGGTTGACCGCGTCGCTGGTGCTAGTCCATTCTGGTGGGCTGTTCGGCATGTTTTCGTTGCTGAACAATCCAGCCAGCCAACCTGCGACGCTGGAAGCACTCAAAGCCCCGGTCTGGTGCTTCGTGGCTGGCCTTCTGCTGGCGCTGGCATAGGGTTTCTTCGCTTGGATCAACTGGTCGATGCACTCGTTCAATTACGCGTCCTCGGCACGATACGATATGCTATGGACGCTGAGAAGTGGATCGATCCTCCACCCTTCCAAAGGGCGTTGGACATCACGAACTGAGGCAGCATCGCTTGCGGTTTGCTTTCTGCCCTATCCATTGCGGCGGGCGCGGCTTTGATCCTGCATGGGGACTATCTATATCTAGCTGCAATATTCGGAATTTGATCCCGCCCATAGACCGCCACCGTGAGGGCAGCGGAATCTCTGGGCTCAGTTGGGCGTGTTAGAACCAGCGCTCCCGGCGCTGGTCGCCGGCCACAAGAACAAGGCCCAACAGCAAGCCTACAGCCGCGCCCAGCATGAAGGCGGACGATAGCGTGCCAGGATTTTCTTGAACGACACCGGAAGCAGTAGACGCCCTTTTGCGAAGTGCTTGCGTTGTCCGAGACACGCTATCGGCCGCGCCCTCATACCAACCAGTAGCTTCCTCGACCACCTCTTCAGCGTGCTCCGCGAGCGTCCGATTGATCTTGTTGATCTCGCGTTTCAGTTGCGCAACTTGCTTCTCCAAGGCCTCCTGCGCTTCGCGCTGCGTCTCCGTCGGCTTTGCGTCTTCGTTTGGGTCGTCGGCCATTGTGATGATCTCCGTTTTGGGTGGGGGCTCAACGGCCGCCGCCGCGTATGGTTCCTCAGCGACAAAAAGCCCGCCACCTTGAAGGCAGCGGGCTAGCAGCGGCAGAGTTTGCCGCCCGTCAGTGACGCTCTGCCGGTGCTTCGAGAAACTCCATGAAGTTCTCAACCACCTTGTCGATCGGCATTGACCGCGCATTGCATCCGCGAAGAATGGCGGGCGGCGATCTTGACAATTTTGAAGCTGGGAAGCGGGCGCCGTATGACCGCACTCTGCTTGACCTTCAGGCAGCGCTCGAATGGGCCGGCGTCGAGTTCATCCCCGAGAACGGCGGCGGCGCCGGTGTGAGGTTGCGGAAATGAAGACGAGCGGATTTGACTCGCTAAATTCGTCCGGAAGCGTACAGAAGCATCGTCGCCATCCAACACGGGCGCTGGCGCTTGGAAGAGTCGATCACGCTTTCGCCCCACGCGAGGGATAAAGCGATGTCATTTGACAATCATCTCGACTCCGAGCAACTCGCCACGCTGGCAAAGGTTCTCAAGGACTTGCGCAGAGGCAGGAATTCCCGAAGGCCATCCGGCGTGGGAACACTTCGGCCGGCGGCTCATGAGCCTATTCCAGTCCGGGATACATCATCCCGATGAACTCACGTCCAAAATGAACACTGGCTACGAGGATTGGCTAGGCGAGATCGGCGCTACCGGTCCTTTCATACCGCCCAAACTATCGTCCGAGGACCGTCTAGTAGGTGACAATATCTTGCCAGGATCGGACCGCAGAGGCAGGCCAGCGGTCGGCATCACGGCTTAGCTGACTTCGCCATCCGACAGATGATCTGTTTTGCGTCTAGGAGGTGCGTCGGGTCCGCTGTCGACGGCTCCAAGTGGCGCCGGCCACTTTCAGCCCCCTCGTTCGAAAGTTGGCTTCCAGTCGCGATTGCGCGCCCGCTGCTCGCGTTCGTAGTGAAGAACACCTGCCGTCGATCACCACCGGCAGCCTTGCAGTTTGAGCAGATAAAGAGCCCGACCAGGTCGTCATGCATCGGGCCGTGGTCACGGCCGAGCCTGTCAATCAGCGCCTGGATGTCGAGCTTCGTCGATTTGCAACACATCGGGTGCGCACAATTGACATAGATGGTCTCGCGGGCGGCCAGGGTGTCGGCGAGGGTCTTTTTGGGCATGGCGATCTCCGTTGAGGGCTCGCCGCAACGGGGAGGAATATAATCCTGAAAACGAGGGCGTCGGCAATAGGGGACGCCCACTCTTTGACATTGGGTTGATATTAGCTCAGGGGCCTCATTTCTTTCGGCCGGACTCTTTGCAACCTTCTCGCTCTCGTGTGCGGCAACGGCGCGGCGTCTTGAAGCATTCGCTTCATCGGCTCGTTGCGTTTTTCGTCAGTGTGAGCACGATAATGGAACGTCCAAAATCCGTATCGGAGATGATCGAGCGCTACGACAGCGATTTTTACGAGCCGATAGGGGCGCTTGATAATGCAGTTTGGATTTCTGGAATTCCATATCGATCATTGGCTGTCCGCGCTTGGCGCCGACCAACCGAAGCTGCGGAAAGCGAACAACTTGAATAACAAAATCACTCTGTATGGTCAGATCATCGACCAACACACCACCGAACCCGAATGACCTTGCCGAGCGCGATCGCCTCGTCCAGCAGATGCGCGAACTCAACACGTTTCGCAATCGTGTCGTTCACGGTCCGTGGAGCGTATACCTCGGAGAAAAGAAGGCTTGGCAGAAACTCTCAGTCAACCGGCAAAATGCAACACACCAATTCTTTGAGGTGACTGCCGATGTAATTCGGGCGGCTGCTAGCGACCTCGCGAAAATCCAGGTAGAGGCGTCTCACTTTGCCTTTGGCTTTCTAGTACCGAAAAAGGCATAGCAACGAGCGTGGCAGGCGACGAAAGACTAACGGCTGGGTAGCTCTAGCTACTTGCGCACGATCCATTCCAGCAAGTCAGGATCGACGTCATCGCTCCCGGTAAAGTCGCTGATCAAAAGCGCGGCAACCGACCGCCATTTGTCTTCGGGGATATTCTCTTCGATCACGGTTTTTATGAAGGCGCTGCGCAGGATATCGCAGTCAAAAACCGATACCTGGGCGCCTGCCTGGGCTTTCGCCATCTCAGCCCTCCTGCCTCTAGGGCGGAAGCACTGCCATCTCCCAAGCGTCCGCGGTGCCTCTATTCGGTACGGACGACGTTGGGATTGTACGCTTTATTGCGAATTTCGCGAGTCCGGCCTCGCTCAATCTGGCGCGGCCTTCAATCCTCTTCCCGGAAATCCTGCAGCGATGCGTGCCGAAGATCCTCCTCGCACCTTAGATGCTTCACGCGGGCCTTGATGCCCCGGCTTGACCCACTGCGTTGCCGGCCGCTTTGGCATATCCTTGGGCGGTGGCCCGGCATGTTCCTGCACGCGCTTCCACAACCGCTCCCGCATCTCGCGGTTGACGCTCACAAACGCACTGCCGACATACCTGCGAGTCCCCGGCTCGGCCATCAGAGCAAACGCCGCCTTGCCCCTCTCGCGTTCAACTCCGAGAAGCTCGAATTCGCTTTCGGTGAAGGACTTGGTTTCAGCCAATTGGTGGTCGGACCGCTGCGATATTTGCTGTCTCGACGCTTCGAGACCATCCCCTCCGGGCCGGTAGCGTCGATCAGATGATCGCATTAGCCTCGCCTGGCATCGTCTCGCTGAACTGGATTCGACTATCAGACCCAATAAGGCCAGCCAGGATTTCCCGCCGATCCTCAAGTGCCATGTCGCGCAAGTCGTGGCCGTTAAGATGCAGCAGATCGAACGCGACGAAATAGAGGTCGTGCTGGCGCTCGTGATTGCCTTGCGCGGCGCGGCAAAATCCGAAAGGCCAGCGTCATTTAAGACGACGACTTCGCCGTCGATGATGGCGTTCTGTACGTTGAGACCTTTGGCTGCCTCGACCAGATCGCGGTATTTGGAGGTCCAGTCGAGTCCGCGGCGGGTGAAGATCCGCACACCGCCGGCGCCGATGATGATTTGGGAGCGGTAGCCGTCGAATTTGGCTTCATGCATCCAGTCATCGCCTTGAGGCGGCTTGGCCACCAATGTTGGCATCATCGGAGGAATGAACTCTAGCCGGCCAGCACCGGCACTCACTCGTTTACGCACGGAATCGAGTCTAGGCCCGTCCTATCTGGTGGCTAGGGGAACGGATCATGATCATTTGCTAAATTAGCAATTATGCATGAAACGGCTTATTATTCGTCCCAGCCGGAGGACACGCCCACACCCCGCCGGTTAGGCCCGACGGTCGGTTGCCTACCCCGCAGCGGCTGTCGGGCCGTCCCTATCACAGTTCGGGACAATCAACGTGGGCCGAGATAGAACCAACAACCCCGCAACCGGATCAAGGGCAAGCGCCACGGGCCGCCTGCAAAGGACGAAGCAGAGCATTTCGAGTTCTGCCCCGTGTGTGGCCAAAGGTTCGACAAGCGAAACCTTGGCGAGGTGCTGCATCATTATCTCCCCGACCATGAGCCGTTGAAGCTCGATGGATAGGTGAGTTGGCTTTCGCACACGGCTGGGGTCATCCAGAATTGTTGGCGGTCCCGACCAGGCGGTACCGGAATCGATTGCGGATGCGCTCGTTGAAGAAGCGGCGCTTGGCGAATGCGGCTCGGAACTCGGCGAAGGTCTCCGGCGGCACATCCTCAAACTGGTAGCATTTGCCGCTGGCCACGAACCACACCGAGAGGGTCCTACGATCCGGATCGTATTCCGTTTTGCTTATCGAGGTGGACGGCATGACGTTCACGCCTTGGTTCGGCGCGGAATTGTGGCCCCGTTGGTTCCCAGCACGGCAATTTAAAGGTCGGCCAGATGACCCATGCAGCTAGGGGGTTTCGTCCCGACCAGCCTTACCAATCGCCTCAAGCAATGAAGCTAGAGTTGGCGGCAGTTCTGGTTCGACCTCCAGCCCAAGCAGCTTATGTACGTTACGACGATTGTCTTCGGTGCCGATCAATTCGCGAACGGCATCGGCAAGGGTCTTATGGCCCGCGGCGTCACGCTTTGCCATGTCTGCATGTCCCAACCCCGCCCGAGCCGCAACTCGCAGGTCACGGAATGGTTCCGTTAGGGGGGAATGTTTGGGACCTAGTGGTCAAAATCCAACGCTTGGTACCCATACCGGCGATTGCCAGAGTGTCCCTGTGTCGGGGTGGAGAGCGGACGTTTCTAGCGGTATTGTTTCCGCATGCTGATGCTCGCTGCTGTGCTCGATCTTGCCTTCGCCGCCTTCCATCTAGGATTTTGGGGGCTTTTCGGATGGCCGGCCCGGCTGAAGGGTTCGGGCAACCTAAACGCAGCAATCACTCAAACTCTGAATGTCATGCTGACGTTCACCTTTGTGTCTTACGGCGCAACATTGCTTTGGCTTTGGTACCGGGGGCTAATTTGGCCGCCACTTCTGTTTTTCGGAGCCGCTTTCTGGGCCATTCGCTTGGCTGCACAGTTCGCGCTCTTCGATATGCGGCATTGGCAATCCAAGCTGATCTCGACAGTCTTCGCCGTCTCGGCTTCTGCCCATGCCCTCGCAGGGTTATAGGAGGCAGAACAGTAAACGTCGGCTTCTGGTCGCTTTCGGACGAAAGCACTCCGGGTACCAAGCGTTAAATTTTGACCAACAGGGCCACGCATGTCGACCATCAATCTTAATCAGATTGTTGTGTCCGCTCTGCCAACGCAAAAGCCTGCAAGTTCCTCGATTTGCCAATGGCTTGGTCAGCGTTCGCAATGATCGAGAAGAACGCAGCGCGAGCGATGTCCTTTTTTGACGCGTCCGGATGCTCCTTTTTTGCAGCCTTTAGGAGCTGTTTTGGTGTCATCTCTGGCGTCACTACCCGCATCAGCGTATCGCTAATCGCCTGCAATTCGGTCGGGTTCATAAGAGCATCCTCAATAATGGCCTGCTGGCTTAGTCTTATCTAAAGGTGTCTTCTCTGTGTCGTAGCGCTGGGGCAATCGGACCAACAACGAAGGCACGGGCTTGTCCTCATCCGGCGATACGGCGCCTTGTTGGCAACCCGAACCATTGTCCCCAGATCGCGTTCCTCCAGAAAAGAGAAAAGCCCGCCGCACCCTTTCGGCACGGCGGGCGGTCTTCCCAGTCGCTTACGTCATTCGATGATCTTGATGATCTTGCGTGTGCCTGGGTCAACGACAACGGTCCGGTTGTCGACGACAACGGTGCGGTATTTGGTGTTGGGGACTTCATGAAGTTCGACAGTCTGGGGCAGGGTTGAGCCGATATTGAGCTCCACTCCAGGGATTTTCACCGATGCGAGCGGCTGCTTTTTGACGTATTCCCTAATGACCGTCTCCTGTTCAGGCTCGATGACTACGTCCTGAGCGGCAGCGGCACCGAGGCCCGCCAGCAGCAGAAATCCCGCGGCTGCAGTGGAAAGATGCATTCTCATAAGTGCCTCCTTTGTGTAGCTCTGTTCCGCTGAACGCGTCTTCGCGCCAGACTTAACAAACCCCAGCCAGCTGCATTTGTTCCCCAAAAGTCCCTCAAGGCTGATGCGCGACAAGACCTAGGTCTCGCCTGTTTTGGCATAATAGGCCGGACATAGCGCCACCCGGAACCGCCGCTGCGCATAGTCGTTGATCCCTGCAAGTTCACGGGAAGGAGCCCATGGAAAATAGTGTCCACCAAGCTCGCTGGTTACTCGCTCCAGTCTTCACAGTTTCGATCACATTCCTTGCGATTGGAATAATCGTTAGTTAGGGATCGCGGACTTGACGATTGGACGGAGCGACGAACTGATATCTGCGCAGCTAAGTTAAGTCCCTTCCTGCGCTGATAAAGGACCACCCGCCATTCCTCGATTTGGCGGGTGGTCCGTGCGGCTGACCAAGTCCGCTCAGGAGGCCTGTCAACGGTTTAAGGTCGCGAGGCAGCATCACCTCACAGCAGGTCTTCGGCAACCCCGTCGAATTTCCTGAGGCCTATGCTTGGAGGCTTTCGCTTAAGAAGCCCCTGTTCACTTGCGGCCGCCTTGAAGGCATCGAACGCGGCTTGTTGGGTGCAGTGTCCAGCCAGGCATTCCTCGATCATTCGAATTGCTTCAAGTCGGGATGGCTTGTCCATGAATGGCCATGGTTGCTGAAGCGCCGTCTCAGCATCGGGGATCGACGCAATCAGCATCGATCTGTCATTCAGGGAGATTGTAATCGGAATAAACGCCGGCATCTTTGTCGCTCGCCAGGATTGAAGGCGGCTAAACGCGAAGACAAGGCAGTGGTTGCATCGTTGTGAATTCCGAGCGCCGCTGTCCGATACGGAGGGACGATGGCGGACGAAGACGATGACTATGAACCGGTCCAAGCGAGAATTATCGGCATCGACCACCCTCTGAACGCGAGGATGATCCTGCGGCGTGTGTTTCCAGCCCTTCGTGATGGATTCCGCCCTCACCGCGCCCTTGGCGATCGCCTGCTGAAATGCGATGTCTTTCGAAGCTCCAAGCGCGGCAAACGTCTCGTGCAGTCCAATCGTGTCGGCGCGGAGCTTCAAAAGGCTGTCGGAATATCGGCCAATGATCCGCGCCACCAGGTTGGTAGGGATTGGTTTACCATCTCGGATCGCAGTTGTGATCGTGCGGTTGAAACGTTTGTCGCGTCGCTTCCGATTCAGATAGGCCCGCAACTGGTCGGGCTCGCCGGAAAGCAGTTCATCGCGGGCTCGGGCAACATAGTCGCTCTGAACTGTGGTGAGCCCGATCACCCTACCTTCTCCGCGGCCAGTCACCCTGTTGACGCGGCCTACTACCTCCAATGCGGCCCTCGTTGGTGACCAGTTGCGCCGAGTGCTCGCGCAACCAGGTCTCAGCCGTAAGATTGCGCGCATCACAACGAAGAACGACCTGAAGGCCGCTCGGATCGCGCAGCGCCGGCATCTGTTCGACCGTGGCGACACCGCCGCCGTTGTAGGCCTGCCGGATGGCTTCTTCCAGCGGCCGAAACGCGGCCTCGTCGAGGTTCATGGCTGCAATGGCGTCCTTGACGTCGCCGCGCTCCAAGCTCTCCACCACACGGCGCAGAACGATGTTGGAGCGGATGTCGTCGATCGCCTCGAAAAACGCGGTCCGCAGCATCGGCTCATAGGTCGAGACAAGCTGTTCGAAACGATCACGGGGGAATAGGCGTTTGAGCATTCGTTCCGGACCTTAAAAGGAGACTGGTATGGATGTCTTGGCCCATCATTCGACGGAGCTTGTGGTGCTTCGCATCGCACTCATGGCAATTGCATCAATGGTTGCTGAGCAATCGGATGACCCAGATCGGGCATTGGCTGACATGGAAGAGCGGGCACTGTCCACGTTCGATCATATGGAGATCGATTTTTCCGGTTTCGAAGGGGACATCGCTGTTGCCAAGTCTCACATGCGGTCGTCGCTGGCGTCGCTCTTTTCTGGGATATCGCTCCGCGGCTAACCCGCCACGAAAGCGATATACGCGACCGGCGGGCCGGCCGGCGGGATCGGCCGTAGGTCCTTCATGACCAACTCGACGCCGTCGATGACGAGTGTGTCCGTCATGGCGGAGACGATCGAGGGTACTGCGAAAGTGATCTGGTTGTCGATCTCGGCCGCGCGGATGAAGCGCTCCGCGATTTCACCGATGTTCATGGCGCGCCTCTTTTTCCTGGCTGTTCTGCTCCTCGCCGCCGTCCGTCCGGTTGATTGTCACCGTGCACGTAATCAGGGTGTTCCAGTCCGGGCCGTGTTCAATGACGTTATGGAGCTCGGAAATTTCTTCCAAAAAGTGCTCGATCGTGATGGGGCCGTTCTGGTGGTCGTAGACGAGAACAGCTTTCCAGCGCTTGTCGCCATGAAGCGATACGACGTTACTCATGCCGAATTTCTCCTGCGGTCATCGAACAAATCCGGCTGGATGCTCGCGGGCCAAATGCCTTGACCACCCGCTCGTATAGCATACCGACGAATGCAAATATTAGTGGCACGAGGCCGCGCAGATCCTGGGCAATGAACTGCAGCTCGCCGAGCGGGCAAACATCCCACATCGTCAGCCAGTCGCCGGCGCGGCGCTCGAGTATCTCAGGGCACGCCCGCACCATGTCGGATGCGGCCCAAAATGGAACCTCGTCTAGTTGGCCCTTGTTGTTGTCGGTCTCGGCCAAGGTCGAAAGCACCAGGCGCAAGTGCCCTTCCCCGTGCCGGCGTATGATGCGAGCCAGCGTCTCGATCCGCGCGCGCCTCTCCCGGCTCCGGATAGCGATGCCGGTCGACAATCTTGATGCCGAGCTCATCACATAGGGCTTGGACGCGCGGGTCGGTCAAAGCATCCCCGCTTCCTGAGCGCATGTTGCACCGTCGACGGATCACGATTGAACAGCAACCCTATCTGCCCCCTAGGCAAGCTCGGCTTCAGCACCATCACGGCGCACATGGCCGCGTCTCGCGTTGCCACGATACTATACTGACGCGACGGTCCTCTCATCACGGCATACGTGCAGCCGTGCATGGCATACGTGCAGCCATGTATGCGGGCCACGAGGTCGATGACATGCCGAGCCGTCACCAGCTTGACCACCGTTGGAAATCTCAGGCGTGGCCCCTGGAGCGGGTTCTGGCTTCGGCGGCTTAGGAAACGGCGCAGACCTTCATGCCCGCACCTTCCTGCGCTCGACGGCCACCTGCTTACCTTTGACAATGTCGGAGAACGCTTAAAAAGGACGCTCACAACGGAACACGAAATCCGCCGATCCCGGGTGACTACGTAGTTGTTGCCTTGTCGGTTTTTCTTCGGTTTCGCTACCAATGCAGCAGGAGGAGCGGTTTCAGCCTTAAGTCGTTGCTCTCGCAGCCGAGCAGTCTTTGCATCTCGTGCTGCGCGCTCAATGTCTGTTAATGCCCTTGCAGCATCCGACGTGCGCTCCTGCCTATTGTATTTTTCTTGATGGGGTAAGCCCTTGTCTTTCCCGCATTTCCTGTCCTCGATCTGACGGTATGCGCTCTGTTGGCGACCCGAACGATCGTCGCGAGATCGTGTTCCCCCAGACAACGAAAAAGCCCGCGCCTCTGGCGGAGCGCGGGCCCGATGTTCCGGCAGCCGAGTGCTATTCTTCGAAATGCGGGCCACGTGACACCCACCAGGAACTTAAGTGGGTGTCCCAGCATTGAGGGAGACCTGAAGCCGCCCCCTCCTTTTCAAGGAATTCAAGCATGGCCAAGACAACCAGACAGTCGTCGGGCAAGCCCGCGACGATCCATGATCAAAAGCTCGTGCGGGGGAACGGAGGCGAGCTTCACCAGATCGTCGAAGGCGACAGCGAGATCCTGACGACCGCCCAAGGCGGCCCAGTGGCCGATGACCAGAATACTTTAAGGATTGGCCAGCGCGGACCGTCACTAATCGAAGACTTCCACTTCCGTGAGAAGATTTTTCATTTCGATCACGAGCGCATTCCCGAGCGCGTCGTGCATGCACGCGGCTATGGCGCGCACGGCTTCTTCGAGACCTATGAATCGCTAGCGGCTTACACCCGCGCGGATATCTTCCAGCGTGCCGGCGAGAAGACGCCGGCCTTCGTGCGGTTCTCCACGGTGGCCGGTTCGAAGGGCTCGTTCGACCTGGCGCGGGACGTGCGTGGGTTCGCCGTCAAATTCTACACCAACGAAGGCAATTGGGATCTCGTCGGCAACAACATCCCAGTTTTCTTTATTCAGGACGCAATCAAGTTTCCCGACGTCATTCATTCAGTGAAGCCGGAGCCTGATCGTGCCTTCCCGCAGGCGCAATCGGCACACGACAATTTCTGGGACTTCATCAGCCTGACGCCCGAATCGATGCATATGGTCATGTGGGTCATGTCGGATCGGGCGATACCTCGGTCCTTCCGGTTCATGCAGGGATTCGGCGTTCACACGTTCCGGCTGGTCAATGCGAAGGACGAATCCACCTTCGTCAAATTCATCTGGAAACCGAAGCTCGGCATGCAGTCGGTCGTTTGGAACGAAGCGGTCAAGATCAACGGCGCTGACCCCGATTTTCATCGACGCGACCTTTGGAATGCCATCCAGTCTGGTGATTTCCCGGAATGGGAGCTCAACCTCCAGCTCTTCGATCAGGACTTCGCGGACAGTTTTGACTTCGACGTTCTGGATCCGACCAAGATCATTCCGGAAGAAATCCTCGCGCCGGTCCCGGTCGGCCGCTTGGTGCTCGATCGTATGCCCGACAATTTCTTCGCCGAAACCGAGCAGGTCGCGTTCATGACGCAGAACGTACCGCCCGGCGTCGACTTTTCCAACGATCCCCTGCTGCAGGGTCGAAACTTCTCCTACCTGGACACGCAACTGAAGCGTCTCGGCAGCCCCAATTTCACCCATATCCCGATCAACGCACCCAAATGCCCGTTCCACCACTTCCAGCAGGATGGCCTCATGGCGATGCGCAATCCGGTCGGCCGCGTGGACTACCAGCCGAATTCATTCGGCGAAGGCCCGCGGGAATCGCCGCAGCACGGTTTCCGGTCGTTCGCCGAGGCCGAGGAAGGCCAGAAAGTCCGTCTGCGCGCAGAGAGCTTCGCCGACCACTACAGCCAGGCGCGACAGTTCTTCAACAGTCAGACCGCGCCTGAGCAGAAGCATATCGCCATGGCGCTGTCCTTCGAGCTCTCCAAGGTCGAGACAACGGTTATCCGCGAGCGCATGGTGTCGCATCTCCTCAACATTGATGAAGGCTTGGCAGAAACTGTCGCTGACAAGCTTGGCATGAAGCAATTGCCCAAGCCCGCGGATGCGGCGGTCGCGCCGAGGGACGATCTCGAACCATCGCCGGCGCTCAGCATCATCCGGAACGGGCCTCACAGTTTTGCTGGCCGCAAGGTCGGTGTGCTTGTCAGTCCCGGCGCCGATGCAGCGCTGCTGAAGAACCTCCAGGCAGCGATCGAGAAGGAAGGCGCAGTGATGGAGGTCATAGCGCCCAAGGTGGGCGGCGTCGAGGCGGCGGATGGAAGTCTCATCGCTGCAAAGCACATGATCGACGGCGGGCCATCGGTCCTGTTCGACGCAGTAGCGCTGATCCTCTCCGAGGAAGGAGCGGAGCGCCTGACGGGCGAGGCCGCCGCGCGCGATTTCGTTGCCGACGCTTTTGCTCATTGCAAATTCATCGGCTTCACGTCGGGCGCCGTCCCGCTGCTGCAGAAGGCCGGCGTCGATCCGGAAGCCGATGAAGGCATGATTGGTCTCGATGATCCCAAGGCGATTACCGGTTTTATCGAGGGCTGCCGCAAGCTGCGTCTCTGGAGGCGGGAAATGGCCGTCAAACTCTAGCGATGGTGACGGAGTTTCTCATGCAGATCATTCGAACCGAAGTTACCAGGCAACCGCCCCGACCGGACAGCCCATCCTGCGCGTGATCTTCTGCGGCGAAGGCGGTGACTGCGTTGCCGTCGACCTGGCACGCGTTGACGGCGGAAACAACGAGGCCGCTATCAATCGAGCGAAGGCGGTCCTGGTCCAGATCGCGACCTTCGATTTGGCTGTGAACGACTATGATGCCCGAAGCAATGGCAATTTTGACGAAATCGCCGTCACAGCGGCGAATGACGAAAACGGCGGGCTCCATATCTTCGAGTATCGGCGGACGCGGCCGTCAGGTTCTTCCCTCCAGGATGCCAAGTTTAGAGGCTGCGCGGGAGGAAGCGGTTCGATGCGCTATCGATCTTCTGGTCGACCTTCAGCCGGGCACGGACGATCTTCAGGTTGGCTCGTGCGCCTGCGCGACGAGAACGGCGAACTGCTGTACGCCATCGACGTGCAGGAGGCGCAAGCGGCCCGCCTGACAAGACCATGAACCGGCAACGGCTAAAGGCGGATTGGCAGAGATGCGAGGCTACGGCGGGACCTCCCGGGCTACGCCCGCGCTCAGATAGAGACTATGCATCACCCCACCGCGGCCGCGGCTGATCATGGCCGCCCTAGGCCTGGTACACGGTCCGCTTGGTGAGAATTCCCTACATCTTTGCGTTGACATGCAGCGCCTGTTCGCGCCGGGCGGGCCTTGGGCCGTGCCGTGGGCGCAAAACGTGCTGCCGGTCATCGAGCAATTGACCGCAAGACATCCGCAGCAAACGCTGTTCACACGTTTTGTTCCGGCCGCTCGGCCTGGCGAAGGACCGGGCATGTGGGCGCGGTATTATCAGCGTTGGGCCGAGGTCACCCTTGCCAACATCGATGCCGGCCTCGTCGATCTGATGCCTTCTCTGGCGCGGTTCGTGCCGCCGGCAAAAACGCTCGACAAGCATGTCTATTCGCCGTGGACTGAAGGCCGGCTCGACGCGATGCTCAATGGGTCAGGGATCGACACGCTGGTCATCACCGGCGGCGAAACCGACGTCTGCGTGCTTGCCACGGTCCTCGGCGCCATCGACCGTGGTTTTCGTGTCGTCCTTGCGACCGATGCCATCTGCAGTTCGGTTGACCAGACGCATGAGGCACTGTTGGAGCTCTACCGCTCTCGCTTCAGCGAGCAAGTCGAGGCGGTGATGATCGAAGAGGTTCTGGAGAACTGGCGTTAGCCGGAGCTGCCGAGGGAGACGACCATGAAAAGTTTTTTCCGGGACAATGGACTGACGATCGCCCTGCTGGCGATGTTCTTGTTCAGTGTAATTGGCATGATCTGGTCGGGTCATACGGCCTACAATGAAGAGCTTCAGAACCACGGTTCGGCATCGATTGGGCTGCTCTCCTATCTTGCGAGCGGCGACTTCCTCTCGGCGCTGTTCGAGAACTGGGAAAGCGAATTCCTGCAGATGTCGGCCTATGTCATGCTGACTGCAATGCTGTTCCAGCGCGGTTCCGCCGAGTCTCGTGATCCCGATGATCCCAACCGGCCCGAGGACGAACTTCCGACCGCCACCCGCAGGCGCAACCCGATCCTGTCGTGGCTCTATTCATACTCGCTGGGCTTGGCGCTGGCCCTGCTGTTCATCATCTCATTTGCCTTGCATTGGTGGGCGAGCCTGGCGGCCGCGAACGAGGAGGCGCTTCGGCACGGCGGCGAGGTTCAATCCCTGGGAGACTATCTTCTCGACGCCCAGCTATGGTTCGAGTCCTTTCAGAACTGGCAGTCGGAATTCATGTCGACGGCCGTCCTGGTCCTGCTGTCGATTTTCCTACGCCACAAGGGCTCCCCGGAATCAAAGCCAGCCGGCGCGTCAAACTCCGAAACCGGCGCATGAGTCTCCGCGTGCAGGCAACGCTCGCTATGCTTCGGCAGTGGGGCGGTGCCGGCAACGGTCGCGAAAGTGGTCGTTGAAGAACCGGCCCTTTATGAAGGCGTTTCGGAACGCCGCATAGGTCTCCGGCGGCACAGCCTCGTAGTCATAACGCGTGCCGCTCGCGACGAACCACACCGAGAGAACCCTTGTCTCCGGATCGTACTCGGTCTTGCGGATAAACGTTGATGGCATGATATCGGCGCTCTATACGAGCGCCATTGGCATGTAGCGGGCGATCACCGTGTCCTGCCGGAACCGCCGTTCTAGCTCGGCGCGCCGTTTGCGCCATCATCCACCATCACTTCGAAGATGACGATTTCATCTGTGCTGGACTGCTCGCCATCCTGCCACTGACCTTCCGCGGGCGCCTGCAGGTAGGCTGTGACGCCGTGGAAACGGCTGGCCAGGTCTTCCTTCACACGGTCGAAATCTTCCCGGCCAAATGGGCGACCGGTGTTGTCCGCGCGGGGAAGCAGGATCTGGACGAGGTGCATGGCGACCGCTCAATGGAAAGCGGTCACCGATTCCAAAGAACGACGCGTTCCCTTGCCTGGTCGGAGCCGCTTGACCTTCGCGGGCCGGCGAGACAGTCGGCGAGCGATTCGCGCCGTCCGCCTAGCGCATCAGGCCCGCCGCCCGCAGGGCATCTTCAATGATCTTCTTCACGCCGGGCTGGCGCGATTGATGGATGGCAGTCGGCTGCGGGGGCTTCGTCTTCGCATTTTGTATACTTGGCGCCGGTGACTGGGGTAGTTGCCGTTGGCTGGCGGGCAATTGCGGCCTCGATTTCCGGGAGGCGCTATCCTCGGTTGCCGCGATCCCCCAAAACTGCGCGATCTCGCGTGTGGAGGCGATGCCGACATCAAGCATATAAGGTCCCGGAGCGCCGAGGCCGTTGCCGAGCGGCGTGCCGTGGCCCATCCCGGCGATCATGTTGATTTCGATCAAGGCATCTCCCGCCCCGTTACGCCAGACCTGCTTTGCGTGCGGTCCGGCAGCTTCCCGACGCGTCGGCGCTTTCTCAAGCCGGTGGACTCCCCGCCACTGGCCTGCGATCGCTTCCGCGTTGGAAGGCGAAACCGTGTGGTCAGCGGCACCGTGCCAAATCGAAATCCTCGGCCACGGTCCCCGATGATCCGATGCGCCGCGGAGGGCCCGTTGCAGATCCTGTTCCGAAGGACCGCCGTGGCCGCGCATGCGATCGAAGGCCTCCGGGATTGTCGTTGCGCTGCCGTAGGGCAGGCCGGCAATTAACGCACCGCCGGCAAACACTTCCGGATAGGTCGCCAGCATGGCCGCTGCCATTGCGCCTCCGGCCGAGAGGCCGGTGATGAAGATTCGCCTTCGGTCGAGACCGTGGGTGACGACCATCGTCTCGATCATCTGGCGAATCGAAAGCGCCTCGCCCGAACCACGCTTGGTGTCGCCAGGCTGGAACCAGTTGAAACAGAGGTTCGGATTGTTGCCGCGTTGCTGTTCGGGAAAGAGCAGCGCGAAGCCAGCCTCGTCGGCGAGTTGGGACCAGCCGGAATGATGGTCATAGCCGGCCGCGTTCTGGGTGCAGCCATGCAGCACGACGACGAGCGGGGTGCCCTTGGATAGGTCATTGGGAATGTGGAACTTCGCTTCCAACCCGCCAGGATTGATACCGAAGTCGGCCAGCGTCCGGAGGTGGTCTGACGCACCGAGGTCGGCGGGATGTGCGGCATGTCGCGCCTGCAGCGCGGCAAGGCGGGCGATAGTGTCAGAGATTTTTCGCAATGGAGCCGTCCCTGTTGTGACGCCCGGAATGGACGGCCATCCGTGCAACGCACGTGCAGCAATATCGTTGCTGCGTTGCACAAAAACAAGGGAGCGCGGCGGGAGAATGGAGTCCGGCCGATCCTCTCGGTCGGCCTGGAGTAGACGTCTTCAGCTTCGACTGGCTGTGAGATGGAGCGCGTCTTCTTCGTCGTCGCGCTGCTTGCCGCCTAACGCTGCCGCTGCGCTGGCGATGAACGCACCGATCATGAGAGAAAGCGCGCCAACCAGCGCGAAGCTGGCGCCGGCTTTTCTAGCTGTGTCGGCTGCTTCCTGTGCTTGGACTTTGGCCGCCTCGACCTGAGCAAGCACCGCATCAACCCGGGCAGTAGCATCCGCTTGCGACAAGCCAGTGCGAGCGGCCACGAGATGGCCCAGATAAGTCTTGTCGTCGGCCGAGACTTCGCCGGCCGCCGCTTTCGTAATGAGGATGCGGGAGGCTTGTGCGGCTGCTGTCGCATCGCCCTCCGCGCCCGGCGCCGCCAGCCTGGAAGGATCGTTCGGACGGAACAGCGCATCGACGAAATACGACGCCGCGCCGCTGCCTCCGTCGTTCCCGCCGTTTGCGGTCGCCCCCTGCCGAGGCACCCATTGCTGCTCGCGAGGCCACTGTCGAGGCCGCCTTGACGCCGGTGCCGATTGCCGCGGACAGCGCCGAACCGAGCACGAGCACGACCAGAAGCGTCGCCAGCGCCCAGGCCATGAATCCGTGCGCGGTATCCCGGAAGAACGTCTCGTCCGTATGAATGCCGACCCATTTGGTGCGAAGGCGCCCGGTCAGGTAACCCCCGAGCCCGGATGACAACCATTGCACGATGACCAGCCAGATCGCAGTGGACACAGCGAAGGTGGTGACGCTGGCGCTTTCGTTGGACCATGGAGACACCATCGTGAGCCCGAGGCCGGACCCGAGAAGCATCAGGATGAACGTCAGGGTCGAGGCAGCGAAGGCGCCGGCGATGATCGGTCCCAGTTGACTGCGGATGACGAGGACTCGACCGGCGCGGCGCCGTCGGTCGCCAGGATGGTTGATGCCATGGATTCCTCCTACCGCATGAACAGCGCGAGAAGGATGACGATCTCAATAGGAACTCCGAGCAGCCAGAGTAGAATGCCGCGACCCATGATTGCCTCCTATCGAAAGACGGATGTTGGAACTAAAATAGCCACCCCAACACAGTTGGGGTGGCTGGTGTGTGATCAGGCGGCCTTGGCCATTTCGTTGGCCGAGGCGTCCGCCAATCCGGTGAGCGCCTCGTCTGTCATAGACTCTTCGCCGAGCGTCTGTTCGATCAGCTTGGCGGCGTCGCTCATGCCCAAAACCTCGGCCCAGCGTTTCAGCGTGCCATAGCGGGTGATCTCGTAGTGCTCGACAGCCTGGGCAGCGGAGATCAGACCGGCGTCCAGTGCGGGAGTTCCCTTGAACTCCTCCATAATCTCCTCGCCCTCCTCGATGATGCCGTCGATCGCGGGACACGTCTTGCCCTGTGCCCGCTTGCCAAGGAGCTCGAAAACCTGCTGCAGGCGCTCGACATGACCGTCGGTTTCGTCCTTGTGCTTCTCGAAGGCTGCCTTCAGATCGGCCGATGAGGCGGCGCGCGCCATCTTGGGAAGCGCCTTCAGGATCTTCTTTTCCGCGTAATAGATATCTTTGAGCGTATCGAGGAAGAGATCATCCAATGTCTTTTCTTTCGCCATGGCGGATTTCCTTTTGGTTCCAGCATTTTTTGTTGTCGCTCACGGGGTTGTGAAACGCATGCTCAACAAGCGCACAACGCCGGAAAGGTTCCCTTGAGACGTCTCGCTGCACGTCACTCTGACTTCGTGGGGTCAACCCCTGGTTCAATTCACTTCCCGCTCCGCCAGGCATTTCGCTATCGAGGGATCGCATCATGCTCTGATACTTGGCGTCTCTATCTGTCGAGCTTCTTGAGAATATTTTGTCGGCGCAGCCATGAACGAGCGCGCCTGACCTTGGGGATGCTGCTCGCCAAAGTCGCCGGCGGCGAGACCAGCCCTTCCACCTAAAAGAACTCTCTGCGAGAACGATGCCTCCCGCCAATCGTGACACCGCCTGACCTCCGATCCGGTTGCTCCTGGCGGCCAACAATGCCCACGGCGAAATAGACGTCCGGTCGTTTTTCGAATTGGCGCGCTGGGGAAGACCAAGGAACAACGTCCAGCGGTGATGTCTGCGGGTCAACCGCGCGGTGGGCGCTCGCCGTCGCTTTCGCACAGGTAGTTGTGAATGTCGGTTGCAGCGACCGCTGCGTGCCCGAATGCGACCGCGAGCTGGTTGAAAGACACAGGAGGCGAATGGGCTTCGCTTTGGATAGTGAGGGCGCGCCGCCTGGCTTGATCCGGCGACGCGAGTCCGACGGCGAGGGATATCTATGAGGAAGCCTGAATGATCAGACCGCCAAGACGACAGGGCGAATACGCGGATCGGGAGATCGATTGCCAAGAGGCCATGGAGCCCGGCTTTCAGGCTATCGTCGGTTGCATGCTGGAGCGGCTGGACGCCAAGAGGCACCAGCTCCCGACCGCCCACGCCCAGAATCCCCGCCGGCCGGCCGCGCCAAAGTTAAAACGCAATCAGCCGACCACCACGATTGGCTGAGATGGTAGAAAGCTGATTATTCTCATTGGTCGCTCGAACAAGCCACTGAGGTCCTGGGCAGGGCAGTGTTGCTATTAAATAAACTCGTCGCATGTGGATGGCGCAGTGTTCTGCAGTCGCTGGATGTTTATTTGTGAGCGCAGGTCTGCACCTGCATCCTTTGGCGCTTTCATACGTTTGGCCGCGAAGAAGATGCTCCGGACCGGCAGCCATGTCGAAAAAAACAACCGACGACGCTTACGAAGATCAAGTGCAGCTTGAGCGGCGGGCCAGACGGCAGGGCCGCGGACGCAATGCCGAATGGCCGTCAGAGATCCCCAGCCGTGGCTGGAAAGACGTGCTGTGGCGGGTCTTTGCTGAAGTAAACGAGGACCGTGTTATGCTGATCGCGGCCGGGGCCGCATTCTATCTGCTCCTTGCCCTCTTTCCCGCGCTTGCCGCGTTCGTGTCCATCTACGGTTTTGTCGCCGATCCTCAG
>NZ_JBVVQQ010000009.1:115742-208464 GCF_055811135.1 Mesorhizobium sp. WSM4817 | reverse complement strand
CGCGGGCGCCTCGAAGATGCGCCCCTTTCTCGCGCAGTGTCGAGAGTGTCAACTCCCGGAAAGGCGCATGCACGACATGATCGTCGCCGCCATGCAGGAGAACCGGGCGATCATCAAGTCGCATATCGAGCGAATGGTGACGATCTTTGAGCCGATCATTCGCGAGGGGACCGAGGCGGGCGAACTCAAGGTCGAGGACCGGCAGAAGCGGCCCGTGCGGTCAACACCGCGTTCACGCCGCCACCCGATTCTGATCGAGCACTGCGTTCAACACGGCGAAGACACCGACGCGGCCCTGCGTGAGCAGATTCGGTTTATCCTGAAAAGCTCTCGGCAAGTCGGCCTAAGGCGCAGCGTGCCATATATGCAGGCACTGTGGTTCCGGAGAAGGGCGCGCGAACACAAGGTTTGCGTCGAAGGCCAACTCATCTTCAAAACCACGGCGCAAACGTTGCACGCGGCGCTGGCCGAACAGGGAATAACCTATGTGCAGGAAGAGATGGCAAAACCCGACCTCGTGCATATGATCTGACCAGGCGGATCCGGGCAGCCATACCGTCCGACAGTCGGCTCAGGATCGCCGGCAGCTGTAGCGCGAACGTCAGGTTTGGAGGAGGGCTACGAATGACTGGAATTGGCGCTGGTTGCTCGTTCTAATTGCGAACGTGAACGCAAAATCCTACCCAGAGAGGTCTTCCATGACGGGTACCAACCGTCAGGTTTTCACCACCAGGTACCTTCAAACGAAAGATCGGAGGGCAATACGCCTCCTATCTTTCGGTGCCAGGAGAACCGCCGGCCTATTCGCTTTTCCAGACACCCCATACATGGGGGTTTGCCGCGGGCCATACCGAATAGCCCTTTACTTTCGGCGACACGGCATCGAGGGACGGCTCGTAATAGAGGCCAAGGATCGGCACATCCTTTGCCATGAGTGCATGGAGCTGCTTGAACAGTGCCTTGCGTTGCCCGGCGTCGGTCGTGGCCATCGACTTCGTGTAGAGATCGAGAGCCTCCTTGCTGTCCCACTGCGCCGTCGGATCGGTCGCCTTGTCGCCAAGGATGACGCCATACATCAGCGACGGATCGAGACGAGCCGAATAGCCAAAGGACTGGATCTGGAATTTGCCGACAAGGTAGTTGTCGAGCTGTGCCGCCCAATCCAGCACTTCGAGCTGGGCGTTGAAGCCCGCAGCCGTCAGCATCGCCTGCAGCAGCACGGCGTTCTCGTACATGCCCTGGTAGCGGGTGTTGGTCTGGATCTTGATCGGCTCGCCCTTGTAACCGGCTTCGTCCAGCAGGGCTTTGGCCTTGGCCGGGTCGTATTCCGGCCATTTGAGGAAGTCGTCGTCGAAGAACGAGCTCGCCTGGGCGACGGCCGAGGGACCTCCCGTGGCGGCACCGCTGGTGCTGGCGGCGGCGATCTGGTTGATGTCGGCGGCATGCGCCAGCGCCTCGCGTATTTTGACGTTCGACAGCAGCGGGTCCTTGGTCTGCAGCAAGATCACCGTCCACGACAGGCCTTGCGTCGACAGCACCGTCATGCCGCGCGACTTGGCTTCCTCGGCACGCGATGATTCAAGATCGGGCAGGACATCGAGTTCGCCGGCAAACAGCGCGGTTTCCGCCGCCGCCGTGTCGGGGATGACCATGAAGCGCACCTCGTCGACATAAGCCTCACGGCTGCCGGCAAAGCCGCTCGGCGCCTCCTTCACCGGCTTGTAGTCGGCAAAGCGCTCGAGCACCAAATACTGGCCCTTGACCCATTCCTTCAGCGTGAACGGGCCGCTGCCGATGGCGGAATCGGCGAGCCACTTGCCGTCGGCGCCGACATTCTTCGGGCTGGCGACCCAGCCATTGCATTGAACACTGGCGAGTTGCGCCAGAAAGAGCGCATTCGGCGCCTTGAGCGTGAAGACCACGGTGCGTGGATCAGGCGTCGCCACTTGCTCGACCTTGAGGCCCTGGCTGCCGTCGAAGAACGGAATGCAGAACCACTGATTGGCCGGGTCCATGCGGCGGTCCCAGTTCCATTTGACGTCGGACGAGGTTACGGCGTCGCCATTGTGGAAAACCGCGCCGTCGCGCAACGTGAAGGCATAGGTCTTGCCGTCGTCCGATACTGCCCAGGATTCGGCCAATGCCGGGCCCACCGTGAGATCGGCGCGATAAGCCACCAGCGTCTCAAAGATATGGTGCAGCACAGTGTCGGTGTTTGCGTCGCGATTAAGACCGTCGGTGGCGCGGATGTCTGCGTTGATGCGGACCTTGAGCGCGCCGCCGGTTTTCGGCTGCTCCTGCGCCATCGCCGGCAGTGCACAAATCATCACCGCGATTGTCGCCAGCACCTGAAACAATCGTCTTCCCATCATCAATCCTGTTCCCATTTTTTTATCTCCAGTTTGACGGCAGTTTTTCAGGCGGGCGCGGCATTCAATGTCCGCGCAAAGAACTCCTTGACCTTGGCGATGAGCGCGCCGTCGTTGTGAGCGATGCCAGGCACGACATCCAACTGCACCTCGACGCCATGTCTCTCCAGGCTGCCCTTCAACGATCTGATCCGGTCGTTGCGGGTCGCGCCGGCGAGATCGGCGCCGGGCATCCACCAGTCATCCTCCGGTTTGATGGTGATCTCCCAGGTTTGGAGATCGTCACCACCGATCACCATCTGCACGGCGACCTTGCGCATGGCGTCGAGGTCGATGGTCTTGCCGAACACTTTCTCGAAGTCGCGCACCCCGACCCAGAAATCGTGATCGAAGTCGAGCAGGGTCACGACGCCCGGCGCACCGATCGATGCCGCCAGCAGACGTTCGGGATGGAGGAACAGGAAACGATGGGTGAAATGGCCGCCGCCGGAGAAGCCGTACATCAGCACGCGGTCGCCGCGGATGCGATAGCGCTCGCGCATCTCCTCGACCATGTCGAGCAGCACGGCATCGTAATGGAGGTCGCCCTGGCGCAACATCTTGTAAGAGGAAAGATCGCCCGGAAAACAGATATTCGCCGGGAACAGCGGGGCGAGCACGATCACGCCGTTCTGTTCGGCGAAGTCGGCGAAGGCGTCCCGGTAGGCGAGCATGCCGCGCTCGGTGCCATGCACGATCACCGCCAGCGGATAGGTCTTGTTGCCGTCCTCGTCATAGTCGTCGGGGACATAGGCGCAATAGGGGAAGCGCTGGTCGAAGCGGGAGGCGTACACCGTCGTGTGCCCGAAATCGTAATAGGACAGGCGCTTGCCATGTCCGCTGACGTTGCGCATCGAATTTTCCCCGATCTCAATTTCATTGTTTCATCATTTTGTGTGACTGAAAAGCATTAGTTTATCCACATCGTCAGGAAAGTACGTATTTTACATCGCGTAACGCCTGACATCATCGGGCAAGCATGAGCAGCTATCCGGGCCGTCGCGCCATCAAGTCCAGCCGAGCGGCACGACCAACGACATCGTGAAGTTGTGCAGGTTGACTCGGTTGTCTGCTCGCCTAACTTCGCGGTGACATGATATTTTCCCGCATCCGCAAGCTTGTCTCTCTTGTTCTCCTGGCCGGCAGTTCGATCGTGTCCTCCTGCGTCGCCCCTGACGACACGTCGAACCTCCCGAAGGAAGACGCCACAACGGCGGCAGCCCGCAAAGAGATGGTTGGTCTCAGCGAGGCGGACGTTCGAATGTGCGCCGGCTTTCCGACTGCCACCGCTGATGCGGGGGCAAGCCAGATCTGGACCTATCAGCGTACCGTTCAACGCGGCAATCTCAACGTGGTGATTCCAACCTTGGCCGTGGGTGCGATCCCGACGGTTGGAGGATCGCTCAATGTCGATCCTGGCGGCTATTGCAACACGCAAATCCGAATGGTCGACGGCCGTGTTGCCGAGGTTGCCTACGCCGGCGACAACAACACGCCGAACCACCGCGATGCGCTCTGCGTCAGCACGGTAGACGGCTGCGTGGCATATGCCCGCCAGCGCCATCAAGTCAGGACAAGAGCCAGCCCCAGGTAACCCGGCCAGCTAATCGGGTTCCAGCTAATCGGGCTGGCTGGCGCAACCCAGGCCCTGCAGCATTCGTTCGTGTTTCAGGCAGACGTTCCATATCCGAACCTTTGCCAGAGACAACCGCCGGCTCCCCGCCGATCGGCCTTGCGAAAAGCCGGTCGGCCGGAACCATTCTTGGGATCGGGAGTACAAGAGGTCGAAAGGACAGGGATGGCAGACGATGATCATCACCCGCAGGACATTCGTTAAGGCTGCCGCCGCTTCCGGCGCGGCTCTGGTGTTGCCGGCAGCCGCGCCCGGCGCGCCGCCCGCGCCGGTGATGCGGACCGTGCCCTCCTCGGGAGAGATGCTTCCCGCTGTCGGCCTGGGCACCTGGATCACCTTCAATGTCGGCGACGATCCGGTGCTGCGCGACGAGTGCGCCGAGGTGATGGCGGCCTTCTTCGCGGCGGGCGGCCGCATGATCGATTCCTCGCCAATGTACGGCTCCTCGCAGCCCGTGATCGGCTATGGCCTCGAAAAGCTCGGCCGGCCTGAAGCGCTGTTTTCCGCCGAGAAGGTCTGGACCTCCTCCGCCGACGGACCCGCGCAGATCGAGCAGTCGCGTCGCTTCTGGGGGGTGCCGCGTTTCGACCTCGTGCAGGTCCACAACCTCGTCGCCTGGGAGACGCATCTCGAAACCCTGTTCGCCATGAAGGCGGACGGGCGGATCCGCTATGTCGGCATCACGACGTCCGAAGGACGGCGGCACGACTTATTCGAACAGATCATGCGCGCGCATCCGCTCGACTTCGTGCAGCTCACCTATAACGTCGTCGACCGTGAAGCGGAGGAACGGCTGCTGCCGCTGGCGGCCGAGCGCGGCATGGGTGTCATCATCAACCGGCCGTTTCGGCAAGGCGCGCTGACGCGCCAGCTCCAGGGCGAGACGTTGCCGGACTGGGCGGCCGGGATCGGTGCTGCGGCCTGGGCGCAGTTCATACTGAAATTCATCGTTTCGCATCCCGCCGTCACCGTCGCCATCCCCGCCACCACCCGCGTCGACCACGTGCGCGAGAACCTGTTGGCAGCGACCGGTCCCCTCCCCGACACGGCCATGCGCGAGCGGATGGCGGCCTATGTCCGGGACCTCTAAGCAGGCATTCGTCGGCTGGCCCACGAATGCCTGCCTGGATTCTGTTGTTTGTCGCAGGTTCATGTCGCAAAACCGTGGGAGGCTTTTGTGGAACCTGCTTGGATGTCGGAATGGTGGACCTACCGGCTGGAGGATTTCCTGCTCTTCTCGCCGCGCGTCTATTGGCGCATGTTCGAATTGGCCAATGCCGCGTTCTGGCCGCTGCATCTCCTGACGCTCGCCGCCGGCCTCGCCATTGTCCTGCTCGTGCTTAGGCGGCCGCGTCGCCATGGTCTGTGGATAGCGCTCGTCCTCGCGGCGCTCTTTGCCTTCGTCGGCTGGTCCTTGCTGTGGAGCCGCTATGCCGCGATCAACTGGGCGATCGCCTATGTCGCGCCGGCCTTCGGCCTGCAGGCGCTGCTGCTGGTGATCGGCGGTGCGCGCGGCGGCCTCGCCTTTGACCGGCGGGACCTCGCAGAGCGGCTCGGGCTGCTGATCGCGGTCGCTGGCCTCGTCGTTTATCCCCTGCTGCCGCCGCTCTTCGGGCGGCCATGGGCGAGCGCCGAGGTCTTCGGCATCGCGCCGGACCCGACGGCGATCGCAGCGCTCGGCGTCCTGCTTGCCGCGAGCGGCGGGCTTGTGCCGCTGCTGTTGGCGATCCCGCTGCTGTGGCTGCTGCTCAGCGGCCTGACGCTGCACGCCATGGGCGATCCGCAAGCCTGGCTGCCGCTTCTGGCAGCGGCCAGCACTGTCGCTGCTTTGACCCTGCGCCGTATCGCTCGGTGATGCCGGCACGATCGAGAAAGTCAGCCGGCTCCGGCCAAATAATACAAGTTCAGATGTGACCGAATTTTCTCCCTCTGAAATCGTAGCGTAACGCCGCACCGCCAGATTCGCACTTCAGCAGACCGCAGCCACACGCTCGCCGCGTGGATTGTCACAAGCCAGCCGGTTGCGCCAGCCGGTTGCAGTCGTGACTTGCTATGAAAGAGGAGGTGATCATGGCCAGTCAACTTTCGCGGACAGCGCCTCAGGCCAAAGATGCAACCGTCCAACCGATTGCCGCCACGCCGGAACTTCCTTCCGCCGTCCCGCTGATGGCGCTTTCGACCGGTTTCTGGGCCTTCAAGACTCTGGCCGCTGCGCATGAGTTGGACCTCTTCAGCCGCCTTGCGGGCGGCGCCGGCAAGATGGTTGCGGAGCTGGCGGAAGCGCTCAGCCTGCATCAACGCCCGGCCGAGATGCTGTTGACCGGCTGCGCTGCACTCGGGCTCCTGGAGAAAACCGGCGGCCGCTATCGCAACACGCCGTTAAGCGAAACCTATCTCGTGCGCGGAAAACCGTATTACTTCGGCGGCGTGTGCAGATGCTCGACAAGCGGCTCTATCCCGGCTGGGGCAGGCTTACCGAGGCGCTGCGCACGAACCGGCCGACCACGTGGGACCCAGCTGTGCGATCCTCGGCGTTCGACGGCGAAGATCCGATGATGCTAGCGCTGTTCTGGGAGGCGATGCATTCGGTCTCCACGATGACCGCGCGCAAGCTCGGCGAAGCGATGGATTTCGGATATTTCCGCCGCCTCCTGGACATCGGCGGCGGATCGGGGGCGTACAACATCGAGCTTTGCAAACAGTATGGGGCGCTGCGTGCGACCGTGTTCGACTTGCCGCATGTCGCCGCGATCGCCGCGGGAAAGATTGCCGAGGCCGGTTTGACCGACCGGATCGAGACCGCAGGCGGCAACTTCTTCGAGCAGCTTCCCGGGGATCACGATTTGCATCTCCTGTCGATGATCCTGCACGATTGGGACGAGGCGAAGAACCGCGCCCTGCTGCGCCGGTCGTTCGGGGCTTTGCCGAGCGGCGGCGCAGTCGTCATCAGCGAGCTTCTCGTCAATGACGAAAAGACCGGACCGGCGCCGGCGGCGCTGATGAGCCTCAACATGCTGATCGAGACGGAAGGACGAAACAACACGCAGGCCGAATATTCGGCGTGGCTCGAGGAAGCCGGATTCCGGCACATCGAGACGGTCTGGTTCGAGGCACCCGGCGCGAACGGCGCCGTGATCGGCCGCAAGCCGTAAGGCGCAGTGGAACAGGCGCCCCGCAGTTCAACCCTGCGCGACAATGATGATGGACGCCGAAATGGCTCACACGCAAACCCGCGTCGATCGTCACCGTCTGCTTGGACTTATGCTGAAAACCACAGCAACCGCAATCGCGGCGCTCAAGACCTGGCAACAGACCGTCTCAAGACGTCGGGCAATTGCTGGTTTGACCCCCGAGCGGTTGCGGGACATCGGTCATGCCGAGGCACCCGCGCCTGCGCTTGAGGTCAAGGCAGGTCTGGTCACGAACCTGATGTCGATGAGGTAAGTGAATTCGGCCGTCATCGCAGGTACACGGCCAGCGGCCGTCATGCATTTTTGCTCCTTCTCACAAGCTCAAGCAACTGGGCGCCTTGCCAGCAGCAGCCCGCATCCAAGCATGATCATGGCACCGCCCGAGCCTTCACGAAGACGGCGAACGAGATTCCCACGCGACGCCGCGCCATCGCGAAGTCTTCCGGCTGCAAACGCCACGACAATATCGGCGAGCGTGTTGAGGGCAACTGAGATGGCGCCGAGGATCAGGAACTGCAGAACGACGTGATCCGACGATGTATCGACAAACTGGGGAATGAAGGGCGAGGAAGAATGCGGCCGTCTTCGGGTTCATCACTTCGACAAGAACGCCATCCCTGAAGGCCCGCATCGTGCCGACGGGCAGCTCCGAATGACCCAGCGACTTGTAGTCGAGCCTGGCATGGCGAATGGTTCGGTATCCCATCCAGACCAGATAGAGCGCGCCGACCACCTTGAGCGCCGTGAACAATTCGGCGCTTGCCAGCACGATCGCCGAGACGCCAAGGCTGCCGGCCACGACATGAAACAGCCCGCCGAGACCATTGCCAAGGCTCGAAGCGATTCCTTCCGAGCGACCGCCGGAAAGGGTTCGGGCGGCGACATAAAAAATCCCCGGACCCGGAGTAATCGCCAGCAGGAATGCCGTGAACAGGTAGACGGTGAAGGCGTTGGATTCCAGCATGGAAATGTCCTGATTAAGACTGTCTATCGAGCTTGCATACAACCAGCGGAGAAAACCGCATCGAGATGGTCGAGAGCGGCGGCGACGCGCTGCCGTGCCTGGTCCTTCAGCGGGAGGACAGGGCGTGGCGGATCGACGTCGCACAGGTTCAGAAGCCTGGCGACGACATACATCACCCTAAAACTGCCGAATTCCTTGAACAGCGCCCAAAGCGGTCCGAATGCGGCGTCGAGTCGCTCGACGGTCGCAGCGTCCCCGGCTTGCGCCGCTCGCGTCAGGGCCAGGGCCTGTGACGGCAGAAGTCCTGCGACGACGGAATACCAGGCGTCGCTCCCGGCGAGCAGCGCAGGCGCGCCGCCCCAGTCGCCGCTGTAGCCGATCCTGAATGCCGACCCGGTCGCAGACCGGAGGGAGGCAAGTTCGGACGTGAAGTCACCACCGGACGGCAAAGGCATCTTCACGGCTTCGATGTTCGCCACCTTCGACAAGCGGGAAATGAGGTCCAGGCTGAAGGTGAACCTGGTCGTGCCGGGATTGTTGTAGATGCAAAGCGGGAGTTGCCCCGCATCGGCGACTGTGGCGAAGTGTTCGAAGACCTCGTCGTCGACGAGCGGCGTATAGGAAACCGGAGCGAGGAGCAGGCCATCGGCGCCCGCAGCCTTCGCGTCACGGGCAAGGTCCACGGCATCGCTGGTCCGGATCGCTCCGACGCCGACAATAACCGGGATTTTGCCGCCGACCGTGTCCATTGCCGTTTCGATCGCCCGTCGACGCTCTTGTCGCGTGAGGAAAGCATAGGCGCCGGTACTGCCGAGCAGTCCGATGGAGTCCGCTCTCGCCTCCTCGATGTTCCTCAGAAGGCGCGCGAGGGCGACGGGGTCGAGCCTGCCGGAAGCGTCCGCCGGGGTGATCGGGAATGCTGAAAGGGCTTGGAAGAGTGACATGAAGGAACCTTTTCAGATGCGGGTCAGGAGAAGCTTTAGCCCGGCAAATCCGAAGAATACCGCCAGCGTGCCTTCGATCCAGCGCCGCGCCCGCCGATACAGGGCGACCATGGGAGCGGTCGAAAAGACGATCGCGTAGCCGCAGAAGATGGTGACGCTCAGCACCGCGCAGCCCGCTAGGATCACGAGAACCGTATGCGACGACGACCCGGGCCCGAGTCCCAGCGTCATCAGCGCGATCCATGCCAGGATCGATTTCGGATTGGTGAGATGCATCAGCAGTCCGCGCTTGTAGAGAGTGGCCGCCGTCGCCTTTCGTTCGTTGGTCGGGCGAAGCTGATCCTTGCCTGAAGAAAGCGCAGCCTTGCCCGCTTTGAAGGCGAGATAGAGAAGATACAGGCCTCCAACCAGCTGCAGGACCACGAGTGCCTGCGCGTATCGGCTGAGGATCGCCGAGACGCCTGTCGCCGCCATCAGGCCCCAAAAGATCGAGCCACTGACCACGCCGGACGCGATTGCCAGCGCGGCCCCGCGGCCGTCGTTCATGGCGACGGCCATGATACGCATATTGCTCGGCCCGGGACTGCCGGCAGCGATGACGTAGGCGGTAAAGACGATGATGAATTGGTCGGCCAGCATTTTACTTCCCAGGAGGTGCAATCTGGCGGCATCAATACAAGCACAACTGGCCCTGACCTAGAACCAGTTTTGAATAAAAAGCGCTGGTCCAGTTGGCCTCATGCCTTTGCCTGGCTGATTTTCCCGGTAATGTCTGGATCAACGAAACGTCTTCATTTGGGTAATCGCGAATGGCCCAGTCCAGCAAGCAGAATTCGTCGTCGGGAAGTTCGTCGTCGGGATTGGGCGCGCGCGGGATCTATGAGAACCTGCGGGAACAGATCGTGGCGGAGGTCTACGGCCGCGGAGACGTGCTTCCGTCGGCTCGTGCACTGGCGGTCGAGCTTGGCGTCTCGCGAACGACTGTGACGTCCGCTTACGAACAGCTCGCCGCCGAGGGGTTCGTGGTCATTCGACATGGCGCGCGGCCACGGGTGGCCATCAAGGTCGCGCACAGCGAGCCGGGAGACCTCGTTGATACAGCCGCAGAGCCACACAGCCTCTCCGCTTTCGCAGAAAGGCTTCGATCCCGAGCCATCCCGATGCGGGTTGCGTCGGAGAAGCTCGTCGCCGACTTCCGCTACGGCGACATGTCGGCCTCTGACTTCCCGACCCTTGCCTGGCGAAAGGCCATGAACGATGCTGCGCTGGGACGGCCGCTCAAGCTGTCCTATGGCGACCCCTGTGGCTTGATCCGCCTGCGTGCCGCCCTGCAGGGCTATCTATGGCGAGCGCGCAGCATCCGGTGCGAGGTGAGCGAGATCGTCGTCGTCAACGGTTCTCAGCAGGGACTGGATCTCTGCGCCCGCCTGCTTCTCGATGAGGGCGACGGCTTCGCCATCGAAGAGCCCTGCTACCCGATGGCACGGAGCGTCTTCGAGATGACAGGAGCCATCGCCGCCCCGGTGGAGGTCGACGCCGAAGGCATCAGGGCGGACTTGCTGGCGGATGTTGACGCGCGGCTGGCTTACGTCACGCCTTCACATCAGTTTCCCCTCGGAAGCGTAATGTCGATGGGTCGACGCCAGCAACTGCTAGGATGGGCGAAAGAGAAGAGGGCCTACATCGTCGAGGACGACTACGACAGCGAATATCGTTTCGACATGAACCCGATACCGCCGCTTCGCGCGCTGGGAGGCGCGTCGAACGTCATCTATATCGGTACGGTCTCGAAGACACTGTCGCCGTTGCTGCGGATCGGCTACGTCGTCGTTCCGCGTGAGTTGCAGGAGGTTTTTGCCCATGCCAAGCGGCTGACGGACAGGCATGCCCCCAGCCTCGAACAGGAGGCGCTTGCGACCCTGATGGAATCCGGCGTCTACGAAAGCCACGTGCGCAAGGCCCGGCGTCAAAATGCCCGCCGACGTGCAGCGCTCCTGGACGCTCTGCAGGCGGAATTCCGCGATCTCGTCCGGGTCGAAGGCGCAGAGGCCGGTCTGCACGTCGTCGTCTGGTTTCACGACACGCCGCCCTCCATGGCGGCATCGTTCATCGATAAAGCCGCCGCGCTCGGAGTTGGCATCTATTCGATATCGCCGCATTACTTCGACCAGACATTGGGTCGCAGCTGCCTCGGCCTGGTGATGGGATTCGCAAGTCTGACCGAGGGCCAGATCCACAGAGGACTAAAGCTCCTTCGACGTGCTTACGAGGAGGCAACAGGCTGCGGCGATGTATCGTAGGTGCTCTACGGCCTGCTGAGGGAACAGGCGCGCGCGACGCGAAGGCAGCCTCGGCACCGCGCGGGTGGTGATCTGCCGCTAGAGCGCTTTGCGTTTTGGTGGACCAAAACCGCGCTCTAACTCCTTGGTTTACGCATTTTGTTGGACGCCAGACCAAGATTTTTGGCTGCAAAATGCTCTAGAACCACCGCCGTTCAGGCTCGGAGCTCTTTGCAATCACAATTCCCAAAAGAACGCCGAGCACGCCGCCAAGCATCATCGCCGTAGAGATCGTGCCTGGGTTCTGCTGGACGGTTTCGGTCACGGTGTGTGCCTGGCTACGCAATTGCCGGGCTGCGCGCGAGGCCCGTTCGGCGGCGCTCTCGTACCAGCCCTGTGCCTCCTCGGCACGGTCGGAAAGGGTCCGATTTATTTTGGCGATTTCGCGACGAAGCTCGGCGATCTGTTTCTTCATCGCTTCCTGCGCGTCGTTTGCCGCCTTTGAGGTGCCTGCCATATTGGTGGTCTCAGCCATTGGATTTGTCCCTTTGGTAATCATCCCCCATGGTCATCAGATAGGGGAAACGGTCGCGGACGCGCAGGGTTCCTTGCCCCGGAAACGCGCCGCTGACTGCGTTATCAAGCATCCCCTCGCACCCGCGCGTGGCGGGCAATGATGCTCTCCTCGTCGGTCGCGACGACGCGTATTTCGACCTTGCTGTCAGGTCGGCTTATGATCCCGGCATGGGCGGCATTGGATGGCTCGTCGATCGCCACGCCAAGCCAATCAAGCCTTTCGCATATTGCCTTGCGGACCGGCGCCGAGCGCTCGCCGATGCCGGCGGTGAACACCAGGCATTCGAGGCCGCCCAGCGTGTTGGCGAGCGCGGCAGCTTCCCGTGCCGCCCTGAAGGCAAAAAGCTCTACAGCTTCGCGGGCGTGGGGGTCGTCGCTCGCTTCCAGCGTGCGCATGTCGCCCGAGATGCCGGATATTCCAAGCAGCCCGGATTGCTCATAGAGCATATGCTGCAGAGCCTCTCCGGCGATGCCTCGTTCCAGGACGAGGTACAAAAGCACGCCCGGATCGATGGCGCCGCAACGCGTGCCCATGACCAGCCCGTCGAGCGCGGAAAAGCCCATCGTCGTGTCGAAGCTTCTCCCGTCGCGCATGGCGCACAGGCTCGCCCCGTTGCCGAGATGGGCGACGATCGTCCGCTTCGCTGCAAGCGCCGGCGATATCGCCTTGAGCCGCCCGGCGATGTACTCGTAGGAAAGACCATGAAACCCGTAGCGGCGGATTCCGTCCGCATCGTATTTGCGCGGCAGCGCGAAGCGGCTGACGATCGGATCGATCGCCTGATGGAAGGCGGTGTCGAAGCAGCCGACCTGCGGCAGATCCGGCCGCAGCGCCGCAAGTGTGCGGATCGGCGCGAGACTGCGGGGCTGGTGCAGCGGCGCAAGCGGTGTCAGCCTGTCCAGGGCCTCGATCACGACCGGCGTCAGGCGGACGGGTTCGACGAACTCGCGCCCGCCATGCACGATGCGGTGACCGGCGCAGACCAGTTTCCTGCCGCCAAGTTCGCTCTCGATCCAGCGGAGCAAATCGCCGATGCCCGTATCGCGTGCGTCTCCGGCAAGCCGCCGATCACATTGCGCTGTTCCGTCGGCCGCTTTCGCGCTGAGCCTCGGCGCATCGCCCAGATCCAGCGTGCCACGCGAGACAAGTTGCAGTTCGGCGGACGGCTCAAGATCGTATAGTCCGAACTTGATGCTGGAGGAGCCGGCGTTCAGTGCAAGAATTGCCTGTCGCATCAATCGCCAGCCTTCGTCGCGCTGTTCTCGGGCCAGTTCCACTCCTGGATCTCGGGCATGTCTTCGCCATGCTCGCGGACGTAAGCCTTGTGTTCGGCAAGCTTCCCGTGAAGTTCGGCGGCAAGGTCTTTCGCCCGTTCGGCGAGCCCAGGCACGCCTTCGACCGCCGCGAGCGCCAGGTGGTAGCGGTCGAGCTCATTGAGCACGACCATGTCGAACGGCGTCGTCGTGGTGCCTTCCTCGCGAAAGCCGTGCACGTGCATGTTGTCATGGTTGGCGCGCCGGTAGGTCAGGCGGTGGATGAGATAGGGATAGCCGTGATAGGCGAAGATGACCGGCCTGGCCTTCGTGAACAGCGCGTCGAAATCCTCGTCCGCCAGGCCATGCGGATGCTCTGAATTCGACTGCAGCGTCATCAGGTCGACCACGTTGACGACGCGTACCTTCAGGTCCGGAAGCGCCGAACGCAGAATGTCGGCGGCCGCGAGCGTCTCCAGTGTCGGCACGTCGCCGGCGCAGGCCATGACCACGTCCGGATCCTCGCCCTTGGCAACCGTCCCGGCCCACTCCCAGATCCCCGCCCCCGCCCTGCAATGCACTTCCGCGGCTTCAACAGACAGAAATTGCGGCGCCGGCTGCTTGCCGGCGGTGATGACGTTGATGCGGTTATAGGTTCTCAGGCAATGGTCGGTGATCCACAGCAGCGTGTTGGCATCCGGCGGGAAATAGAGCCTGACCGTGTCGGCCTTCTTGTTGGCGACGAAATCGGCAAAGCCCGGATCCTGGTGGCTGAAGCCGTTGTGATCCTGCCGCCAGACATGCGAGGTCAGCAGGTAGTTGAGGGAAGCGATCGGCTCGCGCCAGGCAAGTTCGCGGGATGTCTTCAGCCATTTCGCATGCTGGTTGACCATGGAATCGACGATGTGGATGAACGCCTCGTAACAGGAGAACAGGCCATGGCGGCCGGTCAGCAGATAGCCCTCCAGCCATCCCTGGCAGAGATGCTCGCTGAGCACTTCCATGACGCGGCCGTCCCGGGAGAGTTTTACGTCATAGGGCTCCATCCGCTGCATCCAGACCCGGTCGGTAACCTCGAATACCTCGTCAAGCCGGTTGGAGGATGTCTCGTCCGGCCCCATCAGCCGGAAATTCCCGGCCTGCGCATTCAGGCTCATGACGTCGCGAAGATAGCCCCCGAGAACCCGCGTCGCCTCGGCCTTGGCGCCACCCGGACGCGGCACATCGAGCGCCAGGTTTTTCCAATCGGGAAGCACGAGGTCGCGCTTCAGCAGTCCGCCGTTGGCATAGGGGGTTGCGCCCATGCGCTTGGATCCGGTTGGCGCAAGCGCCGCCAGCTCTGGAAGAAGATGCCCGCTGTCGTCGAACAGCTTTTCCGGTTCGTAGCTCCGCATCCAGTCTTCGAGGATCTTGCGGTGTCCCGCATTGCTGCGGGCGTTCGACACCGGCACTTGATGCGAGCGCCAGAAATCCTCGACCTTCTCGCCATCGACCTCCTTCGGGCCGGTCCACCCCTTCGGGCTGCGCAGCACGATCATCGGCCACAGCGGACGCTCTCCTTGCCAGAACGGCGTACGCGCGCGCTCCTGGATCGAGCGGATTCTGTCGAGCACAGTGTCCAGCTTGGTGGCCATCAACCGATGCATGGGAACCGGCTCGTGACCTTCGACGAAAAAAGGTTCGTAGCCATAGCCGGCGAACAGGGCTCGCAATTCCACGTCATCCATGCGCGCAAGGATCGTCGGGTTGGCGATCTTGTAGCCGTTGAGATGCAGGATCGGCAGGACAGCGCCGTCGGATGCCGGGTTGAGGAACTTGTTGGAGTGCCATGCCGCCGCGAGCGGACCGGTTTCCGCTTCGCCGTCGCCGACGACGCAGGCCACCACCAGGTCGGGATTGTCGAAGGCCGCGCCGAAAGCATGGACCAGCGCATATCCCAGTTCTCCGCCTTCATGGATCGAGCCGGGCGTTTCCGGAGCAGCGTGGCTCGGCACTCCTCCGGGGAACGAGAATTGCCGAAAAAGTTTCCTCAGGCCGTCTTCGCCTTGGCCGATTTCGGGATAGATTTCGCTGTAGCTGCCCTCGAGCCAGGTGTTTGCGACCATCGCCGGGCCGCCATGACCTGGGCCGCAGATAAACAGAACGTCGAGACCGCGTTGACGGATGACGCGGTTCAGGTGGACGTAGATGAAGTTGAGGCCAGGCGTCGTGCCCCAATGGCCAAGCAGCCGCGGCTTGACGTGTTCGGCTTTCAGCGGCTCGCGCAGCAGCGGATTGTCCATCAGATAGATCTGGCCAACCGAAATGTAGTTCGCGGCCCGCCAATAACGGTCCATGAGATCGACCTGATAAAGGCCCGTTGTGGTCGCAGCTTTCTGAGCCTCGTCGTTCATCGAAAATTCTCCAGAATGCGTTCGCCCGTCGATATCTGGAGTGACATCGCTCTGGAGAAAGGATTTTCACGGAAATAAGTTCGGCTGGAGCCGCCATTTGCGCCCGCCAATCGCTCTTTTGCAGGAACCTGAAAGCTCGCCAACGGTTAAGGAGACTAGCCGCCCGACATGAGTTGCCGAGGCCGAGCGCATACTCGATGAGCCGTCGGGCACGATTAGGGGACAATCGGGGGCTGTCTGCTCGCAAGAGGAGCAAAAAAATGCTCGATCTTTCCCACGCACGCAACCGAATGGTCGAAGTCCATCTCAGCCGCCGTGGCATCCATGACCGCGAAGTGCTGGAAGCGATGCGCGAGGTTCCGCGCGAGGCTTTCGTCGCTCCCGGCTTTGAAGAATTCGCCTACGAGGACGGGCCGTTGCCGATCGCCGAGGGTCAGACGATATCGCAGCCCTACATCGTCGCCTTGATGATCGAGATGGCGGAAATCGGAACGGGCGACCATGTCCTCGAGGTTGGCACCGGTTCGGGCTACGCGGCTGCCGTGATGAGCCGGATCGTCGAACGCGTCTACACGATCGAGCGCCACGCCGGGTTGGCCGAAACGGCGAGACAGCGGTTCCAAGAGCTTGGCTACGACAATATCGAAGTCCGCACCGGCGATGGCACCAAAGGCTGGCCCGACGCAGCGCCCTTCGACGCCATTCTGGTCGCCGCCGGCGGACCCGGTGCGCCGCTCGCGCTTCAGGAACAGCTCGACGTCGGCGGCAGGCTCGTCATCCCGGTGGGCGACGATCCACATGATCAGCGCCTTCTCAAGGTCACCCGAACCGGCGCTGCAACTTACAGCGAGGAGGATTTCGGCGGCGTGCGGTTTGTCCCGCTCATTGGCGAGCAGGGCTGGCCCGAGAACGGCAACCGTATCGCGAATGATCGCCCGTCCGGACGCGCACGCACGCGCAGCCTGCCGGAGATGATCGCGGCGGCGGCCGAACCGCTGCCGGATTTCGACGATCCGGCGTTCGGCGAATCGTTCGATCGGTTTGGCGACCGGCGCGTCGTCCTGCTCGGTGAAGCGAGCCACGGCACGTCGGAGTTCTACCGGGCCCGCGCCGCGATCACCCGCAGGCTCATCGAGAAGCACGGCTTCACCATTGTCGCTGTCGAGGCCGACTGGCCTGATGCAGCGGCGATCGACCGCTACGTCCGCCATCGGCCGCCACGCGCCAACGCCGATCCGCCGTTCCAGCGGTTTCCCACCTGGATGTGGCGCAACACCGACGTTGCGGCGTTCGTCGACTGGATGCGACATCACAACGAGCGCATCAGGCTATCGTCCCGGCTAGCCGGGTTCTATGGCCTCGACATCTACAATATGACCGGATCGATCGCCGCGGTTCTGCAATATCTCGACCGGGTCGATCCGCAGGCAGCAAAGATCGCGCGTGAACGCTATGGCTGCCTGACGCCTTGGCAACATGAACCATCCACCTACGGCCGTGTCGCGCTCACCTCCGGCTACGAGAAATGCGAGCAGGCCGTGCTCGAACAATGCCGCGAACTGCTTGCCAGGCAACTCGACTATGCCCAGCAGGACGGCGTCGATTTCATGGATGCCACCCAGAATGCCCGGCTGATCGCTTCCGCGGAACGCTACTACCGGATCATGTACTATGGCGGCGCGCAGTCCTGGAATTTACGCGATACCCATATGTTCGAGACGCTCGAGCATCTGCTGGAAGCTCGCGGCTCCAACGCCAAGGCAGTCGTGTGGGCGCATAATTCCCATATCGGCGATGCCCGCTACACCGAAATGGGGATTGTCAGGGACGAAGTGAACATCGGCCAGTTCTGCCGCCAGCGCTTCGGCGACGAGGCAGCCTTGATCGGGCTCAGCACGCATTCCGGGACAGTCGCCGCGGCCTCCGACTGGGACAGCGAGATGGAGATCAAGCGGGTGCGGCCTTCCCATAGCGATAGCTACGAGCGGCTTTGCCATGATAGCGGCGTCTCGCGTTTCCTGCTCGACATCAAGCGCGACGATACGTTGCGCGAGCGGCTTCTGGAGCGTCGGCTGGAGCGCTTCATCGGCGTGATCTATCGGCCGGAAACCGAACTGCGCAGCCATTACGCGAATGCCTCTCTTGCCCAGCAGTTTGACGCGTTCGTCTGGTTTGACGAAACCGTCGCGGTGACGTCGCTTGGGCCGGAGCATGTCGGAACCGGCGTTCCCGACACCTATCCGTTCGGGCTCTAATGCATGTCGCGCAAAAGCATGCCCTCGGGCCTGACCCGAGGTCGTGCAGCGGTTTTGCGATAACGACATGCATAAAACAACAATCTAAAGCGCGTCGCGTGGGGCCGGCCAAATGCGACGCGCTTTAGCCGCCTCGCGGACAAGGCCCCATCAAGGTGAGTTTCGGCGGAACATTCATCGCGCCCTGCTGTTTCTAGAACAGGACCCTTTTCGAAGGAGTTGTGCCATGAGCGGAACCAAACATCCAAAGTGGAAAAAGCCGAGCGATGCCGATCTGAGGAACAATCCCGGCATCGGCACCTCCAAGGGCACGATCAAGGAAGGCGACGAACTCTTGCTCGAAGGCGAAAACACCATCGAGGGCGATGTCGAGAACGACACGAACGCCCTTGGCGGGATCAATCCAAGGCAAAAGATGCGGACGAACAAGTAGCGTCGCTGCGCATCCCACGCGCTATTCACTCCCAGCATAAAATGTCGCGGCGACAGCAATCGAGATCAGGCTCAGCATCGCCAGGCCTGCCCTGGCGACGTGCGAGGCTTCCCAAACATCGCGCAAGTCTTTCCAGTCGCCGCTTTGCTTCCGGCGGAGCATTGAAAAAAACGTCGCGGCTGGTTTCGACACTG
This sequence comes from Mesorhizobium sp. WSM4817, assembly GCF_055811135.1. NCBI lineage: Bacteria > Pseudomonadati > Pseudomonadota > Alphaproteobacteria > Hyphomicrobiales > Phyllobacteriaceae > Mesorhizobium > Mesorhizobium sp. WSM4817. Next base: position 189,940 of record NZ_JBVVQQ010000009.1, on the reverse strand, counting down.
CGACGTCCTGCACCCAGAAATTGTTGACGGGATGTGTTACCAGCCAATAGGTCGCATGTTCCGCCACCAGAAAGACAAGGGCCGCCAAAGTCCACCAGAATCGACCGCCTGGATAGGGCGTGAGGTAAAGCAGGATGGCGAGTGCAATGATGCCGCCGATCTCGGCAAACCCGCCGATCGTGAAGCCGGGATAGTAGATCTCCTGCACAGATTTGTAGGTGGCCTCCTTGAGGCGCAACTTGCCGGGCAACTCCAACGCGTGTGCGAGCGACAGCGCCATTGCGATTGCGACCAGAAGAAGGGTGACAATCATGAACGCGCGCATGCTGTTCCTCCCTGAACCGTCTTGGCAATACGCGGCGTACATAGCGTGCTCGCCGACACGGTAAAGGCGACGAAGGTGGAGCCGCCGCTCCATTATTCAACGCCGCCGGCATTGAGCCCCACCGCCAAGCCATGGAACCATCGTTCGGCGCGATGGTTGTCACCCTGGATGATCTTCCTCCGAGGAAACGGAAGGAGACACTTGCCGCTGTGAACGACCCACGTCTAGGCCGGGGTCGACAGCGAGAACGAGCTATTGATTGGCGCCGGAGCTGTTGAGTGGAAACACATTGGCGCCGAGGAGATGTGAAGCAAGCTTCGGGGAGTCTCCGATGACCGATCCTGATCCAGACCCGAACAATCCCGTGCCGATACCGGATAATCCCAATCCTGAGCCGGCCCGGCCGCCTGCTCCGCCGGAGACTCCGCCTGGTGAGCCTCCGGGCGTTCCTCCGCCTTCGCCTGATCCCGTTCCCAGCCCCGAAAGGCAGCCCGTCGAAATTCCTCCCGATATACCACCGGAGATCCCCACGGAACCGACCTTCCCGGGTCCGACGGCCAGGGCATTGGACCCGGAGCATTGGACCCAGGAGTAAAAACCCGGCGGTAGAACGACGCCGTCGCCGGCCATTCCCGTTTTGGTCATTCCCCGATTTGGCTGGTCGAACGTTCGTTGAGCGTCGCGCCGGTTTGCGCATCGATCGCCGCCAGGCTGACCTCATAGCCCCACAGGGTCCGGATATGGCGCAGCGTCGCGTCGCGACCGGCCTCCTCCAGCATGACGCCGTTCTTCACCTTGTGCTCCAGTCGCAACTGCCGGTCGCCGAGCAGATCGACATCCACAACCTGGATATCCGGCCGGCTCGCGCCGATGTCGTAGCTCTGGGCGAGCCCGGCGCGTATCTTTTCGTAGCCACGCTCATTGTGTATCGACGCGACTTCGTAATGCGGCTCGCTGGCGGCGTCGGCGAGGACAAAGAACCGCCATTTCCGCATCAGGGCGGGGCTCAGATACTGGCGGATGAAAGATTCGTCGCGATGGTTCGCCCACGCGTCGAGCAGGGTTTCGCGCCAATTGCCGTTGCCGGCGATATCGGGGAACCAGTCACGATCCTCGGCGGTCGGCTCGGTCGCTATGCGCTGGATGTCCTGCATCATGTCGAGGCCCAACGCATAAGGATTGATACCGGAAAACCGCGGGTCGTCGAAGCCTGGCTGAAAGATCACGTTCGAATGGTTGCGCAGGATTTCCAGCATCGCGCCTTCGCTGATCAGGCCACGATCGAACAGCATGTTCATCAGCGTGTAGTGCACGAAGGTGGCGCAGCCTTCGTTCATCACCTGTGTTTGCCGCTGCGGATAAAAGTATTGCGCGACGACGCGGACGATCCTGACGATTTCACGCTGCCAGGGCTCCAGGACCAAGCTGTTTTTTTCCAGGAAGTAAAGCAGGTTCTCCTCGGGCAGCTTGAGCGTTTTCTTTCGCTCCGCGATGTTGGAATCCTTTGCCCCAACATTGTCTCCGCCCTTCGAAGGCGGCAGCGTGCGCCACAGATCGTTGTAAGAGCGCTCTTCGTACTCCAGGCGCTCACGAACGCCTACACGCTGCCGCTCCGACGACAGCTTCGGCGGCCGGCGATATCTGAAGACCCCCTGTTCCATCAGCGCGTGGGCCGCATCGAGGATCGCCTCCACCGCGGCAACGCCGTGCCGCTCCTCGCAACGGGCAATGTAACCCTTGGCAAAGTCCAGATAGCTCAGGATCGCGCTGGCGTCCGTCCATTGCCGGAACAGATGATTGTTCTTGAAAAAATGATTATGGCCAAGCGCTGCATGAGCTGTCACCAGGGCCTGCAGGGCCATTGTGTTTTCCTCCATCAGGTAGACGATGCAAGGATTGGAATTGATCACCAGCTCATAGGCGAGCCCCCGCCCGCCTTTGCGATAGAGCAATTCCTGGTAGAGGAAATGCTTGCCGAAGGACCAGTGGCGATACATCAGCGGCATGCCGACCGAGGAATAGGCGTCGAGCATCTGCTGGGACGAGATGATCTCCATCTGCACCGGATAGATGTCGAGGTGAAGCTCTTCGATCGCGATCGCCTCGATCGCGTCGTAGGCGCGCGACAGTGTCTTGAAATCCCAGTCGGACCCCGAAAAGAGCAAACCTGATCTGCTGGTTTGGCCTGGTTTGCTGGTTGGGCCTGATTTGCTGGTTTGGCCCGACTTGCTGGTCTGGCCCGACGTGCTGGTCTGGTTCGCCATCGGCTCCCCTCAAGCGCTTTTCTGCAGGACCGGCTGCCTGGCAAAGAGCTGGCGAAAGACCGGATAGATGTCGGCTGCGTTGGCGATACGGCTCATCTGGAAATTCGGCCATCGCTGGTTGACAACGCTGTAGGCGCGCCAGAGCGAGGTCCCATTGTCGGTGGTGCCGAAAATATGGCTCTCACGTTCGTCGATGATCTCGACATAGGCGAAATACTGGCACAGGTGCATGACCTGGCCGTCCATCAGGCCGATGCAGCGCTCGGAATCGGTGACGAAATTGTCGCCGTCCGACGCCTGGGCGGCATAGATGTTCCACTCGTTGCTGGGATAGCGTTGCGCGATGATGCGGTGCATTTCCTCGAGTGCCGTGGAAACAACCGTGCCGCCGCTTTGCGTATTGTAGAAGAAGGTTTCCTCGTCCACCTCCTGCGCCTCGTGCGTATGGCGGATGAAGACGATTTCGGTGCGGTCGTAGCGCCGTTTCAGGAACAGGTGCAGCAGCACGAAGAAGCGCTTGGCCAGATCCTTCTCGCGTTCGCCCATCGAGCCGGATACGTCCATGAGACAGAACATGACCGCATTGGCATTCGGCACGGGCTGGGCGTCGAAACGGTTGAAGCGGATGTCGACGGGATCGACATAGGCGATCCGCTTGCGGCGGCGCTCAAGTCGCTCAAGCTCCTCCCGCAACGCTGCAATGCGCTGGCGTGCCGGCGCCGCGCTCTGCGGCTCGGCCTCCAGGATTGCGAGTTGCTCCGCAATCGCATCGAGTTCCTCCTGCTTGGGGCGCCTTAGCGCAATCCGGCGACCATGGCTGTTTCGCATCGTGCGCCCGACATTGATGTTGGTCGGCGAACCGGTCGCGGCGAACCCGGCGCGGCGCGGTTTGAAGGATAGTATCTCCTTGAGGTTGAGCTTGACCATGTCGGGAAGTTCGAGATCCTCGAAAAAGAGGTCGAGCACCTCCTCGCGCGAGAGCACGAAACGAAAATCGTCCTCCGAGACCGTTTTGCCGGGAGACGAGCCGCCGCCGCCCTGGCCGGGCTTGGGAACCCGGTCGCCAGGGGCGAAATGCTTGTTGCCCGGCAGGATGTGCTGTCGCCTGCCGCTGTCCTTGGCATCGCTGAAGCTCGGCTCTGCTGTGCCCCTCGCCGGCATCGAGACGGTGTGCTCGCTGTCGACATCGGCGATCTTGCCGGTACGGATCCGATCCCGGATGCTTCGCTTCAGCTCTTCGCGCGCACGCTTCAGGAAGCGCTGGCGGTTGCCGAGGCTCTTGTCCTTTGGGTTCAGTCGGCGATCGACAAAGATCGGCATGGAACCATCCCGGCCGGACTCAGCCCGCCTTGTTCACCCGCATGTACCAGTCCACCAGCCGGCGGACCTGGCGTTCGGTGTAACCGCGTCCGACCATCCGATGCACGAACTCGGTATGCCGCTTCTCCGTTACGCTGTCCTGCTTGGAGCCGAAGCTGATCACCGGGAGCAGATCCTCGACCTGGCCGAACATCCGCTTCTCGATGACTTCGCGCAGCTTTTCATAGCTCGTCCACGACGGGTTGCGGCCATGGTTCCTCGCCCTTGCGCGCAACGTGAACTTCACGACCTCGTTGCGGAAGTCCTTGGGGTTGGCAATGCCGGCCGGCTTTTCGACTTGCGACAGTTCGTTGTCCAGCACCTCGCGATTGAGGATCTGGCCGGTATCGGGGTCTTTGTAGTCCTGGTCCTCGATCCAGGCATCGGCATAGGCGATGTAGCGGTCGAACAGGTTTTGGCCGTATTCGCTGTAGGACTCCAGATAGGCCTTCTGAATTTCATGGCCGATGAACTCGGCATAGCGCGTGGCCAGTTCCGACTTTATGAAGTCGAGATAGGCAGCTTCCGTTTCCTTGGGGAACTGCTCGCGCTTGATCGCCTCCTCCAGAATGTACATCAGGTGCACCGGATCGGCGGCCACTTCCTTGGTGTCGTAGTTGAAGGTCTGCGACAGGATCTTGAAGGCAAAGCGCGTGCTGACGCCGGTCATGCCTTCATCGACCCCGGCGGCATCGCGGTATTCCTGAACCGACTTCGCCTTGGGATCTATGTCCTTGAGGTTCTCGCCGTCATAAACGCGCATCTTGGTGTAGAGCGGCGAATTGTCATGCTCGGCCAGACGGGTCGAGACGGTGAACCGGCTGAGAATGTCGAGAACCTCCGGTGCACAGGAACTGGAGGCCAATTCGCTTTCGCGCAGCAGCTTTTCGTAGATCTGCCTTTCTTCGGTGACCCGCAGGCAATACGGCACCTTGACCACCAGGATACGGTCGAGGAATGCCTCGTTGTTCTTGTTGTTCTTGAACTGCAGCCATTCCGATTCGTTGGAGTGGGCTACGACGATGCCCTGATACGGGAAAGATCCGAAGTTTTCCGTACCGTTGTAGCTGCCTTCCTGGGTAGCGGTCAGCAACGGATGCAGGACCTTGATCGGCGCTTTGAACATCTCGACGAACTCGAGCAGCCCCTGCGTGGTCCGGTTCAGGCCGCCGCTGTAGGAATAGGCGTCCGGATCGGATTGGCTGAAATGCTCGAGCTGTCTTATGTCGACCTTGCCGACCAGGGCCGAAACGTCCTGGTTGTTCTCATCGCCTGGCTCGGTCTTGGAGATGCCGATCTGGCGTAGCCGCGAAGGCATCAGCTTGACGACGCTGAACTTGGAGATGTCGCCGGACAGTTCGTCGAGGCGCTTGGCCGCCCATGGCGAAATAAGACCGTTCAGCCGGCGCCGCGCGATGCCGTATTTGTCCTCCAAAAGGTCGCCCATGCGGTCAGGATTGAAAAGCCCGAGCGGCGATTCGAAAACCGGACTGATCTGGCCGCCGACCTTCAGCGTATAGATCGGACGCTCCTCCATCAGCTTCTTCAGCCGTTCGGCGAGCGAGGACTTGCCGCCGCCGACAGGGCCAAGCAGATAGAGAATCTGCTTGCGCTCCTCGAGCCCCTGAGAGGCATAGCGGAAATAGCCGGCTATGCGCTCGATCGTGTCCTCCATGCCATAGAACTCGGCGAAGGTGGGATAGACCTTGATTGTCCTGTTCGAGAAAATGCGGCCGAGCCGCTCATCCATGCTGGTGTCGATCAGGGTGGGCTCGCCGATCGCCTCGACCATCCGCTCGGGCGCCGAAGCATACATCGATTTATCCTCGCGGCAGGCAAGGAGATATTGCTGGATGCTTATCTCCTCCTGCGCCGCATTGGTGTAAATCTCCGAAAACAGATCGAAGACGTCGGAGTGGTTCTCGCGCATGGTATTCCTCGCCCCGGCCGGTCTGGTTGCTGTCGCCTCTTCACTCAACTGTCGGAAAGCCTTTGTGGTTCCCTATTACACGTAGTGCGTCCGCGACCGGATGTTAGGGGTCCAGACAGATATCGTGAACGCCTGGAAGTCAGCCAGCGAATGGCTCGCACAATGGAACGTTTCCGAGGGAAGTCCATTCTTCCACCAGCGCTTGCCGAGCGCAACAGCCCGCTGGGTACAAGTTGCCTTTCTGAGGGAATAAACCGCCCAGCAGTTGCCCGCGTTCAGCAGTTGCCCGCGTTCAGCAGTTGCCCGCGTCAGCAGTTGCCCGCGTTCAGCAGTTGAATGGCGAATCACTGGCCATTCGGCGAAGAGAGTTGCACTGCGGTGTCCAACCCTGCACCGGGAGCAACGGTTTCGCTCGTGCTCGGTAACGAAACGAGGGAAAGGAGATGTTCCATGTTCGAGAACAGTATGTGGTTGATCGTCGTTGCTGGCGGCCCGCTACTGCTGGCAATCGTGCTGGCCTACGCACTCCTTACGTGGCGACGCCGTGGGCCTGCAGAGCGCAGAGAAAGCGATCGGGCCACCGAGCGACTGTATCGCGAGGAAAACGATCGCCCGGGCGGAGGCAGTTGAGAACCGCATCGGCAGGCCCGACTTTGGTCTTGCTGCTAGACTCCAACACTTTCGGGCCAAAGCGCCCGGATCTGCTTCGGCAACGCGTCCCGCACCTTGGCCGACTGGCCGAGGTCGACATGCCTGGCGAGTACCTTGAACACGGATCTCGTCGCATCCTCGGGATTCACCGGTCGAGTGGATTTCATCTCCTCGGCCATCCGCTGCAAAAAATCCTCCAACGAACGGCTGCTCGTCGGCAGATCACGCGGCCGATACCGATCATAGTAGGCTCCGCGCACAAGAAGCGGCAGTTCAGCCCCCAAATTGGCAGCCAGTTCGATCTGCAGCCAATCCCGCAAGGTGCGTAGAACGGCTCCCAGCATATGCCAGGCCACGCGCCTGTCGGGCCCGTGATCGGCCATGATCTCGTCCAGCCAGATGTTTGTCGTCTGCAGGGTTTTGTCAAAAACTTCCAAGCCGGTTGCGCTCATCGTCGCCTCCTCTGGGCAATCCAACACCCGCCCAAATCACCCGCCCAAAATACCCGCCCAAAATACCCGCCATGACGCGCAAACGGCGATCGAGCGCAATTGTTTCGTCACTCGTTGAAAATTGTCCAAGAGCTCTTTACGCGTACAGTTACGAACGGGCACCCCTAGGAGGCGGCCATGAAGAGCGATACCGAATATCTACGTCTCGCCGTGGAGATCGCCACCGAGAGCCGGGCGAGTGGCAATCATCCTTTTGGGGCGCTCCTGGTCGGGCCGGAAGGCGACGTGCTGCTTTCGTCGGGCAACACCTACGCCCAGGATCGCGGCGTTGGCCACGCAGAGGCAAACGTGGCCCGCGCGGCCGCGCAGCAATACGACCCGACCTTTCTCGAGCGATGCACTCTGGTGACCTCGGTCGAGCCGTGCTGCATGTGCGCCGGGGCCTGTTACTGGGCTGGCATCGGCACCGTGGTCTACGGACTCAGCGAAAGGCGGCTGGCCGAGCTGACCGGAGACAATTCGGAGAATCTGACCCTCGATCTGAGTTGTCATCAGGTGTTCGCCGCCGGACGGCGCCATGTAGCAATCCGTGGCCCATTCCCTGAACTCGAAGAAGAGATCGTAACCGACCACAAGGATTTCTGGTGACAGAACCAAAAAGGACTGCTGTGAAGAATCCGTAGCCTCTGCGGCGCCACGAGCTCCGGCCACTTCCGGCCCAAAGGTTTGACACGCGAGGCCCGCGTCTTGTTGCAGAAAGCCATCGACGCGTTCATCGCAAATCCCGGAGCGCATCTCAAGACTCGCGCGCAAACCGCCGACACGCAAAACCGCCGACTGGAACCTACATTCGGACTCGACCGACACGTTCATTCCACCAGTTGGAAAGCTCAATTGCCCGGAACCTTCCTCCCCTCTCGCCGGTTTACCGCGGAGGGGTTGCAAATGGGTCGATATTTCAGCCTGTCAGCTGCGTCATTGTTGCTCGCGAGCGGCTCTGCCGGCGCCCAGTCGAGCACTCAGTCGGCACTTGAGCCCGCGGGAGCGGAAGCGCAGCAGATAGAAATGCTGTTTTGGGTTTTGCTAAGCGGCGGCGCCGTCATCTGGCTGGGCGTGGTCGGCCTGCTTCTTCATGCAGCCCTGGTCAATCGCCGCAGGCTGGCCGAAAAATCTGCCAGCAGCATCATCCTTTGGGGCGGCGTAGTCTTCCCCTCGGTCACGCTTTGTGCGCTGCTCGCCTATGCGCTGTGGCTGATGCCTGGCCTTCGGCCCTTCGCCCAGGCGAGCCCCGCCGCCCTGCGGATCGAAGTCACCGGCAGGCAGTTCTGGTGGGAAGTTGTCTATCACCCTCCTCAGGGACCGCCGGTCACTTCCGCCAACGAGATCAGGCTGCCGGTCGGCGAGCGGGTCGAATTGACCCTGAAAAGCGCCGATGTGATCCATTCCTTCTGGCTCCCACCGCTCGGCGGCAAGATGGACATGATCCCCGGCCGCACCAACAGGCTTTCGATCATGGCCACCAAAGCTGGTATATTCCGCGGCCCGTGCGCGGAATATTGCGGCACGTCTCACGCGCTGATGGCGTTCTCGGCCGTCGCGATGGCGCCCGAAGCCTTCCGGTCCTGGCTTGCCGCCCAGGCAATTCCCGCGGAAGGGGCCGGCGCGAGCGGCGGCGCGCTGTTCCTGCGCCATGGCTGCGGGTCCTGCCATTTCGTCGCGGGCACCGATGCGCGCGGCCTGATCGGCCCGGATCTTTCGCATATCGGTTCCCGCGCCACCGTCGCAGCCGGAATCCTGCCCAACACCGAAGACGCCGTCACCCGGTTCATCGCCCGGCCCGACCTGATCAAGCCTGGCTCCGGGATGCCGGCCTTCGACATGTTGCCGCCGGACGATATTCGCGCCATAGCCGCCTGGCTGAGGGGCCTGCGATGAGCGCTGCGGTCAAGGAGCGTTCGCCGGAAGAATACAAGGCGCAGGAACAGCGGCTGCGCGCTGTGTGGGCCAATCCGACCGGTTGGCGCTACTGGACCTCGGTGAACAATTACCAGATCGGCCTCTGGTACGGCTCTGCGGCCTTCGCCTTCATGCTGTTTGCCGGCGTGCTCGCGCTCTTGATGCGGATGCAGCTCGCTGTGCCAGACAACGATTTTCTCTCGGCCGACTTCTTCAACCAGGCTTTCACCCTGCACGGCACGGTGATGATGTTCCTGTTCGCGGTACCGATCTTCGAGGCGGTCGCGATCTTCCTTCTGCCGCCGATGCTGGGCGCCCGCGAAATGCCGTTTCCACGCCTCGGAGCGTTCAGTTTCTGGAGCTTTTTGCTCGGCGGCATCTTCGTCTGCGGCTCGATCTTCTTCAATGCGGCGCCGTCGGCAGGCTGGTTCATGTATCCGCCGCTCGCCACCGACAAGGAGTTCTCCGGCATTGGCGCCGACATCTGGCTGCTCGGTCTTTCCTTCATCGAAGTCGCCTCGATCGCGGCTGCCGTCGAGCTCATCGTCGGCATCATGAAATGCCGCGCGCCGGGCATGCGCATCAACCTGATGCCGCTCTTCGCCTGGTACCTGCTGATCGTCGCCGGAATGATCCTGTTCGCCTTCCCGCCGCTGATCGCCGGCGATCTCCTGTTCGAGATGGAACGGATGTTCGATTGGCCGTTCTTCGATGCGGCGCGCGGCGGCGACCCGCTCCTGTGGCAGCATCTGTTCTGGATATTCGGCCATCCAGAGGTCTACATCATCTTCCTGCCGGCCATCGCGCTGATGGCCATGATCGTGCCGACTTTTTCGCAGCGTCCGATCGTTGGTTATTCCTGGATCGTGCTCGCGGCAGTCGGGACGGGGTTCCTCTCCTTCGGCCTGTGGGTCCACCATATGTTTGTGACAGGCCTGCCGCAGATCTCGCTGGCCTTCTTCTCGGCGGCCTCCGAGGCGGTGGCGATACCGACCGGCGTGCAGATCTTCGTCTTCATCGCCACCATGCTGGCCGGCCGGGTGATCTTCTCGACCCCGATGCTGTTCGGCACCGGAGGGCTTGCCATCTTCGTCATCGGCGGACTGACAGGCGTCATGGTGGCGCTCGCACCCTTCGACTGGCAGGCCCACGACACGTATTTTGTCGTTGCGCATCTCCATTATGTGCTGATCGGCGGCATGCTTTTCCCGGTCGTGGCCGGGCTCTATTACTATTACCCGCTGATCGACGCGAAGAAGCTCTCAGACCGGTTGGGGCGGCTCGCCTTCTGGCTGATGTTCTGCGGCTTCAACATCGCCTTTTTCCCCATGCATCTGAGCGGCTTGCGCGGCATGCCCCGCCGCGTCTTCACCTATCCAGCCGAAATCGGCTGGAACTGGCTGAACCTGATCTCGACGGCCGGAGCCTTCATTTTCGCCGCGGGCGTGCTGGTGGTCGTCTTCGACGTGCTCAGGCCAAAGCACCGGCAGCCGCGCGGCGAATTCAACCCGTGGAATGCCGGCACGCTGGAATGGATTTCCGAGCCGGAGGAGAACTGGGGCGTCCGCTCGATACCCATCGTGCGCAGCCGCTACCCCTTGTGGGACCAGAAGGACCTTGCCCGCAAAGTCAATGAAGGCCGCTATTATCTGCCCGACGCGGAAGAGGGATGGCGCGAGGGACTGGTCACCACCGTGCTCGACGCCGAACCCGTCCAGGTGCTGCGCGTCGGCGGCACCTCCCATGTCACCATCGTCTCGGCTCTTTCGCTCGGAGGCGCCTTCATCGCGCTTACCTTCCACTGGTGGATCGCGACGGCGCTGGCCGCAATCATCTGCTTTTGCGCAGTCATCTACTGGCTCTGGACGGGCACTGGCGAAATCCCCGAGAAGCCGGAAAAGGATGTCGGCCTGGGCCTCAGGCTGCCGCTTTATGCCTCCGGCTCCGATTCGGTCGGCTGGTGGGCGATGTTCATCACCATGGTGGGCGATGGCACCGCGTTCGCCAGCCTCGTCTTCGGCTATTTCTTCTACTGGACGATCCATGCCAACTTCACCGCGGGGATTGCCGGGCCCGATGCGGTCTGGTCGCTGGTGGCTGCCAGCCTGTTCGCTGCGGCGTGGGGCCTGATGGTGGCGGCACGCACGGTCAACAGGCGCGGCGCTACGGCCACTATGCGCGGCTTGCTGGTGCTGTCCCTGCTAACGACCGTTGCCGCGTCCGCCACAGGCCTGGCCGCGCCATTGTCTCCAGGCATGGACCCGACGCGCCACGTCTATCCCGCAATCGTCTGGATCCTGGTGATCTGGGTGCTCGCCCATGCAGCGCTCGGCACAGTCATGCAGGCCTATTGCCTGGCCCGCTCGCTGGCCGGCCGACTGACGCCGAAGCATGACCTGGATCTAGGCAATGTGGTGCTCTACTGGCATTTCCTGCTGATTGCCGCCGTCACCACCTTCGCCATCATCGGCCTCTTTCCGGCGGCGATGTGAGGCGCCGATGTGGCTTGTCCCGAAACAGATCGAGACACTGTGGACGCTGTTCACTGCGCCGGTGGTGTGGGCTGCGCATTTCCTTGTTTGCTACATCGGCGCGGCGATCTATTGCGCCAAGCCCGAGCTTGTCGGGCTGAGTTTCAGCGCTGTGCGCGCCGGCATCGCCGCCGCCACCGTGATCGCCCTCTCGCTGATCGCGCTGTCAGCATGGCTCGCCTGGCGGCAATGGGGCTTCGGCACAGACGATCCGCCGCACGACGATCCGACGAGACGCGACCGGACCCTGTTCCAGGGCTTTGCGACGCTGCTGCTCTCGGGTCTCAGCTTCATCGCCGTGATCTTCACCGCGATGCCTGCATTGTTCCTGACGGAGTGTATCCGGTGAGACGCGCCTGCCTCATCCTCGGCATCCTTGTCCTCTTCCTGGTCTGGCTCGGGCCGCTGCTCGATGGCTTGCGGGATTCGTTTTCGGCGCACATGCTGGCGCATATGGGAGTGGTGGCGATCGCCGCGCCGCTGATGGCGATTGGGGTCCCGCTCGGCCCGACACCAGGTGCGAGCCGGGCGTTCACCCTCGCCCTCCCCGCCTCCCTCGTCGAACTCATCGTCGTCTGGTCCTGGCACGCACCGGCCTTGCGGGCTCTGGCGCAAAGCTCGCTGTTTGTCACCGCTGTCGAGCAGGTCACGTTCCTTGCCGCCGGGCTGTTCCTGTGGCTGGCCTGCCTGCCGCGCCGCGGCTCGGACACCACAGGCTATGCCGCCGGCGCCTTCGCCCTGCTTCTGACGTCCATCCACATGACCTTGCTCGGCGCGCTGCTGGCGCTGACCCCGCGGCCGCTTTATGGGACCGGCGAGACAAGCTGCTTCGGCATCGCGCTTTCCGCCCAGCAGGATCAGGAACTTGGCGGCGTCATCATGCTTCTGGTCGGCGCCGCGGTCTACCTGGCCGGCGGCGTGACGCTTTTCGCGCGCATCCTCGCCACACCACCGCGGAAGACGGTCTGATGCATATCAGCTGGAAGAAGCTCGCCATAGCGCTTGCCATTCTGCCCTTCGTCGTGGTGCTGGCGGCCTGGATCGGCTTTTTCAATGTCGGTGCCTCGAGCGGCCACTGGAAGATCACGGAATGGTTCCTCCATTTCGCCATGCGATCGGCTGTGCGCACCTATGCCCTGGCGGTCGACGCTCCAGAGGCTCTGCCGCGCCATGCGATTCAGCCGGCCGCCGGGCATTTCGCACGCGGCTGCGCCATCTGTCACGGCGCGCCGGGCGAGCCGCGATCTCCTGTCGTCATGAGAATGCTGCCGCAGCCGCCTGACCTTGCCGGGGCCGTCGGCGAATGGTCGGACGCGGAGCTTTTTCGTATCGTCAAGCACGGCGTGCGTTTCACCGGCATGCCGGCCTGGCCGACGCAGGAACGCGACGACGAGGTCTGGGCGATGGTCGCCTTGCTGCGCGAACTGCCGTCGCTGGATGAGGCCGCCTATCGCGATCTCGCCTATGGCGAAAGGCTTGCGCCTCCTGCAGGCGCTGCCGAAACCCTGCCGCAAGCGCTGGCGGATTGCGCCCGCTGCCACGGCGAGGACGGTTTTGGACGCGGTCCCGCGATACCCGTTCTGGCCGGGCAGAGCGAGGCGTATCTGCTTGAAAGCCTGCGTGCCTATGCCGAGGAAGGCCGGGCAAGCGGGTTGATGAGCCTGCCCGCCATTGCGGCAGGGCCTCAACTCTGGCCGGACCTGGCCAAGCATTTCGCTGCCCTGCCGGCGATGCACCCCGGCGGCGGCGGCGATCCAGCACTTGTCCGGCGCGGCAAGGAAATCGCCGAGAGCGGCGTCAGGCAGGCCAATGTGCCCGCCTGTCTCGGCTGTCACGGAAGACAGGACCGCAGCCCGCTCTATCCCTCGATCGCCGGCCAGCCGGCGCCCTACATCGAGACGCAGCTTGGGTTGTTCAGGGCGGGAAAGCGTGGCGGAACGCGCTTCGGCCATCTCATGGCAAATGCCGCGAAGGGTCTGACGGACGACGACGTCCGCGCGCTTGCGGCCTACTTCTCCCGATCGGCCGCTGCGTCGGCAACCGCAACGCGATAAGCGCGTTTGCGTTCTTTCGACGTTTTTCGAGGTTCTGGTGAAAAACTTGGCTACCGCCCTTCTCATGCTGATCATTGTTCTCGTAATCGCCGCAGGAGCGATCTTCTTCCTGTCGCGCGAAGAGGCGACCGTTCCGATCGCGGAGACCTATGGCCCCAACCCGACCCTGCCGGAGCCCAATCCGACCTGGCTGCCGACCGTCCATGTCGCCAGGGCCATGCCATGGCCGCAGGGCACCAAGCCGACAGCGGCCCAGGGATTTGCAGTCAACGAATATGCCCGCGGGCTCGACCATCCGCGCTGGCTGTATGTGTTGCCAAACGGCGACGTGCTGGTGGCCGAGAGCAATGCGCCGCCCAGGCCGGAGGAGGGCTTCAGCATACGGCGCTTCTTCGTCAATTTCTTCCAGAGCCAGGCCGGCGCGGGGACGCATAGCGCCAATCGCATCACGCTGCTGCGCGATCAGGACGGCGACGGGGTGGCAGAAACCAGAACCGCCTTTCTCACCGGGCTGTTCTCGCCATTCGGCATGACCCTGCTCAACGGCAAGCTCTACGTCGCCAACGCCAATGCAATTGTGGCCTTTCCCTACCAGGAGGGTGCGACCGAGATCACCGCACCAGCGGAGAAGATCGTCGACCTGCCCGCGGGGAGGAACCACCACTGGACCAAGGACGTGACCGCCTCGCAGGACGGGACGAAGCTCTATGCGACGGTCGGATCCAATTCCAATGTCGGCGAGAACGGCCTGGAGGAAGAAGAGAACCGAGCCGCCGTGCTGGAGATCGATCTCACCTCGAGACAGACGCGTCTCTTCGCCTCCGGCCTGCGCAATCCGAACGGCCTGTCGTGGAACCCGGAAAGCGGTGAGCTCTGGGTCGTCGTCAACGAGCGCGACGAGATCGGCAGCGATCTGGTGCCGGATTACATGACTTCGGTGAAGGATGGCGGCTTCTATGGCTGGCCTTACAGCTATTTTGGCCAGCACGTCGATAATCGCGTCAAGCCGCAGCGGCCCGACCTCGTCGCCCAGGCGATCAAGCCGGACTATGCGCTCGGGGCGCACACGGCTTCATTGGGACTGACCTTCAACACAGGCGACCTGTTCGGTCCTCAATACAGGAATGGCGCTTTCGTCGGGCAGCATGGCTCGTGGAACCGCAGGCCGCACAGCGGCTACAAGGTGATTTTCGTGCCGTTTTCAGGCGGCAGGCCCTCCGGCCCGCCCCAGGACATCCTCACCGGCTTCCTGAGCGAGGACGACAAGGCTTTTGGCCGTCCCGTGGGCGTGGCGATAGACCGGCGCGGCGCCCTGCTGGTGGCGGATGATGTCGGCAACAAGATCTGGCGGGTCGTTCCAGCTCAGACGCAATCGGCACTTTGAGCAGTTCGTGCTGCCGGCGGCCCAGAAGCGATATGGCACCGCTTGCCATTGCCGGTCGGACAGGGCGTTCCGGCGCCGATCAAAGCCGAAATCAAGCTGTCGTTGCCAATCCGCGCCCCCGTGCGTGCCGGACCCTTTGACGCATACGATCGGCAAGGGAAGCGAGCGAGCCTTGCGCCGTGCGCGTCCCAAGGACGGATTGCAGGACAACGCCCTGCGTTGCGAATTTATGCTTGAACGCCTCTGCGCCGCACAGGAAATCGACCGTGCTCAAGCCGTGATCGAACGACCACTGTATGTAGTCCATCATCAGGATCATGCCCGGCGACGCCTGGCTGAAATCCGGATCGAAAGTGGTCACGAACGCCATCATGGTGTGGTGCTGGACGAAGTTGATGGAAACCGCGACCATTGCGCCATCGCATTCAAGTACGAAAATGTGCAGCACGCCGGCACGCGCCAGCGCGTCAACAAGTGCGGCCAGTACCGGCGCTCCCTCTTCGAAAAGTTGCGATTCACGCTTGCGCTCGACCAGCCATCTGCGCTTCAGGGCAGAGAGCCGGTCGAGTACCGGCTGCAGTGGCTCGTCTGGCGCAAGCAGGCGAAATTTCATTTCGCCGGCTTCTTCCAACGTCTTGACGCCGCGCCGATAATTCTGCCGTGTCTTTTTCGACTGCTCCGCGAACCACGCTCCTCCGCTCGCCCACTGTCCGGCGACGCGATAACTGACTTCCTCCCTGTGATTGGGGCGAAGCCTGATCCCGCTGGAGGTATCCGGAGTGACAATTTTGCGGGCCGCCGCACCCGGCAAGAGACGATTGAGAAAGGCAATATCGAAGCCACCGGCGTCACAGATCCGGGCCCATACTCCCTGCAGGGCCGATAACGAGCATTCCGGAGCAACGAGAATATCGCCGTAATCGGTATAGCTGCTGGCCGCCCATTCGAGAAACCGCAGGCCCTTGCGCTTGCGGATCGCCATGGGAACGACAGCAACGAGCCTGTCACCATTCCAGACCAGGCCGATCCGCAGCGCGCGCTGGTCACGGTCAGCTACGGTATTCCACCAGGCCGAAATCCAGGCATGACTCTGAAAGACCAGCCCATCGGTGCGATGCCAGAAATTCATCCAATCGGCTTCGATCGCAGCCAGGCGATCCGCCGAACGGACAACTTCCAGGCGCTCTGCGCTCGAGGCGTCAATCGAAACAATTGTGTTCATTGGGAACGATCCTGTGCGATGGCATCGGGACGCCTCAGGAACAGTCTGCGGAGATGCCCTCCCATCTTCCTGAGCGGCAGGACGTAAAGCCCAAAGAGCGATTGATAGTCGCGCACATCGCGATCTACCAGGCCAAATTTGAGGTCTTCATCCGGATCCGGGACAAACTGCGTCCCGAAGAGGCGATCCCAGAACGAAAACAGCAGGCCAAAATTCTTGTCGTAGTGGCGAGGGTCGATGCTGTGGTGCACCTGGTGCCAGTGCGGACACAAGATGACGTTGTTCAACGGGCCGAAGGAAATCTTGAAATGGGTATGACGAACAAAGTCCATCATCAGGATGTTGCGGATGACATAGACGTTGATGCCGAAGATGGCGATCTCTACCGGATCGAGCGCGATCTGGCTCCAGATGCCGAAGCAGATCCCCGGGATGACGCCATCCCAGATACGGTTCATCAGGTCGTCCAGCGGATGAACCCGATCCTTGGTGATTCCCACCATCACCTCGGCCGAATGATGCACTTTGTGCAATTCCCACAGGAACGGGAAGTGGTGCTGGGCGACATGGTAGAGATAGTACGAAATGTCGTAGGCGATCAGCATGGTTGCGGTGAAGATGACGATCGTCACCGGTCCGGCCGGGCCGTTGATGAGCGGCGCCTCGATATCAAGCAGCCAGCCGATTGCGTGGTGCGTCCAATAGCCGACGGCGGCAACGAAGGTGGCGCCGGCAGGGATGAGCAGGAATGGCATTATCGCCCGTTTGGTGACCCAAAATAGGACATCCGCTCGCGCCGACGGGTGCAGGATGACTTCCGCCGGGAAAGCGAAATCGAAAAAGTCCCTGAGGGATTTATGCTCGACAGTCCGCCAGTAAGCGACCACCGCGCTCCCCAGTGCCGTGAAAAGCAGGAGGCCGAGCGTCACCAGATCGACGTTCGAAAGCTTTTCCACAATCAATCCGGCGAATTCAGAAAACATCGGTGCGGTGGCTCCTGGGCCGTAAAATGGCCGTCCGGCGAATTGCGAGCAAGAAACTTGCCAAACCCACTGCATGTGCCGGCAACCAAATGGCTATTGCGGCTGCAACAAGCAAAAGCATGCCGGATTTGCGCCAGACTAGCAGTTCAACCGTAACAAAACGCTAAAAGTTCGAAAGCAATTAATCTCGAACATGGCCGAAACACCGGAGAGGCCGCTCTGCTGCAGCGCCGGTCGCTATCATAGCGGCCGGCGGATTGCCGCGAGGTGTATCTCAATTCCGTCTTCGCCCACTTCGCCACGCCAGGCGACGCGTTCGGCCGGCTGCCTGACGCCAAAACGCGGTGAAACCCAGCCGCCCTGCCCCGGTGCGTCGCCGCCGGCACGGATGTCGACCGCAGCGTCCGGAAAGCGCATGGCTATCAGCGGCTCATCGCCGCGCTGCACCGTGACCGTATTTTCGTCCCGGTCAGTGCCGAGGCCGGCTGCGAGTTGAAAGACGATTTCGGCCACACGCCTGCCGCCGAGCAGTTGGTCGCTCACGACGATGCCGTCGGCCCGGTGCGTCACGGTGCGCTGATGCACGACGCCGAAGCGGCTTTTATACCCGTCATGGCGGGCGCGCAGCTTCCAGTGCGTTCCCGGCTCGCTCTCCACCAACTCCGCAATCGCCTTGTGCGACCAGTTGAACATCCCGGCGATGATGCTTTGGCTTTTGCCCTCGATATTCAGCGTGTTATGCGCCGGTGTCGAGCGAAACCAGTTGCGCCAGACGCCTCCCGAACCGTAGAGCCAGGTGCCGGGATCGACCAGCACCGGCTCGCCATCGATGCACAAGGTGAGCGACAGCGCGTCGGCATGGCCGTGAGCCGCTATCGAGAGATAGCCGAGCGGGCCGTGGTCGAATGTCAGATCGATGCTGCGGCCGTTCATCTCGCCGCGCCAGACCGAGAGCCCGCCCTGCGTGAACGTTTGCAGCCCACGCGACACCGGTGCCGGCTCCAACGGCGTGCCAAAGACAAGCGCCCGAAAATCGTCGGGTCCCGCTGCCTTGCCCGGCATCTGTAGAAAGCCATGGATGGCGGCGGCGACGGATCGGAGATAGTCCGGCTCGTCCCCGAGCGTCAGCACGCGACCTTCGTCATTGTCGCCAAAGCCGGCGGCTGGTGGCAGCCAGGCGACGAAATTGGCAAAAGCGGCCAGGCGCGCTTCGACGGGCGAGGCAAACGGCGTTCCGGCCTGGCGTGCCGCAGCGGCGCACAGCAAGATGAGTTCGGCGGTGAAGGCCGCGTATGTCGGGGTCTGCTCGGCACCGGCGCCATCGGCGAGAATCTGCTTGCCCGCCTCAGCCTGGAGGGCGCCGCGTGCAGCGTCGGCTGCAGCCCCCAACGCCAGGCCGATCAGATACTCGCCAGCCAGTTCTGCGACGAGATGATTGTTGGCGGAGGAAAACCGGGAGGGGAACCGCGGCAGCCAATAGGCGCTTGCCGCCAGTATTTCGCCCACTTGCTGCCGTGTCGCCGCGCCCAGTCGGTCGCCGACGAGGTCCATGGTGACAATCAGGCTGATGGCCCGCAGCGCGACTTCGATGCCGGAGGCCCAGCCAACCCCCCGAAACGGCGGGTTGGCTGAATGCCAGCTGTCGATCGCCGCCTGTATGGCCCTCCGGGACTGGTCGTCGCCGGCGAGAAGCAGGTGGGCGGCCAGTGGCGGCAACCGCTGCAGCCGGTTGATCTCCCACACGTATTTTACATCGCCGCGGCCGCCGCCATGGCGAAAATCGATATCGAAAGTATGGGCCTCGGCACCCGGCCAAAGCCTGCCGGTCACCGGATCAAGGCGCCAAAGCTCGGGAGGAAACAGCCGATAGGGATCGCGCCGCGGCCATGTCCGCCCAAGTGCGGAAAACTCGCCGCCAAGCGTGTTTTGCGCCGCCGCCGCTATGGCTTGCCGTTGTGCCGGTGTCGCAGCCAGCACAGCATCGCGCAATCCACGCAGCACCGGATGCAACCGGGGCGAAGCATAACGCTGCCAGCCGCCGTCGCGGCGGCGCGAAGCGATCCTTCGACGCTGCTCGCCCAGCCGGTGCAACACCTCAGCCGGCTCCATGCTGCGCAACCGGTTAATGTACCAGCCGATTCTCATACCGCCCCGCCAGGGTTTCGATTCTTGTATACCATGCTGTCGAAAAGCCGAGCGACCGCAATCCTCTTTTCCGATCCTGCGGTTAATATCTCCAACCATGAAACGGAAGAGTGGCGATGAGAAGGACGGCGTTTGTTGCAGCGTGGATGCTCGGCATGGCGATAGCCGCCAGCGCTGCGCCGATCCCGCTGCAGCGCGGCGTTGGCGTGCATGAATGGCTCAACTGGTCGCCGGTGGAGGAGGATGGATCCTACCGTTGGCCGCCCTATCGCAGCGAGCAGGAGTGGCGCGCTGGACATAGGCCGCTCACCGATTGGCCCGGCGACGCGTTTACGCACATTCGGTCGATGGGCTTCGACTTCGTCCGGCTGAGTGTCGACCCCGGCCCTCTGCTTGCCAGCCGGGGCGCCAAGCGCCAGCAGGCGCTCGACATACTTGCCGCCGCGGTCGAGCGGGTCACGTCGGCCGGCCTCAAGGTGGTTTTCGACCTGCACGGCGTCACCCAGGTTCCGGCCTACAGCATGGAGATGATCTATGACGGCGCCGACAGCGAAGGCGTTGCCAGCTATCGCGAAATGGTTGTGGCGGTCGCCGCCATGCTGACCAGGGTTGGCACCGACAAGGTAGCCCTCGAGCCTTACAACGAGCCGGCATACTACCCCTGTGATTCGAGCGGCAGCGATGACTGGCAGCGGATCATGGCAGACACGGTCCGCGCTATTCGCGCAGTCAGCAGTGAACTCACCATCGTCGCAACAGGCGCCTGTGGCGGCAGCATTGCCGGACTGGTCAATCTCGCCCCCGGCTTTGACGATCCGAACCTCTACTACAGCTTCCATATGTACGAGCCGCACAGTTTCACCCACCAGCGGTCTGACGGGACAGGCGCTTTCGCCTCGGGGCTGCCCTGGCCGGCCGACAGCAGCACGCCCGAAAAGGTGACCGAAACCCTTAAGGCCCGGATGGACGCCGCCGGCTTGAGCCCGGTCGAGCAGGTGATGAACATGGTCGCGGGGCGTGAAGCAATCGCCCGGTATTTCGAGCAGAATTGGGGGCCGAGCCAACTCGAGGCGAGCTTCCGTCAAGCGGTCGACTGGGCCGAGGCGCATGGCATTCCAGGCCGGCGGCTGTTCATGGGCGAATTCGGCGTCATCCTCATGTCTGCGGACGGCCGCATGGGCGCGTTCGACGCTGACCGTCTGCGCTATCTCGAGGCGGTGCGCCAGCAGGCGGAACGCTTCGCGATACCTTGGTCTGTCTGGGAATTCGCCAATCCGCATGGGATGTCGCTGATCCTCCCCGACGGACCGCCCGTAGCCGATGCCGGACTGGTGCGAGCGCTGGGTCTTGCGTCTCAGTAACGCGACATGTCGAGCTGCTGGTTGATGAGCGCCCGCTTGCCGCCCCGCCCGGCGGCAATGCGGTCCACCGCTTTCAGGCAAAACCGGATACGACCGTTTGTGCGGTTGACCAACGTCTCGACGAGTCGCGCGGCGCAGGCAGGTGCCGCCCCGGCGGTCGGGATATAGCGAATCAATGCCTCGCCGGGCTGGTCCTGGTAGAATTGCAGCTCCTCTATGCCGTCGAAGAATCCGGGACCGTCGGGCACCAGGTGCGTCGTCACCACCCGGCCGCCGTCGGCGGTCACCAGATAGTCGACGTTTCGGCGCGGCATGACAGCCTCGACTCTAAGCCGCTGGCCGTTTGCCTCATTCGGCAATTCCACCAACCGGGCAGAGTCGCCAGTATCGTAGCGGATGAAAGGCATGCCGGTCGACAGGAAGCCAGTGCCGACGAGCCTTCCCTCCTTGCCTGTCTCCGTTACCGGCTCGCCCGCCGCATCGACCAATTCGGCGAGGCCGTAGAGAGGATTGAACGCGTAGCTGCCGGGGGCTCCGGGCGTTTCTTCGGCGAACAGCACCTTTTCGCTGAGTCCATAGAAGCAGGACAGCGGTACGCTGCCAAGAACGCTTCGGATGATCTCCCGTTGATGGGGATGGACTGTCTCCGAGATCATCATCATGCCCTTGACGGGCCGTTTTGGTACTCGGTCAAGCACGCGCATATGCCGGCAAAACAGCTCTATGGCCGAGGGATAGCCATAAAAATACGTGATGCCCCGTGCGTCGATCAGGTCGAGATAGGCATCGGCGTCGTCGACCGTCATTGGAAAGACAGAGAGCCTTAGCTCGCTAAGTGCCGGGTCCCATTCATGCAGTCGCTTGCCGGTGGCATCGAGGCTGAACCCGCGGAAGCAGACGCGCGCCGTGTCTTCATCATAACCGATCCGCGACCAGACGTGGTAGACGAACGCCATCTCGCGGGCGCTCCGATCCTTGTCGAGATAGAAGCGAAATGGCTTGTCGGTGCTGGAGCCGTTGCCGGCGGCCTCATCCAGTTGGGCAATCGGCACCGCCAACGCTGCAGTTCCAGCCGTCCGCAGGATGTCCTTGGACAGGACCGGGAGGCGGCGCAGGTCGGCAAGTCCCAGCCTCGACAGATCGAAGCCAGGACCGAGGGCCTGGTCGATCGACTCGCGATAGAACGGACTGCCGGCATGGGCTTTCTGCAACAGCGCGCGCAGCGCGGCCAGATGAAATTGCCCGGCATAGACAGGATCCTCGGCGGCCATGGCGATCCGGCTCCGCCATGACCGATAGGTCGCACCAAATTTCACCCGCGTTGGCGCCAGCGCCAGCATGGGCGCCAGCAGCCGCCTGACCGCTGGCGGGCTTCGCACATAGGCACCGCGCGCTACGTCAAGAAAATTCATGATTTTGCTCCGGCCTGCCGTTTGCCGCCTCATGCCACACACGGCATATCGATGCCGCAAACGATGAAAGCTCAAGCCGTTCCCGGTGCACCGCCATGGCAGCCGAGCCAAGACGGGCGCGCAACGCCGTGTCGTCAACCAGTTCTGTCAGTGCCTCGGTCAGCGCCGCCACATCGCCGGGCGGCACCAGCAACCCGGTTTTCTTGTGCACGATGATGTCCTCTACCGCGCCGACAGGCGTGGTGACCACCGCGAGGCCGGAGGCCATTCCCTCGATGACCGAGACCGGGAGGTTTTCGGCGAATGAGGGGAGCGCCAGAATGTCGGCCGAAGCGATCAGTGATGCAACCTCGTTCGGACCCACCCAGCCTGGAAAGGCAATACATCCGGCAAGCCCCAGTCCGGCCGATCTTGCCCGTACGGCCTCGACGTCACCATCGCCGGCGATTGTGGCGCGCCACTGCTTGACAGGCTTCATGCGATGCAGTGCGTCCAACAATTGCGGCACGCCCTTGCGGTCGCCGATACGGCCCAGGAATAGGATGTGAACGCTATCTCCACCACCGACATGGGCCAGGGACGGCACTTCGGTAGCATTGGGCACAATCACTATGTTCGCGGCCGCGCCTGGCGCCCGTGCAGTGACGAAGTCGCGCCAGATACGGCCCAGAACCACGATCCGATCGGCATGCTCGAACATATGCCGGATGCGGCGGCTCATGAAGCTGCGCTTTTCCTTCCAGAACGTCTGGTATTGAGCTCCATGCAAATGCAACACATAGGGGATGCCGAGCAATCGCGCGCACCTCGCGATGACCATCTTGCGGTAGGTACTGCCAAAGCTCGATACGTTGATGTGAACGACGTCGGCACGGCCGGCAATACGCGCGACCAACATCCGAAGGCAAAAGCCAATCATGTAGAAGACCGACAGCGCGACCGAGCCTGAACCGCGACTGGGAAGGAAGCGCGCCTCGATCTTTCCGTCTCCCTGCCGTTGGAGTTCGCGGTCGAGCGCCGCCATGATGCGGTCGATGCCCCCCTGCCCCGACACACCCGACGGGGTCGCGACCAGGACATGTATTTTTCGATCGAGTAAGAGACTCTGCAGCATGGTATTCTCGATAGCACGGACCGCGTAACCACAAAGCAAACGTTCCCGGTAAGTTTACGGCAAATCTTTTAGTTCAAACTGAATCTGTTCACCCTTCGCCGCTGTCGCGCTGGATTTTCCGCCGGTCGACGGTTAGTCGAGGCGGAATTTTCCGGGGACAACCCTTTGCTGCTGCGCTCCACGCTCATCTATGCCCCGGCGATCCTGCTGACGCGGATTTCCGCGCTGCTCCTGCTGGTCATCGTGACGCGGTTGATCGACCAGACCGAGTATGGGCTGCTGACCCTGGTGGTGACCGTCGGCGAAATGACCGACATTGCGGTCACCAACTGGCTGCGCATCGCTTTGCTCAGGCTTGGCGGAAAAGGCGACGTCAGCCGCGGCAGCCTGATGCTGGCCGGGCGGGTGTTGCTTGCCAGCACGGCGCTGGCGCTGATCATATCCGTGATCGCCTCTGCAGTGATCGTGCCGGAGCGCTGGGTCGAGTTCGCGATCGCCGTCTGCAGCTACCTGATCGCCGGTTCCATCGGCCGCTACGCGTTGACGGTGCTGCAGATGCAGCAGCGTCATTCGGTCTATTCGATGCTCGAGTTCCTGCGCGCCGTGCTGCAGCTCGCGCTGCCGATCGGCGCCATCGTCATGTTTCAAGATTCCTTTCTGACGGTATCGCTCGGCTCGAGCCTTGGTGTTTTGGTCGCCGGCATCGTGGCGGGCATCATGGCATCCCGACGCGTCGTTGCCGGTCCGCCACGCTTCACCCAAAAGGAGTTCTTCGTCCTCGGCGTGCCCCTGGTCATCATGGCGCTGGTGGGCTT
Organism: Mesorhizobium sp. WSM4817; assembly: GCF_055811135.1. Classification (NCBI taxonomy): domain Bacteria; kingdom Pseudomonadati; phylum Pseudomonadota; class Alphaproteobacteria; order Hyphomicrobiales; family Phyllobacteriaceae; genus Mesorhizobium; species Mesorhizobium sp. WSM4817. The sequence continues at coordinate 165,982 of NZ_JBVVQQ010000009.1, read as the reverse complement.
CGGCCTGCACAGCGCCGAGCGTGTGTTCCTCAAGATCTATTACGATGCCGGCGCAGTGGCGATCTTCGCTGCAGCCTATGCACTGGCCCGCCAGCCGATCGATATGGTCGCCAATTCCATCAACATGGGCGCCTTTCCCGAGGTGGTCAGTCGGTTCGACGACGACGGGCCTGCGGCATCGGGCCGGCTGCTGTCGCAATTGATGGCCTTGATGATGCGCCTTTGCCTGCCGGTTGCAGCGATGCTGGTCGCACTCAGCAGCGATATCACGCAGCTCCTGCTGCCCGCCGAGTATCACGGCCGTTTCGGCCTGCTCTTTCCGATCATCGCCTTCAGTGTGCTGTGTGCCAATCTCGCCAGCTTCGTCTATGGCACCGTGGTGCACGCGCACAAGCGGCCATGGCTGCTGATCATCGCCAATTCCTTCGGCTCGGTGGCGACAGTCGCATTGTCCGTGCTGTTGATCCCGCCGATGGCGGAGGTCGGCGCTGCTTTGGCGCTGGCGGGCGGATCGCTGGCAGGCCTTTTAGCCTGCATCATCATCAGCGAACGGCTGACGCCGGTGCCGGTGCCATGGCGCGACATCGGCATGTCGGTCGTCATCTCGCTCAGCACCGGGCTGGCCGCCAGCCTTGCCAGCGCTCTGCTCGGCAATATGCCGGCCATCTTCTCGCTCGTTGCCGGCGGTGCCGCTGGCGCAGTGGTTTTCTTCGGGCTGACCTGGCTGTTTTATCCCGCCGCCGCGATGCAATTCGTAGCCAAGCTGAGGGCGCGGCTGCGGCTCGCATAGGCCGCAACGGCATTTGCCGAATTGTCGTTCCATAGTCCAGGAAAAAGCGGCTCCGACTTCGGACTGATGCAGCAGCCCAGGGTCGGCGCCCTGGTAAAGCTATTTATGGATCGACCTTCCGGCGTCCCCGACGGCCCCATAACTCCCCGCACAGCAGTGCCGCGTAGGCGGTGTTGGTGTCATAGTAGCGGCGCCACAAGCGTCGCGGCTCCTGTGCCACGCGAAACAACCACTCCAGACCGGCCGCTTGAACCAGTTTTGGCGCCCGCGCAACCTTGCCGCCATAGACATCGAAACTGCCGCCCACGCCCATGACGAAACTCGGGGTGAGTTCGTCACGATAGCGCTTGATAAAGCGCTCCTTGCGCGGCGTCGGCATCGCCACCAACAGGCAGTTGGCCCCCGAGGCGTTGATCGCCTCGACGATGCCGGCCTCGTCTTCCGGCTTGAAATAGCCATTGCGCATGCCGGCGACGACGAGACCCGGATGATCCTTGGCAAGTCGCATTCCAAGGGCATCGAGAACGGATTGTTCGGCGCCCAGGAGGAAGGGCCTGAAGCCACGCTTCGCGCAGAGGCTCAGCAGATTGATCATGATGTCGACGCCGGCCACCCGCTCCGGCAGCGCGACGCCGCAAAGACGCGCCCCCCAAAGCACGCCGATGCCGTCGACGTTGATCACATCCGCCGTCGCGACATCCTCCCGCAGCTCGCTATTGTTGCGCATGTTCACAAGCTTGGCGACATTCACCACCACATGATGCAGCGGCCGCCGCAGGGTCATCGCCTCATCGGCGATGGCCAGTGTCTCGGCCATGGTCAGCGCATGGATCGGCGCGCCGAGGAATTCCCGGCGCCGCGATGCCAACAGGCGATGCTGCGCCCAGGCTGGGTCGTGCGCGTTCATGCGGCCTCCTCTGCACTTGCAGCAAGCGCCTCGAGCGCTGATTTCTTGCCTTCGATGCGGGCGTCGGGCTTGCGTGCCTTGCGCCAGGTCCACAAACCCCTGGTGTCGATGAGCTTCTTGTCCTTGAGCGCTTCGGGATCAACCAGATTGAACTGCCGATGGTCGACCAGCAGGACGACGATATCGCACTGGTCGATGGCGGAAAGCGCATCGGTGAAGACGATGCCCTTGCCCTCGAGCTCATGCGGCAGCCTGCGTGCGTTGGGTTCAGCCGCAATGATCTTCAGGTTGGGGATATCCGACAAAAGCTTCACCACCTCGACAGCCGGGCTCTCGCGCATATCGTCGATATTGGGTTTGAAGCTGAGGCCAAGGCAAGCGATCGTCTGCTTGCGGGATGGGTCGAGCAAGGCTTGTATATCCCTGACCACCGACAACGGACGCTCGGAATTGATCCGGCGTGCCGAAGCCATCAGCCGCGTGCTGTTGGGCGCGGCATCGATGATAAAATACGGATCGACGGCAATGCAGTGGCCGCCGACGCCCGGGCTCGGCTGCAGGATGTTCACGCGGGGGTGCCGGTTGGCGAGATCGATCACCTCCCAGACGTTGAGCGACAGATCCTGGCACACCGCCGCAAGCTCGTTGGCAAAAGCGATGTTGACGTCGCGGAACGCGTTTTCGGTCAGCTTCACCAGTTCCGCGCTTTCGGCCTGGGTCGTGAACAGGTCGCCGGCAACAAAGGTTGAATAGAGTGCCGCGGTGCGTTCCGACGACTTGCGCGACAGTCCGCCGATCGAGCGATCGTTGTTGATCAGCTCGGTTAGGACCTTTCCCGGCAACACCCGCTCGGGCGAGTAGGCGACCAGGACATCGGCCTGTTCGCCATGCGCGAGAGGAAATTTGAGATCGGGCCGCAACTCGGCAAGCAGTCCGGTCATGATGCGCGTCGTGCCGACCGGCGATGTCGATTCCAGCACCACAAGGTCTCCCCGCTTCAGCACCGAGGCGATGCTTCGTGCCGCCGCGAGCACATAGCTCACGTCAGGCTTGTGGTCCTCGGTCATCGGGGTCGGCACGGCGATGACAAAGGCGTCCGCCGGCTGCGGCGTGCTGAAAGCCCTGAGCTTGCCGTTGGCTACAACCTTCTGGATCAGACCGTCGAGGTCCGGCTCGACGATGTGGATCTCGCCGCGATTGACCTTCTCGACCACCGCTTCGTTGACGTCGACGCCGATGACGTCGAGCCCGCGACTGGCGAAGATGGCACAGGTCGGCAGGCCGATATAGCCCATGCCGATAACGGAAACGGTCTTGATCTCAGCCATGATGCAGCAGTTCCTCAACGATCCGGTTACTGGCCCGGCCATCGCCATAGGGGTTGTGTCGTTCCGCCATGCCGCGATAGGCCGCCTGGTCGTCGAGCAGGCTGTTGGCATTCAACAGGATCTTTTGGATATCGGTGCCGACGAGACGGGCGGTGCCCGCCGCGATCCCCTCGGGCCGCTCGGTATTCTCACGCATCACCAGCACCGGCTTGCCGAGCGAAGGCGCTTCTTCCTGCACGCCGCCGCTATCGGTCAGCACCAGATAGCTCTGCTTTTGGAGGAACAGGAACGGCAGATAGTCCTGCGGGTCGACCAGGTGGATGTTCGGCACGCCGCCCAGTTCTGCGTTCACCACCGAGCGCACATTGGGGTTGGGATGGACCGGATAGACGATCTGCACGTCCTCGCGCATTGCCAGCCCCTTCAGCGCCGTGCAGATACGATGGATGCCGCCGTCGAAATTCTCACGACGATGACCGGTGACGAGCACCATTTTCTTGGCCGGATCGAGGAACGGGAAACCGGCGGCGAGTTTTGCGCTCATCAGACTGTCGGCGTCGATCGCGCCGGAAAAATGCAACAGCGTGTCTATCACCGTGTTGCCGGTCACGAAGATGGTGCTCGCAGCCTTTCCTTCGGCGATGAGATTGTCGCGCGCCTGGATGGTCGGCGCGAAATGCCAGGTCGCGATATCGCCGGCAATCTTGCGGTTCAGTTCCTCTGGAAACGGAGAGTTGATATTGTGGCTGCGCAATCCGGCCTCGATATGGGCGACCGGGATGCGCTTGTAGAAGGCAGCCAAAGCCGCAGTCATCGCCGTGGTCGTGTCGCCTTGCACGAGGACGATATCAGGCTTCGCCTGCTCCAGCACTTCGGCCATGCCCAGCAGCACGCGCGAGGTCACGTCGAACAATGTCTGGCCGGGCTGCATGATGTTGAGATCATGATGCACCGGTAGGCCGGTCAGTTCGATGACCTGGTCGACCATCTCGCGATGCTGGCCGGTGATGCATGTCTCGGTGATGAAACCTGGATGGGCAAGCGCGGCACGCACCACCGGAAAGCATTTGAGCGCCTCAGGCCTTGTGCCGAACACGATCAGCAGTTTTTGCCTGGACGGCAGTTTTGGAGGTGAAAGGATGTTCATTGCTGATCCTGGTCGCCAGAAGGCGTCGCGACCTGCCGATTATTCGCCACGAGCTATAATAGCGGCAGAAGCCGCCTCCGTGACCTTAAATCTTAATATATGATTAACAGCCAAGCCCACGTTCGCCCCGGTAACTCTTATGAAAGCCTGAACCGATAGGTATCCTGGCAGAGTAGTCTTGAAAAAGAATATATTCGATTGACTAATATTTTAATTATCGGCCACACGGTCGGATCTCGGCGCTGGGAAAATGCGCTTCTGGTGCGGTTGAGCGCAGGCGGTCACGTGGTTTCGAGCGGCCGCGCGCCGACGCCTGCGCCGATCGCACGCGGCCTGGATAATGTGCTGGCGATCGAGAGCCGGCGCTTCGGTCCCTCATTGGCAAGCCGCTCCGAGCCGTTGCCGTCTGGCGGTTCTGGTCCGGCCGAACTCGTGGTCGATCTTACCGGCACTTTCGCACGGCGAGGCACGCCGGTTCTGACGCTCGAATTTTGCGGGCGCAGCAGCTTCCCTGCCGGTGTGGCCGAGACGCTGGCGAGCGGGCGATTGCCCGAACTTGCCGTGCGCCTCGACGGCGTCACAGTCGCCCGGGGCCGACCGATGCTCGGCGACCGGCTCTGGCTGTCTCGCAGCTGCAATGACCTGCTCGCTGGGGCCATCTCGCTGGTTGCGCAAAGCGTCGCCCGTTTTGCCGCGGGCGAACTTGCGCCAATTGCCGATAGTCCGGCGCCGATGCTGAGGAACGCCGGTTTTGTCCGGCACTATCTGCCCTTTTTCTGCCGCGGGTTGCTCGATCGCGTCGTGCAAAAACTCAGGCTTGGACGGCGTCCCTTCTATTGGCAGGTTGCCTATCGGCTGATCGACGGGCCAGGTGTCGCCGAAACCGGGCAGCTCGACGGTAAGCCGTTCACCGTCCTGCCGGACGATGGCCAGCGATTCTATGCCGATCCGTTCGTCCTCGAGCGGGATGGCCGCCACTATCTGTTTGTCGAGGAATTTCCCTACGCTACGGGTCGCGGCGTGATTTCTGTCGCCGAACTGGGTGACGACGGCAGCTTCGGCGTGCCGAGAGTGGTGCTGGAGGAAAAGCACCACCTGTCGTATCCGCAGGTGTTCGCACAGGCCGGCGAGATTTTCATGATTCCTGAAAGTGCGGCGGCGCGCGAGCTTGTGCTCTACCGCGCCGCGCAGTTTCCAGATCGCTGGGTACGCGACACCGTGCTGTTGACGGACAAGGATTTCAATGACGCCACGCTGCTCGAATCGGACGGCCGCTTCTGGCTGTTGGGGACGGAGCGGTTCGGTTATGGCAGCGCGTCGGACACGATGGCGGTCTATTCCGCGCCCTCGCTGCGCGGGCCGTGGGTTGCGCACGCGTTCAATCCCATCGCCGTCGATCACTCGGCCGCTCGGCCCGGCGGCGCCTTTATCCGCCACGGTGACGCCCTGGTGCTGCCGGTGCAAAACGGCTCGAGAGCCTATGGCGGCGGTCTCGGGTTGATGCGGCTGGACCGGCTTGACGAACTAGATGTCCGTTTTGCGCCGCCCCGGCCGATCGGTCCGGGGCCGGCATGGGCCCGCGCGGGCATTCACACGCTCAACCGCGCGGGCAATCTCGAGGTTGTGGATAGCGCCGGCTGACGCGTCTGCAGTCTGCGCTATCCAGGCCGATCCAGTGTCGGCTCGGATGCCGCCGCGGCCGACAGTATGCTCCCCTGCCGGTTTCGAAACGGATCGTTTCTATAGGCAAGCAGCAACACCACGATAATGGTGATCTCCGGCGATTTTGACGAGAGCGCGTTGTTCGACAGCGCAGCAAGTAGGAACGTCATGGTGCCGATCCATGCCGGCAGCGGCGCCCCGCGCAACAACCGGAAAATGAACCAGAACACCAGCCCGATGAAGAGCACGGCTATCGGCAAGCCGAACAGCATGATGATGACCACCGGCGCGCTCTCGATATAGGGTAGATGCAACTTCTCGTTGACGATTGCCAAGAGGTCGTCGACGTTCATGCCGAACAGGATGTCTTTCCAGCTGACCAGTCCGAACACCTGGTAGATCGTCACCCGCGCCATGAAGTTTTCGTCAAAGATCGTGTTGCCGAATCGGTTCAGCAGCCCGCCCGAAAACAGTATGGCCACCAGCACTGCGCCGCCCGCCACGGCGAACAGCAGCACGACAGACTTGGCCTGCCGCTGATGCTTGAGCGACAGGCGCGGCCAGGGCACGAACATCAGCAGGATGAGGGTTTCTGCGGCAGCGAGCAACAGGGCGGCGCGGGCGCCTGATGCAGCACAGCCGACGAGCAATACGAAGATCGCCAGCACCCGCACCCATATGCGCCAGTTCGTCAGCGGTACGAACCCGATGACTGTGGCGCAGAGCGCGCCCAGGGCCAGCGGGTGCGCCGATAGGCCGATCGGCCTGAACTGCAGTTCGTTGAGACCGTAGGGCAGAAATCGATGTTGAGTCACCGCTTCGATCGTGCCCATCACAGCGCTGAGGACCACCATCCCAAGCACGAGGTCGCCCAAGGCACGCCGCACTTGCGCGTTCAGGGCCAGCATCAACAGGCCTGCGGCGCCCGCCACAAGATAGGTATCGATGATAAACCCGGATGAGCCGGCACGGCCGGTGATGAACAGATACGGCACCAGCGCAAAAATCACCGCAGAATATAGCAGCAGAGCCTTGAATATTCCAATTTCGTCGCCCTGCAGCAGAAATGGTCGGCTGAAAAGGACGATAGGAAGCAGCAGGAAGATAGCATAGGTGCCGACATGCAGTTTCTCGTAGAACGAACCGCCGTCGGCGGTATAGTCGACGACCATGTTCATGATCTGCGGTGAGACCGTGAAGCGGAGCAGGAACGCCAACGCAGCGCACAGGAAAAACAGAAGCGACAGCGCGTTCTGACGGCGCGCCTGGCTGGATCGTTCCGATACGGCAGCTGGATAGCTCATGGCCGATCCAAGTGAAAGTATTCAAACGGCATTCTGGCCAACGAGATCCATTCAACGGACCGCTGAACGGGCGCGGTGCGTGACTCGGCAAAATATGCCAACTTGAAAAATGACATGTTAACGATCTTTCTGTAGTGCTGGTCCGCGTAGCGAATAACCAGAGTTAGCACCATGTCCGCCGCTTCCGGCACAACCCCTCCCTCTGCAGCGGGTTCCGACGTCAGCGCGTTCGAGCGGATCGCCAATGCGCGGCGGGCCAGCAGGGCAAGGCTGCAACAGGATGCTCCGGTCATGGCACGGCCCTCCGCCCCTGTCACTCCGCCCACGCCCGAGCCTGTCCCGACGGTGACGCTCGACAAGATCGGCGATTTCCTCGAGCTCGATTTTCGACGCCTTTTTGTCTGGCTGCGTGCCGGGCTCGTCCTGGCATTGATGCTGGCGGTGGCCGGCGGCGTCATCGGCGCCGCCTACGGATTGCTGAGCAAACAGCGTTATACCGTCACGACGGAAATCCTCATCAATCCTGCCAATTTGCAGGTTGTGGAAAACGATGTCTACTCGCAACCGGGCCAGGTCGACAGCCAAATACTGAACGCGCGCAGCAAGCAGCGCATCTTGACCTCCGGCAACGTGCTTGCACGTGTGGTGGACGAACTCGGTCTCGCCAACGATCCGGAGTTTTTCGATCCGGACCAGACCGCTTCCACCTCTGGTGCTGCAGTGAGTGGCGGCAAGTCCGATCCGAAGCTTGTCGCCCAGAAAAGCCTGGCGCAGCGGGTCAGCGTCGCTGCAGATGAAACCTCGTTCGTCACAACCCTCGCGGTATCGGCAGAAACCACCGGCAAGGCGATCCTGATCTCGCAAGCCATGGTGAAGGCTTTCCAGGAAGAACTGGCCACGGCCGAAGCTGCTGGCGCCGGCCGTGCCGCAGCTGCTCTTGAGGGCCGGCTCGGCCAACTCAAGCGCGACGTGCAGGCAGCCGAAGAGAAGGTCGAGAGCTACAGGCGCAGCCACGATTTGTCGGCCAGCAATGGCCAGCTTGTCAGTTCGCAGACGATGACGCAGCTCAATAGCGAAATTGGCGAGGCGCAATCGCGCGTCATCGCGGCGCAGGCAAGTTACGACGCCTTGGTTGCTTCCGGTGTCAATGGGGCCAATCCTGACCCCGCGGTTTCGGCAGCACTCTCAGTGCTGCGCGACAAGGCGAATGGCTTGCGGCAGCAGATCGATTCTCAGTCCATGACCTTTGGTCCGCGCCACCCGACGATCGTCCGGCTCAGGACAGAATTCGAAACCGTCAGTTCTCAACTCAGGGCGGAGTTCTCCCGCACGGTCGGCACGGCAAAAGCCAACCTGGACAAGGCCAACGCCTCGTTGGCTTCTCTCACCGCCAGGATGAACGCTCTGAAGAACAACGTTTTCACCGACAGCGAGTCCCAGGTCGCCCTGCGTGAGCTTGAACGCGACGCCGCCTCGAGAAGGGCGGTCTATGAAAGCTTCCTGTCTCGCGCGCGCCAAATCACCGAGCGCGAGCAGATCGACACCACCAATGTGCAGGTGATTTCCACCGCCGTGCCGCCACCGGGTCGCTCGTGGCCGCCCCGCACCCCTGTGACGGCAGGCCTGGGAGCTTTCGCCGGCTTTGCTCTGGGCATGCTGCTGGCCATTGCCATGGGTATCGTTCGCGACATGCGCCAGCCGCCGAACCGATCAGGCATCGGCGTCAGCCGAGCCTGAATCCAGGCATGGCGAAGCGCATTGTCTTTCACATCGCCAGTCTCAGGGGCGGCGGCGCCGAGCGTGTCTTCGTCCTCATTGCAAATGAATTGGCATCGCGTGGGCACGATGTCACCCTTTTTACCTGGAACGCGCAAGGACCCAACGCCGCGCTGCGCTCCCCCGCCGTGCATCTGGTCGATTTCGACCTTCCCATCCAGGGCGAGGGTTACGGCAAGTGGGAGACGCTGAAAGGCATCGTGCGAAGCGCAGGTTTGTTCAGCCGCCTTGCTCCGCATGCGGTCTACAGCGCCCCGGAATTTGCCAATCTGGTCGTGGCGCTGGCGCTTCTCCTGGCGCGAAGCCGGGCGCGGTTCTTTCCAAGCTTCCACGCAGCCGCCTCACTGCCTTCCAGCAGCCTCGGCGCGAGAATAGCGGTCTGGCTTTCCGCGCTGGTTGCAGCGCGCGCAACCAAAGCCATCGCCGTCTCAGCGGGTGTCGGCCGCGACCTTGCGGCCCGCGGCTTTCCCAAATCCAAGATTGTCGTCATCAACAATCCGCTGCCGCCGGTTGCGGCGCTCCAGCAGGATCCCCATGCATGGCAGCCACAGCTGGCGAGGATGGGCGATGGCCCGGTCATCGCCACCGCCGGGCGCCTGGTGCCGGTCAAGGACCATCGGACCTTGCTGCGGGCTTTCGCTATCCTGCGCGCCGGCCGCCGCGCTCGACTTGTCATCTTCGGCGAAGGCCCGCTGGCTGCCGAGTTGCGCGCCTATGCCGAGGAAACCGGTATCGGCGCGGACGTGCTCTTTGCTGGCTACGTCAACGACCCAGCCGCCTGTTATGCCGCAGCCGATCTGTTCGTGCTTTCCTCGACGAGCGAAGGCTTTGGCAATGTGCTGGTCGAGGCCATGGCTGCGGGCGTCCCGGTAGTCTCCACGGATGCGCCACATGGCCCGCGCGAGATTCTCGGTGACGGTCGTTTCGGCGCCCTGGTGCCGGTCGGCAATGCCGCGGCTATGGCAAAGGCGATTGCTGATATGCTGGACAACCCCACTTCTGCCACCACCCTGAAAAGCAGGGCAGCGGATTTCGAAGTTGAAAAGATCGGGGATCTGTACGAAGCGCTGCTCTAATGCATGTCGCCCAAAAGTGCGCAGTGGTTTTGGGTCAACGACATGCACAAAAACAAAAGGCTAAAGCGCGTCGCAGACGCGACGCGCTTTAGCCAAGGAATTTCGCGCTGGCGCTGATTGACGCCAGCCGCTATCGCCATTCGCGCCGACATCGAAATCTGATAGCAGCGGATGAAGAAAGGCAGCAGGTCGGTCACCGCGGCAGGAGCGCGGGCGGGCCGCGCGGAAATTCTTAATACGGGAGTGTTCGAATGAGACATGTGTGGCGTTGGTTCGGCCCGGTCGACAAGGTGACGATTGCGGACGCGCGTCAAGCCGGGGCGCAAGGCATCGTCACGGCCCTTCACCACGTTCCTCACGGCGCCGTCTGGCTGCCCGCCGAAATCGAAAGGCGTCAGCGCGAAGTCGCATCCTTGCCGGATGGCAGCGCAAGCGAACTGAGCTGGGAGATTGTCGAAAGCCTGCCGGTTTCCGAAGCGATCAAGACGCAGGTCGGCGAATGGCGCAGCCATCTAGCCAACTACAGGACATCGCTGGAAAACCTGGCGCGAGCCGGCATTTCGGTCATCTGCTACAATTTCATGCCCGTGCTCGATTGGACCCGCACCGATCTTGCCTGGCGCCTGCCGCATGGCGGCACCACCATGCGCTTCGATCTGATCGACTTCGCCGCATTCGACATCCATATCCTGAAACGCCAAGCGGCGCTCGGCGACTACACACCGGAGATCGCCGCCGAGGCGGAGCGCCGATACGCGCAAATGGATGACCGTGCGCGCAAGATTCTGGCAAGAAGCGTCAATTCCGGCCTGCCCGGCTCGACCGAAGACACGTCTCTCGACGGTCTCGCGGCTCAACTGTCAAATTATGACCGCATCGACGCAACCGCCCTGCGCCGGCATTTCGTCGATTTCCTGGCGGAGGTCGTGCCCACGGCCGAACGCCTCGGCCTGCGACTCTGCTGTCACCCCGATGATCCGCCGTTTCCGCTGCTCGGCCTGCCGCGCATCATGTCGACCGAGGCCGACTACAGCTACGTTCTGGACGCAGTCGACAGCCCGGCCAACGGCGCGACGCTGTGCACCGGATCGCTCGGCGCAAGACCCGATAATGATCTGCCCGGCATGATCGAGCGGATGGGGCCAAAAATCCATTTCGCCCATCTGCGCAATGTGCGCAAGGAAGCGGCCGGCACCCCCTGCTCGTTCCACGAGGACGAGCACCTTGCCGGCGACACCGACATGGTGGCGGTGGTGGCGGCGCTGCTTCACGAGGAAGCGCGGCGCAAAGTGGAGGGCCGCCCGGACGCCATCATCCCGATGCGCCCCGACCACGGCCAGGATATCCTCGATGACCTGACGCGCGGGGCGCAGCCCGGCTATCCGGCCATCGGTCGGCTCAAGGGATTGGCCGAGCTCCGCGGCGTCGAACATGCCATTCGCAGGTCGACATCAGGAGAGCCGATCTCCACTTACACCGCATAATCCAGAGGGAAATGCCACAGGCCGGTTCCGCGACCTGTGCTCGTTAAACATGCCATCTTCGACCGCTGGGCGTCCGGCAGTCCGCCTCCGGCCTGACGGCACCTTTTCACCCATTTGCGCGGACTTGTGTATAATAGCACCATGCGGCTTGAGTCCGATTGCAATCCGCTAGGTTACGCTAGTTATTGGTCCACCCGCAGCCGGTGTTGAGAAGAACTCCAGGAGGCGGTTGGGAATTCATATCCTGGGAGGAAGTTGAGATGAGAAGATTCGCCGCCGCTCTGGCCGCCGCCGCCGTCACGCTGTATTCGTTCGCCGCGGGCGCGCAAACCTATCCCGAACGCACCATCACCGTGGTGGTGCCGTTTTCGGCCGGCGGCCCGACCGACACGGTCACGCGCCTCGTCGCGGAAGCCATGTCGAAGGATCTCGGCCAGCAGATCATCGTCGAGAATGTCGGCGGCGCCGGCGGCACGCTGGGCGCCGGTCGCGTCGCGAGCGCCGAGCCCGACGGCTATACGCTTCTCCTCCATCATATCGGCATGGCGACAAGCGCCACGCTGTACAGAAAGCTCGCATACGACACGCTGAACAGCTTCGAATATGTCGGCCTCGTCACCGAGGTGCCGATGACCGTCGTCGGCCGCAAGGACCTCGAGCCGACCGACCTGAAGGGGCTGGTCGACTACGCCAAGGCCAACAAGGATACCGTCACCGTCGCCAATGCCGGCATAGGCGCGGCCTCGCATCTGTGCGGCATGCTGTTCATGAGCGCGATCGGCACGCCGCTGGTCACCGTGCCCTACAAAGGCACCGGACCGGCCATGACCGACCTTCTCGGCGGCCAGGTCGACATCATGTGCGATCAGTCGACCAACACCACCAAGCAGATCCAGGGCGGCACGATCAAGGTCTACGCCGTCACCTCGGCTGAACGCCTCGATGTTCTGCCGGACGTCCCGACGACGACGGAAGCCGGTCTCCCGGAGGTGCAGGTCGGCATCTGGCACGGCCTCTACGCGCCCAAGGGCACGCCGGCCGAGGTCACCGAACGCCTGTCGAAGTCGCTTCAGGTCGCGCTGAAGGACCCGAATGTCGTCGCCCGCTTCGCCGAACTCGGCACCAAGCCATCGCCTGAAGCTGATGCGACTCCGGCCGCGCTGAAGGCCAAGCTGGAGGGCGAGATCGCGCGCTGGAAGCCGATCATCGAAGCCGCCGGCCAGTACGCCGACTGAGATTTTGAACGGGGCGCCCACCAGCGCCCCGTTTTTTTCACACCGGCCCCATTTTCACACCGGCATCGGCGCGCCCGCGGCGCGGGCCTGGGAGGACGTCATGAAACCCTTCACAATCGACACGACCAACGGCATATGCGCCGCGCTGTTCATCTTTCTCGGCGGATTTTTCGCGCTGCAGTCGCTCGACCTCGAAATCGGCACCGCCTTCCGCATGGGACCGGGCTATTTCCCGCTGGTCCTGGCAATCGTTTTGATCCTGCTTGGCGCCGTCATCCTCGTCGAAGCGGTGCGCTTCGAGAGCGAGCCGATCGGCCATGTAGCCTGGCGCGGCATGCTGTTCATCCTGCCTGCCCCGATCTTCTTCGGCCTGACCGTGCGCGGCCTCGGCTTCCTCCCCTCGATCTTCCTGACGGCGCTGATCGCATCCTTTGCCAGCGGTCGCATGAGGCCGCTGACCGCGCTCGTGCTCTCCGCCGGCCTGACGCTGTTTGCGTTCCTCGTCTTCAGCTATGCGCTCGGCCTGCCGTTCCGGCGCTTCGGCCCGTGGCTGCAGTTTTGAGGGGATGAACATGGAACTCCTCGACAACCTCGCGCTTGGTTTTTCGACGGCCTCGTCGCTGGCAAATCTCGGTTTCTGCCTGATCGGCGTCCTTCTCGGCACGCTGATCGGCGTTTTGCCCGGTATCGGCGCCACCGCCACCATCGCCATGCTGTTACCGATCACCTTCCAGATCGGCGACCCGGTTTCCTCCCTTATCATGCTCGCCGGCATCTATTACGGCGCGCAATATGGCGGCTCGACCACCGCCATCCTCATCAACATGCCTGGCGAATCCTCGTCGGCCGTCACCGCCATCGACGGCTACCAGATGGCCAAGAACGGCCGCGCCGGGGCGGCACTCGCCATCGCGGCGATAGGCTCGTTCTTCGCTGGCACGGTGTCGACCTTCCTCGTCGCCGTCTTTGCCCCGCCGCTGACGGCGATCGCGCTGGAATTCGGCGCGGCCGAGTATTTTTCGCTGATGATCGTCGGCCTCGTCTCGTCCGTCGCGCTCGCCCACGGCTCGATCGTCAAGGCGCTGGCGATGGTCGTGCTTGGCCTGCTGCTCGGCATCGTCGGCACCGACATCTACACCGGCACGCCGCGCTTCACGCTCGGCATCCGCGAATATGCCGACGGGCTGAATTTCGTCGCGGTGGCGGTCGGCGTCTTCGGCGTCGCCGAGATCCTGCGCAACCTCGAAAACGAGCACGAGCGCTCGGTAATGATCCGAAGCGTCTCCGGCCTGATGCCGACCCGCGACGACTTTCGCCGCATGGCGGCGCCGATCGTGCGCGGAACCATCATCGGTTCGGCGCTAGGCATCCTGCCGGGAGGCGGCGCGATCCTTGCAGCCTTTGCCTCCTACACGGTCGAAAAACGCATCTCGAAAAACCCCGGGGAATTCGGCAAGGGCGCCGTCGAAGGCGTCGCCGGACCGGAATCGGCCAACAATGCCGGTGCGCAGACCTCGTTCATCCCGATGCTGACGCTCGGCATTCCGGCCAACCCGGTCATGGCGCTGATGATCGGCGCGATGATCATCCAGGGCATCGTGCCCGGCCCCAATGTCGCGATCGAACAGCCGGCGCTGTTCTGGGGCATCATCGCCTCGATGTGGATCGGCAATCTGATGCTGATCATCTTGAACCTTCCGCTGATCGGGCTTTGGGTGAAACTCCTGACGATCCCCTACTACGTGCTCTTCCCGATCATCATGGCGTTCTGCTCGATCGGCGTTTACAGCGTCAACACCAACATCTACGACCTCTACGCCGTCGCCTTCTTCGGCTTGCTCGGCTATCTCCTGACAAAGCTGCGCTGCGAACCGGCGCCGCTGCTGCTCGGCTTCGTGCTCGGCCCGCTGCTCGAGGAAAACCTGCGCCGCGCCATGATTCTCGCGCGCGGCGATCCGACCACCTTCGTGACGAGGCCGATCAGCGCCGGCCTGCTCTTCATCGCCTTCGCCGTCCTCGTCGTCGTCTTCCTGCCGGCGGTCAAGAAGAAGCGGGAAGAGGTGTTCGTGGAGGAGAATTAATATATGTCGCGCAAAAGCATGCCCTTGGGCCTGACCCGAGGGTGCGCAGCGGTTTTGCGATAACGACATCCATAAAAACAAGAACTTAAGTCACGCGGCCGCCTGTCTGCCGGCGCGGCCGCCGATGCGGGCTCCGGTTTCCGCATCGAACAGAAAGACGGCGGTATCCTGGAAGGTGATGCCGATCGGCTCATCCATGTCGTAGTGCGCCGATTTGTCGGCCTTGACGGTTACTGTGGCCCCACCGAACTGGCAGGTGATCAAGGTATGATCACCGATCAGTTCCACGGCATAGACTCGCGCCGCAATCTTGCCCTCCGATGGCGCCGTGACCCGGCAATCCTCGGGCCGGAGGCCGGCAGTGACCTTCTTACGGCTTTCGGCAACGCTGGTCGCAAATCGCCCTTCCGCCCAGGCGAAGCTACCCTCGACCAGCTCGCCCCTAAGAAAATTCATCGGCGGCGAGCCGATGAATCCGGCGACGAACAGGTTCGCCGGATCGTCGTAGATCTGACGGGGCGTCGCGATCTGCTGCACGACGCCGCGGTTCATGATGGCAACACGGTGCGCCAGGGTCATGGCCTCGATCTGATCGTGGGTGACGTAGATCGTCGTCACGCCTAGATCGGCCTGCAGGCGCTTCAGTTCCGAGCGCATGTGGCCGCGCAGCTTGGCGTCGAGGTTGGAGAGCGGCTCGTCCATCAGGAAGACGCTCGGCCGCCGCACCATGGCGCGGGCGAGCGCGATGCGTTGCCGCTGACCGCCGGAAAGCTGCCGTGGATAGCGGTCGAGGAACTCCTCGAGATGCACCTTGACGGCGGCACTGCGCACGGCGGCGTCGCGCTCAGTGCGCGGCATGCCACGCAGCTTCAGCGGATATGCGATGTTCTCCGCAACCGTCATGTGCGGATAGAGCGCGTAGGACTGGAACACCATCGCCACGTCGCGATATTTGGGCAGCACGTGGGTGACGTCGCGGTCGCCGATGAGGACGCGGCCGGAACTCACCGATTCAAGCCCGGCCACCATGCGCAGCGCTGTCGTCTTGCCGCAGCCTGAAGGGCCGAGCAGCACCAGGAACTCGCCGTCCTCGATCTCCAGGTCGAGCCCTTTGACCACCTCGACCGCGCCGAAGGACTTGTAGATATCGGACAGGGTGACCCGCATAATGACTAGCCCTTCACTGCGCCGACCAGCAGTCCGCGCGCGATATGCTTCTGCAGGATGCTGGAGATGATGATCACGGGGGCGATCATCACGGTGATCAACACCGACATGTTCCACCATTGCGGCCCGCGGGTCGTGTTCTGTGCTGATACCAGCACCGGCATGGTCTGCGCATCGGCATTGGAGAGGAAGAGGGCCAGCAGATACTCGTTCCAGGCAAGGATCAGCACCAGCAGGAAGGTCGCGACCAGGCCGGACCGCACCAGCGGCAGCGCGATGGTGAAGAAAACGCGGAACTTGGAGGCCCCGTCTATTTGTGCGCTCTCCTCGAGGTCGAGCGGGATGCCGGCGAAGAAATCGCGCGTCAGCCATACGACGATCGGCAGGTTGATAGCGGTGTAGGTGGCGATCAGCGCCACCTGCGTGTCAAGCAGGCGCATCTGCTGGAACATCACGTAGATCGGCAACACGGCGACGATCGGCGGCATGATACGGTTCGAGATGATCCAGAACTCAATGTCGCTGTTGCCGACCGCAAGCTTCGTGCGTCCAACGAGCGTGAACAGCGCAATGACGAAGAGAGCTGCCGCCACGACAATGGCGATCTCCCACCGCACGCCGAAAGTGGCCACCGCCACGATGATTGCGGTGAGCAGGATCAAGAAGATTGCAACAGCGGCGAGCTTCACCTGGAAGCGGATACGCACGAGCGCGTAGGCCGCCAGCGAGCCGATCAGGACTGCGAGCAGTGTGCTGGCGACCGCGACAACGACCGAATTCATGTAAGGGCGCAGCGTGTAATTCTGCACCAGCATGAAGTCCCATGCCTGAAGCGAAGGGGCAAAGTCGACGAACGGGAGATAGAACGGCCCGTTGTCGACCTCCCCAGGCCCCTTGAAGGACGTGATGAACACCCAGTAGAGTGGAATCACCACAACCAGCGTCCACAGGGACAACAGCAAATAGGTCAGCACCCTGGCGACCGGCGCCTGGCTGTCGATCGAGGCCGGCTCGAACAGCCGGCGCGCCAGCGAGCGCGGCTCGGTGCTCATGCTTCGAACCGGCGCGCCGGCCGGACCACGAAGTTGAAGAACCAGACGCATACGATGGTCGAGATGAAGAGCAGCATGTAGCCGATAGCGGCCGAGCCGCCGAGATCCTGGGTGCGCCAGGAAATGAAGGAATGGAGCGTCATCGATTCCGTCGCCAGGCCGGGACCGCCGCCGGTGAGCACGTTCGGCAGGTCGATGATCTTGAAAGCCTCGATGAGCCGGATCAGCACGACGGTAGCGGCAATCGGCGCGAT
Organism: Mesorhizobium sp. WSM4817; assembly: GCF_055811135.1. Classification (NCBI taxonomy): domain Bacteria; kingdom Pseudomonadati; phylum Pseudomonadota; class Alphaproteobacteria; order Hyphomicrobiales; family Phyllobacteriaceae; genus Mesorhizobium; species Mesorhizobium sp. WSM4817. The sequence goes on along the minus strand of NZ_JBVVQQ010000009.1, from coordinate 148,719 downwards.
CGCTGGCCAGGTAATGTCGCGAAAAATCTGGAAGCCGTTGGCTCCGTCGAGCCGCGCCGCCTCGACCTGATCGCGCGGCTGGTTCTCGATGGCCGCCAGCAGCACGATAAACATGAACGGCGTCCACTGCCAGGTGTCGCCGACCAACACCATCAGCCGCGCCGACCAGGCCTCTGTCGCCCACGACCACTCGCTGATGCCGAAAGCGCGCACGAGTGGGGCGAAAGGCCCCTTCTGCATGTCGGCGAGCATTCGGAACGTGTAGGCGATACCGACCGGGGTTACCATCAGCGGGATGAAGAAGAGGACGCGAAAGAAATTCCGGCCGCGGATCGGCTGGCCGCACAGCAGCGCGAGGCCGAGCCCCAGTGCGAACTGCACGGACACGCCGACGAACACGTAGAGAAGCGTGTTGACGACAGTCCCCGGCACGCCGCCCGGCGCCATGGTGGCCAGCGCAAGAACCGCCAGACCCATGGCCATCGCCGTCGCGAGAAGCCGACCAACCGTGCCGACGATGGTCGGCCTGCCACGCAACAAGTAGCGGGCGAGGAGGAAAAACAGCCCTGCCGCGATCAAGGCCAGCAAAGCGGATTGGACAAAGCCGAACGTGCCAAACTTGCCGAGCAGGTGATACTGCTGCGAGCCGACCAGCAGCTTGCGGAAGTTCAAAAGTCCGATGAATTTCAGGGTGAATCCGCCCGGCGCGAGCGCAAAGCGCGAAAGCGCGAGGTAGGCCGAGATGATGAGCGGAAAAATTGCGAAGCAGAGAAGCACGATGACGGCTGGCAGCACCATGATCCGGCCGGAGTGACCGTCCAGCCATTCGGCCCAGCTGCGGCGGTCGGCAGCGTCTGGCATCGTGTCGGTTGCGGTCATCATACCCTGAGAAAGTGGGGCAGGCATCAGGCCCGGCGCGGACCGATGCCACGCCGGGTCGTTTGCTTGGCTGCCTATTTGGCGCCGATGGTCGCCTTGTAAAGTTCGAGCTGCTGGTCTTTGCCAACCTCTTCGTTCAGCTCATTCCAGCCTTCCTCGACCGCCGCGACGGTCGCTTCCTTGTCGATTTCGCCGGCGAGGAAGCGCGAGACCGCTTCGTCGAGCACCACCTGCTGGTATTTCTGATTTTGTGGGATGCGCAGGTCGAGGATCATGTTCGGGCTGCTCATGCTGTCATTGATCGCGCCCAGGTAGACTTTGGCCTCCTCCTCGCTCATGCCGGCCTTCCTCCAAAGGTCGCTGTAGCTGAGCTGTGAGGTGCGATACGGGTTGAAGCCGGTGCCGCCGACGGTGACGTCGGCATTCGACTGTGCCGGCTGCGTCATGAACGAGAAGTAGGCATAGGCGGCGTCCTTTACCTTCGGATCGGCCGCCGCGTTGATGCCGCCGCCCCAGCCGCCAAAGGCGGCGAATGGCGCATGGTTCACGCCGTCGATCGCGTGCGGGCAGTTTTCCGTCGTGCAGGCCTCTAGCTTGCCGGTGTCCCAGTTCAGGACCTCCTTGGATCCGGGCATGATCGCCGCGCCCCATTTGCCCATCACCTTGGACTGCTTCGGATCGATCGAGATCGTGCCTACATCACCCCAGTCGAGGTTCAGCGCGCAGCGGCCGGAAGCGAAGAGCGGCCGCGTATCGCTGACGTCGAGGTTCAGCTCGTCCGGCGGGCCGTACTTGGTCGATTCAGACAGGAAGTCGAGCGCCTTGCGGAAGGCGTCGTTGTTGACGAGCGGCGTCATGTCCTTGGTGTTGAAGAAGGTGCCCTGGCTGGTTCCCTTGGACTGGGTCATCGAGCCGACCACATCGGTGACGAACCAATAGCTCTGCGCGTTGCGCTTCTTGGCGATGCAGGAGCCGAAATCCGGCGTGCCATCGCCGCTCATGTCCTTGCCATGCGTGGCCTTGGCGACCTCGAGATACTCGTCCCAGGTTTTTGGCACCGCCAGGCCGGCCGCTTCGAGCACGTCCTTGCGGTAGTACATCATGTGGAAGTCGCCATCGAGCGTGATCATGTAGGTCTTGCCGCTGTACTTCTCGGAGAAGTCACGGAAGAACGCGCCCACATCGTCCTGCTGGATGTCCTTGTCGGCCTCCACTCGCGGCGTCAGGTCCTCGAGATAGCCGCCGGCAATGTAGTCGACCATCCATTGCGGGGCGAACACGCCGGCATCGACCGAGTTGGTGCCGCTCGCCCAGTCGGTGAGAATCTTCTGATAGAGATCCGAGAATGGCACCGCGATGACATTGATCTTGGCGCCGGTGAGCGCTTCGAACTCGGGCGCGCGCCGCTGCAGCGGCTCCTGAATCGCACCGGTCTGCGTAATGACGTTCACGGTAACGCCCGCAAACGGTTTGTCCTGCGCGAAGGCAGGCGCGCCAACCAGCGCGGCAAAAGCCGAAAAGCCGGCCAGAAAGACCCCAATTCTCATCAGACTTCCTCCCGTGTTGACCGGGACTTGTTCCTGCGAAAACCAAGCCGCCGGTATCTCCCCGTCGGCTGCCGTCGCCAGAGCACGGCACCAACGCTCCTCAAGCACAATATCGGCATCGCGCAGCGAGTCCAGTGCCTTGCCGCCACGGAAGGTGAGCTGCCCAGCGGGGCTTCCCGGCTAATGCATGTCGCCCAAAAAGCGCGCAGCGGTTTGAGCGCGGAGCCGCCGGAAAACCGCTCGATCTTGCCTGGGGAATATTCCACCGCATCGACAATACCCGTCTCCGGTGCACACCACCGTCGGCACGGGCGTCACTGCAAGTTGGTGTGGCGGTACAACATCAGCTTGTGCGCGTCGCGGATCTGCTGCGCCAAGCCGAGCACAATGCTGTCGAGCAGGATGAGGCAGGACTGCTCGAACAGGCTGCCGCCAAACTGTTTCGATTTCTCGACAGGGACATGCAGTGTGACATCGGCAATGCCGGCCAGGCTACCGGCTGGCTTATGCGTCAGCGTAACGACCTTGGCGCCCTCCGCCTTGGCGATGCGGGCAAAGCCTGTACTGACCGGCGTTTCCCCGGAGCCGGAGATGATCAGCAGCGCATCGCCCTCGCGGATCGATGGCGCCGATGCCTCACCGACGAAATGCACCGCTCGGCCAACATGCATGAAGCGCATCGCACCCATCTGCGCGACAAGGCCGGAGCGTCCCTGCCCGGAAAAGAACCATCGCTGATCGGGGTCATCGAACGCCTGCACCAGTCTTGCAAAGGCGTCGGCGTCGATCCGGCCAAGAACTTCGGTTATCTCCTGTCCCACGGCCAGCCACGGCCTGGATTGGGCAATCTGTCGCGAATCCATCGGGCTACCTCTTTCGGACTTGCGGATTCTGTGATGGCGCTGCCAACCACGAGGATTTCAGGCTCGACTGCGATCACCGCTTCCAGCGTGTCGGGGCCGATCCCGCCGGCGAGCGAAACCAGAAAGCCGCGATCATGCATCTTTCTCACGGCGTCGATATGTGAGGTGGAGGTGTTGCCTGCCAGTCGCGCATCGGTTGGCGAGTGGACCGCGACATAGCCGAAGCTTTCGGGGAAGACAGCATTCAAGGGAAGCAATTCTGCCTTGCCCGCCTCGGTGATGGTGTCGACGACGACCGTCGCGCCGAAGGCGGCGGCACGTCTTCCCACCGCCTCATGCGTGGCGGACGAAGCACATGACAGCACCGTCATGAATGCGGCGCCGGCGCCGAATACCATATCAGCCTCGAACCGGCCGGCGTCGACGGTTTTGGTATCAGCCAACACCATGACTTCAGGGCAGAGCTCGCGCGCTGTGGTGATGGCCGAGAGGCCGAGGCGTTTCAGCAACGGCGTGCCGATCTCGATAATGTCGGCAAATTCCTTCATCTGCGCGAGCAGAGCCAGGTGCTCAGGCTTGTCGAAGGCGACCTGGAGGAGCAAGGCGGGTCTCCTGGATTGCTTAAGACAGCGGATGCGGCATGCCGCCCAACCCACTGTCGTGTGCTTCGTGGTCGAAATCTGCCATAATCCAGCAACCTCCATGCTGGTCTGCATAGGCAGAGCAAATCGTACCCTGCAAAGCAAGTGGTCTTGTCGAAAGCAGGAGGTGCGGGCCAGATCAGCGCCGACGCCCCCGGCGATGCAATATGAGGTAGTCCTTTGACGAGACTGTTTGAGCCCATTGGATGCAAGGTCGACCTGTCGACTGGTGCGATGGGAAATGCAACCGGCAGCTACCAGAAGCGTTTCCGCGATCTGGACGGGCTCTATGCCGACGCCGCGGCGTTCGAAGCCATGCGCGTGACATGGGGTGAGCGCATCGTCTACGAGGTCTCCGAGTTCCGACCGACCGAGCAGTCGGGCGATCTGATTTTCGGCGTCACGCACATGGCGCCAGGCAAGGTCGGCGACGAATATTTCATGACGCGCGGTCACATCCACAGGCAGGCCGACCGGCCCGAGATCTACTATGGCCAGAAAGGGCACGGTCTCATGCTGATGGAGTCGCCAGAGGGCGAGGTTCGCATCCTGCCGATCGACGCCCAGACCGTCTGTTATGTTCCGCCGTTCTGGATCCACCGCTCGATCAATGTCGGGGAAGGCGATCTGGTGATGCTGTTCTGCTACCCCGCCGATTCAGGGCAGGACTACGAGATCATCGCGAGATCGGGAGGCATGCGCTCGCGCGTGGTCGCCGGCGATGGAGGCTGGAGGCAAGTCGACAATCCGGATTGGCGACCGCGTGACGCAAAGCTGATCTCTGCCCTCTATGGGCAGCAATCCGTCACGGTGCCGCCATGAAGATGCGCGCGGAGAAAATCCGGGAGAATGGCAAATGAGCCGCTATCTGCCGGCCACCCAGCCGACATTCTATTTTATCGGCGTCACGACGACGAGCAGCTCGATCATGCGGGTTTTCCCGGCATGGGCGCGCCACCTCGGGCTGAAGGAAGCGGTTCTCAAAGATGCGGTTCTCAGGGGCATCGACTTTCCACTCCATGCCGATCCGGAGGCCTACCGTGAGGTCGTCTCCTTCATAAAATCCGACCCGCAGTCGCTTGGCGCGCTGGTCACCACGCACAAGATCGATCTTTTCAACGCAGCGCGCGACCTGTTCGATGTGATCGATCCGCACGCCCGCCTGATGCACGAGACCAGTTGCCTGTCGAAGCGGGGCGGAAAACTCGTATGCCATGCCAAGGATCCGATCTCTTCGGGCCTTGCGATAGACGGTTTCATTCCGGCGGGATATTTTGCGGACACCGGCGCGGAGGTCCTGTCGATGGGCGCCGGCGGATCGACGATAGCGATCACCTGGCACCTGATGCGCAAGCAACGTGGCGCCGATTTGCCTTCGCGCATCATTGTCAGCGACCGTTCGCAGCCGCGTCTCGATGAAATCGATCGCATCCACAGAGACATGACGTCGGCGGTCGAGCTCGAATATGTCCTGGCGGACCGACCAGAGATCAATGACGAGACGTTGGCGGCGCTGAAGCCAGGCTCGCTGGTGATCAACGCGACCGGACTTGGCAAGGACGCGCCCGGCTCGCCGATTACCGATGACGGCGTGTTCCCCAAGCGCGGCATTGCCTGGGATCTCAACTATCGCGGCGACCTGATCTTCCTCGACCAGGCAAGGCGGCAGCAGGCCCGACAGCAGTTGCAGATCGAGGATGGTTGGACATATTTCCTGCATGGCTGGACGCAGGTGATCGCAGAGGTCTTCGACATCGCGATCCCGGTGTCCGGGCCGGATTTCGACGAGATGTCGCGCATCGCCATCGAAGCGGCGAAAGGCTGATGCCGTGGGTCTCGTCACGCCGCGCTCGCTCTAACCGATAGACGGAGGGTCACATGTTTGCCCATCTCAGGACTCTCCCGAAATGAGCGGCGAGCTTTTCCTCGCCATCGATGTCGGCACCGGCAGCGTCCGCGCCGCACTGATCGATGTCGCCGGCAAGATCCTCGAGCTTGCGTCGCGAGAGCACGACCAGATCGTGCCGGAATTCGGCTGGGCCGAACAGCGGCCGGTCGACTGGTGGGAGGGTGCGCTAGCGAGCGTCAAGGCGGTGCTGGACCGCGTCGATGGCGCCCGCGAAAACATCTCCGCCATCTGCGTCTGCGGGCAGATGCACGGGCTGGTCCTGCTCGACGCGCACGGAGCGCTGACGCGCGAGACGGCACCGCTGTGGAACGACAAGCGCACCGTCGATCTCGTCCGTCGCTTCGAGCAAGCGAACCAGCCGGACAGCTACCTGCCCGAAAGCGGTAACACGCCGACCCCCGCATGGCCGGGCTTCAAACTGCAATGGGTCCGAGACAACGATCCCGCCGCATACGCCCGCAGCGCAGTCGCCATCATGCCGAAGGATTACATCAACTACCGGCTGACCGGCGAGATCGCCATGGATACAGGCGACGCGTCCTGCAGCTTCCTGATGAACCCACAGCGGCTCGACTGGTCGCCGAAGATGATCGAGCGTATGGGTCTGGACGCCGCCAAGCTGCCGCCGATCCGCAACCCGCTGGATGTCGTCGGCCACGTCACCGAACAGGCGGCGCTCGACAGCGGCCTGCGCTCTGGAACCCCGGTGCTGGTCGGTGGCGCCGACTATCCGGTGGCACTGCTCGGCTCAGGCGCCTGTCGCCCGGGACTGGGTTCCGACAGCACTGGCACGGGCGCCATCATCACGGTTATCGCGGAGACGCCGCTGCTTGACCCGGAAATCTCGAACGTTGCGACGGTCGAAGGCAACTGGGCGCAATTCGTGCTGCTGGAGACCGGCGGCGACGGCATGCGCTGGGCACGCCGTGCCTTCCACGGCAACGCGCTGTCCTATGACGAGATCGTCGCCCGCGCCGCCGAGGCGCCGGCCGGTTGCGACGCGCTGCTGTTCATGCCCTTTCTCACCGGCGAACGCCTAGGGCGCCATCGCAACGCCCGCGCGCAGTTCTTCGGATTGGGCGCCGGGCATGGCATGGAGCATCTGCACCGCTCGATCCTGGAAGGCATCGCCTTTGCCATGACCCGCCACATCCGCATCATGGAACACGCGTCGAACAGGCCGCTGGAGCGCGTTATCGCTGCGGGTGGCGGGGCGCGCACCGAACTCTGGCTGAAGATCAAGGCCAGTGCCTTCAACATTCCGATCCTGGTCCCGCGGGAGCCCGAATGCGGCATTGTCGGCTGTGCCGCGATGGCCGCGACGGCGACAGGCCGCTTCTCGCGCGTCGAACAGGCGGCCGAGCGCTTCGTGAGCTACGGCGCCGAAATCCTGCCGAACCCCGGATGGGCCGAAATCTACAGCCGCACTCAACCGGTTTTCGAGCAGCTCTACCACCACAGCCAGGCGCTCTACGACGACATTGACGCACTGGCGGCCGCCACGCGCCAGACGCAGCCGTGACCTCTGCGATCGCCTGGCGATCGCATAGGGCTTGCGTGCATCGGAGACTCGGTCGTAGCGCTCGGCAATTCCGAGGAGAAGCTCGAGGCCGCCGCTGCCTGATGGCATTGGTCGGCGGCCTCGACAGCCAGACGGGACTTGGGAGGAGCCATCTCAGACGGGTCGATACTCCTGCGACTTGAACGACAGGTGCTTCACGCCTTCCGGGGCATCCGAGATTTTCCGGATGTTCGCCCAGGTCTGCTTGTAGTTCGGAATGATGAACTCGTTCACCCCTGGCGACACAACGTTGCCCTGCACCCCAGTGGGAAACGCGAACAGCATGAATGTCTCCTTCCGTTTTGCCGTGGGTGTCGGATACACGGCCGCCTGGGTCGCGCCGTTGTCATTGTAGACTTCAACCAGATCCCCCTGGTTCAGCGATAATTCTGCCATGTCGGCAGGATTCATCTCGATGAAGGGATAGGGCCAGCGGTCCATGACCAGCTCGTTCTGCTGGTCGAGGTAGGCACTCTGCCAGACGTGGTTGGTGCGGCCATTGTTGATGAGGAACCTGAACTTGTCCTTCTCCTCCTGCTTGCCAGCAGCTTGGAGGCCCCTCCACTGCGTCTCGGCAAAAACGGCCTTGCCGTCCTCCTTGTTAAATTTGCCGTCGGCGTAAAGGCGCTTGGTTCCAATGATGCGCTCGGTCCCCGCAGCCGGTTCGGGGGGCGATCCCGCATTGGTCGGCGCTGTCTTCTGCACAGGCTCCTTGCCGCGCGCACCCTCGATGGCCGGGCCGCCGAGAACCTCACCGGGTTCACCCGTCGAAGTTCCAGCTGCCAGCGGCTCGGTCTCCCCAAGGCCGGTTGCCGGCTCCTGGAAACCGTTGGTCCCCATCGCGCGCAGCCGGGCGTAGGTGACGAATTCTCCCCCCTTTTCGTGCTGGTGGTAGCCGTCCATGAAGGCGTCTTCTTCGGTCTGCCAGTCGAATCCCTTGAACTGGTCCGCGACAGCGTTGTCGCCTGCTTCGCGGAAAACCCGTTCCAGATGATTGGCCAAGCGCGCGGCGATCAGACAGTCGGGCATCGACTGGCCGGGCGGGTCCATGTAGCGCTCCGTCAGCCGCATGCGCCGTTCGCCGTTCATCGAGGTGAGGTTCATCTCGCCGGATGTCGCGGCAGGCAGCCAGACATGGCTCGCCTGACCGATCTTGGTCGGGATGATGTCGACATCGACTGAGAACAGGCCGCCTTTAGCAACCGCACCGACAATCGCATCGACAGTCGCCTGCCGGTCGCCGTAGGGGACGGAGGACATGGCGTCCTTCACCATATCGGTGCGCTCCTTGTACCGCCGCTTGAACTGGTGTGCGTTGAGCGTGGTCTTGTAGTGATCGCATCCCCAGATGTGATGGACGCCACCCTTGCCCTCGATCAACAACTGGTCGACGTAAGCCGCTGGTCGACCGACATGAGCGTCCGACGGCCGGGAATAGCCCTCCTGGTGGCCGCCCAGGCGGACACAGCCGCCGCCGGGGCGGCCAATGTTTCCGGTCGCCAGCGCGAGGTTCACGAGCGAGCCATTGGTTCGGTAGTTGTCGTTGCCCCAGATCAGGCCTTTTTCGTAGGCGAACATGGTGCGTCGACGCTTGCCGTCTTTCGGCTCGGCGATCCAGGTCGCCGCCTGCTTAATCTGGTCGACGGTGAGGCCGGTGATCTCAGCGGCTTGTTCCAGCGTCGTCCGGTTGGCGGCCAGCGCCTTGTCGAAGCCATTGGTTGACGCCGCGATGAAATCCTTGTCCGTCCAGCCCTGATCGGCGATGTGGGTCACCAGGGCGTTGAACAGCGCCAGATCCGTACCGGAGTTGATCGCCAAGTGCAGGACGCGCTCCTTGCCCGCCTCGACTTCGCACGCGTTCACGGTGACCGTTCGCCGCGGATCGACGATGATGACGCGAACTGGCTCGTGCGGCTCGCCCGGCAACTCCTTGTTCTTCTTTTCCGTGGAGGTCCCGCGCAGGTTCGGAATCCAATGGTTCAGGAAATAGTTTGTCTGCGTCTCCAGGGGATTTGCGCCGACCACCATGATCGTGTCGGCAAGCTCTGCATCCTCATAGCAGTTATTGAGTTCGCCGACGCCCATGTCGCGTGTCGCGTGGACCTCGGAATTGTAGGCGGGACGGTTATGGATCCGGATGTTCTTGACCTTCATGGCCCCGAAATAGAGCTTCCCAGTACCCCAGGTGTTCTCGTAGCCGCCCCCGGCGCCGCCGTGGTCGAAGGCCGAGACGAATACGCCGTCGTCGCCCTGTTCCTTAATCACTGCGGCAGTGACGCGGGCCACCAAGTCCAGCGCATCGTCCCAGGAGGTCGGCTGCATCTGGCCGTAGCGCCAAACCATTGGGTCGGTCAGGCGCTGAAGCTGCGTGTTGCGTTGCCGACTGAAGCTCATTTCGGCCATGCGGGCGCCGCGGATCGAGCCGAGCCCGGAATTCACGACGCAGTCTCTGTCCGGTTTGATGACGATATGGACGTCTTTGCCGTCCTGCTTGACGATGTTGTACATCGAAGGGGAATACCAGGCTGGCGTCTCCGCCTCCTGCTGCTGGGATAGGTCCACGCCAAAGACGTTTTGGTCGGGCGCTGTGCCGCCCTGGTGATTCGTGTCCCAGGTATAGGCGTGATAGCCGCAGCCGACGATGCAGTAGTGGCAGACGACGTTGTGAACCTTCGCGTCCGCCGGGATAATCGGCAGGCGGCCGATTTGACGTTTGTAGGCCATGACAGGTCTCCTCTAGAGCACGTTCGACAGGCGGCCGTAGATGAGCTCGTCGAGCCCCTCCGCGAACACATCGCCTTTGTCATCCACGCGAAGCAGGTACTGCGGCAGGTTCTGCGTCGCCTGCCCCCAGATCTGCTGGCCTCCCGCCTCGCAGTCGAAGCGGGAATAATGCCCCGGACAGTTCAGCGTGCGGTCCTCGGCGTTGTAGTTCAGCGGAAAGCCCTTGTGCGGGCAGATGGTGGAGAAGCCGACGATGTCGCCGTCAGGACCGGCGCCACCTTCCACCTTCATTCCAAGTTTCAGCAGCACACCGGGCGCGTTCTCATCGGGGTAGCCGACATCGAAAGGCTCATTCGGCTTCAAATCGGCTATATTGGCCAACTTGTTCGACGGGTATTCGACCAGCGCCAGACCGGGTGCAGCCTTGGTCTGGGCTTGCGCCGGCAGCGCCACTGCAGTGGCCATGCCGGCGGCGGCGAACGCTCCTCCCCTCAAGAATTGACGGCGGCCGACGTCGACCAGTCTGTTGCAGCGATCCATGCATTCCTCCCATTGGCGAAATCGTCGCAAGCGGCCTTGCAACGCCTGTGCCAAACGGAAAAGCCGTCGATTTCACTCGAGAAACTGCTGGAGAGCCAGCGCCAAAGGGACCTGCATGTTCGGAAATCCCAACATGCTGCAGCGCCGAAGGTTCAGGTTTCCGAACGCGCTCGCTCGGCAAGACCGAAGCGCGTCATCTTCTCCCACAGGGTCGTTCTCGAAATGGATAGAAGCGCTGCTGCCTTGGCGATCTGGCCTCCAGTTTCTTCAAGCGCACGCTCAATCTGGCGGCGCTCGGCAGCATCGCGGACGTCGGCGAGCGGCACGAATGCGGCGCCGCAAGGCTTGGACGCGTGTTCTGGAAACAGGTCGCCGGGCATGATCCATTCGTTGGTCGCCAGTGCCACCGCCCGGTCGACGCGGTTTCTGAGTTCCCGAACGTTCCCTGGCCAAGGGTGGATGAGTGCTGCTTCCTTGGCCAGCGCGCTAAATCCACGGATGCGGGTGTCCGAGCGGGCGGCGGCATTCTGAAGAAACCGATCCATCAGCCAGTCGATGTCTTCAGAACGTTCTCTGAGCGGCGGAATATGGATCGGCAGGACAGCCAGTCGGAAGTAGAGGTCCTCTCGGAAACCTGTGGGGCCGCCGCGTTGGGCAAGATCACGATGCGTCGCGGTCACAATGCGCGCACGGAAGACGACGGGCGTTTCACCACCGACGCGATGAAAACTTCCATCCTCGATCAGCCTGAGAAGTTTCGCCTGGAGGGGCAAAGGCATGTCACCGATCTCGTCGAGAAACAGTGTCCCCTTGCCTGCACGTTCAGCGTAGCCGAGATGGCGAGCTTGAGCGCCCGTGAATGCACCCTTCTCATGTCCGAATATCTCGCTCTCGAGGAGCTCTGCGGGAATCGCTGCGCAATTGACCGCGATGAACGGCTCGGTACCACGCGGAGAAATCTGGTGGAGCAGCCGGGCCGCCACCTCCTTGCCGGACCCGGTTTCCCCAGTGATCAGCACCGGCAGGTCATGCGCGGCGTAACGATGGAGCAGATCTTCGGCGCGTTGAATGCCGGCAGACTCTCCGAGACAGTAACCGTTCAGCCGGAGTTGGCTTTGCGTCGTCCGTCGTCCGGCATCGATGCGGCGAAGGAACTCGTCCATCGCGAACGGCTTGGTCATGAAGTCGACCGCGCCTGACCGCATTAGACGGACCGCCTGATCGATTTCGCCATGGCCAGTGACGAACATGAAGGGCGGAATGTTCGGCAGTTTGGCGAGTTCGTTGAACACCACCTCTCCAGAGACATCGGGAAGGCAGACGTCGCAAATTACAAGATCGAGCGTGTCAGACTCGCCAGCGATGTCAGAAATCGCCTCACGCCCTGACTGCCACCACGTCACCTGCCAGCCCTCGAGTTCGAGGCGCTGGACGATCGACCCGCCCATGACGGGATCGTCCTCGACGAGGCCTATTCGGGCGCGCTCAGGCGGCATGGGCTTTGACATCCTCCCTGTCGAAGGGAATTGTCAGCGTAACCGCTGTCCCTCCCCTTCTTTTGGCTGCGATACTGGCACGTCCGCCGAGATCGTCAACCACGCGGCGGACCATCCAGAGGCCGAGGCCACGCCCCGCGCGTACGGCCGGACCGGGGTCCTGGTCGATGAGAATCCCCGCGATGTCGGCCGGCATCCCGGTGCCCTGGTCGCCAATTTCGATGTGCAACCGGTCTTCCCAGCTCATCGCCGTCAGCGAAACCGTCCCGTCTTCCGGAGTGACCGCGCTGGCATTGAGGAGGAGGTTGAGGACTGCCTGACGGACGGGACCGCCTCGGATGGGCAATTCCCGCGCACCATTCCATGCGACGCTCCAATCCAGCCGCTGCCGCTTGCGGCGCAATTCCGGCTTGAGCAACAGGCGGACATCGTCCAGATCGGCGGCCGTCATCGGGCGCTGCGATCGTTCCGGCCGATAAGTCGCAAGCGCGGCCTCGACCACGTCGCGAATGCCGGCAAGGCCGCGCTCGATCAGGCTGATGGATGTGTCGCGAACACCGGGGGTTTCGCCATGGGTCTTCAACGTATCCAGTGCGTTGAACAGGCCGCCAAGCGGATTGTTGATCTCGTGCGCCATGCCGGAAGCGAGACGCCCGAGGCTCGACAGCTTCTCTTCCTCGGCGAGCTGCATGGCGAGGTTCGCGCGCTCACGCTCGGCATGGACAAGGGCGTTGTAGCCGCGGAACAGGCCGGCGACCTCGGAGTCCCCGGCCGGGATTTCCCGAGGTGCGATCGGCTCGGCCGCGCCATGCGCGGCAGCGCGCATGTGGTCCTCCAGCATCCGCATCGGCCCGATCATCTGCCTCACCAGCACGAAGCCGCCCAGCGCGAACAACGCTGCAAGCACGCCATTGGTAATGAGCAGGGTGACCAGGATCTCACGGCGCTCGGCAAAGAGATGCGAAACATCGAATGTCGCGTGGATGGTCCCGATCGGCTGACCCTGATAGACGAGATCGCGGTGGGCGAACCCGGTCAACCTGGCCTCGTCGATGGTGACGACATCCGGCCCATAGCGATTGCGGTAATCGGCCGACAATTCGGAATAGGTCGCGATCCGGTTCGGATCGCTGGCTGCCAGCACCTTGCCGTCTGAGCCGGTCACCACGGTCTCGATCGGAGCGAGCGATTTATAGGACGCCGAGGACCTGTCGAGCGCGTCGAACACCTCCCAGACGTCGGCCCGCAACACAGCCGGCACGACCGCTGACGAAAGCCCGTCCAGATAGGTCTCGGCAAGACCGTTGAGGAAGCTTTCCTGTGTCCGCGACAGCCGGCTGAGCACGCGCTCGGAAATGGCCGCACTGATGACCACCATGAGCAAAGCGACAAGGACCGGCACGCGGTAGGAGACGGGAATCGATCGGAAACGCCAAAACAGTTTCATCCGAACTGCCTCACGATTTCCACCTTGGCCGCAATCGCGTCGAAGTGCGACGGACCGGTTGCCACGAACCCGTCCAGACGAAGCAGGGCAAGGACCTTGCGACCCTCGGCATCGTCCTGCATGGAAATCAAGGCCTGCTGCAACGCCCTGACGCGTCGATCGTTGGCGACGGACTTCGGCGACGCTATTGGCGGAAAGCCCAGCCATTCCGACTTGCGCACGATCCTGGTCTGCTTCACCAGGTTCGGCTCGGTCTCACGCATGACCTCGTAGACATAGCCGTCGACGCTGCCCGACTGAGCGAGGCCGGAGGCGACGGCCCTGATGACGTTTCGGTGGCCATAGGTGAAAAAGCTGCGCGCGAAAAAGCTGCCGGCAAGCTGGCGGTTCTCCGCAAGCAGCGCCCGCGTCACCAGAAAACCCGAATTCGAGTCAGGATCCGAGAACGCATGGACGTCGCCTTTCAGTCCGGCCCAGTCATCCACTTTACGATCGGCCGAAGCGATCAGGTACGACTGGTAGAGCGGCTTGCCGTGCCAGACCGGGGTTGCGACAAGGTCGAGATCGGCCTTGAACTGCACGTAGGGATAGCCGCAGATCCATGCCGACTGGATCTGGCCGGAAACCAGCAGCGCGGTGATCTCCTGATAGGTGCGGCGCGTCACGAGCTCGATCCGGCCACCGATCCTGGCGCTGAGATAACTGCGCAGATGGCCAAGCAGTTCGAGATCGTTCGAGAGGAAGACCGGCGTCAGGCCGAATTTGAAAGTCTCTTCTTCGGCGCCAAGCGCAACGGGGGCGAAGACCGCACCCGAAACGGCGGCCGCAATCAGATCACGCCGTGTGATCGGAACGCCGTCGGTGGCCCTGTGCGGGTTGCCTAGGTTCCTCAACAATCGCCTCCCGACCGGAGCGAGAGCGCGCCCGGTCGATCCGATCATATCCGAAAATGCAGAGGTCCAGGAACTGCAAAACGAAGCCGGATTTTGGGCCGGATCTTGGAGCGAGCCGACGCATCCCGTCTGGGATGCATCGGACGATTGACTCACTGCATGTCGCGCAAAAGTGTGCAGCGGCTTTGCGATAACGACATGCAAAAACAACAACCTAAAGCGCGTCGCATGAGGCCGTCAAACGTGGCGCGCTTCAGTTGTGGCGGATTTCCGTTCCCAGCACCTTCAGGCACTCGCGGATGAACGCGGCAAGTGCGGTCCAGCCCTTTGCCGAGACCATCGTTCCGTCGACATAGGCCTCGGTCGGGGACAGGTCGATATAGGTTCCACCGGCGAGGGTCACTTCCGGCTCGCAGGCGGCCAGTGCACCGACTTTCTTGCCACGCACGACGCCGTCGACGGCGATCAGGATCTGGACACCATGGCAGATCGTGAAGATCGGCTTCTCGTTTTCATGGAAATGGCGGACGATCGCCTGCACGCGCTTATCCGTGCGGATGTACTCGGGGCCACGACCGCCCGCGCAATAGACGGCATGATACTGGTCGAGCTGTCTTTCCGCCTCCGAAAAGGTCTTGTTCAGCAAAGCATAGTGGCCGGGTTTTTCGGTGTAGGTCTGGTCACCTTCGAAATCGTGAAGCGACGTCTTGATCAGGTCGCCAGCGTTCTTGTCAGGACAGACAACGTGGACGATGTGGCCGACCGCCTCCATCGCCTGCTGATAGACGAAGATCTCGTATTCCTCGGTAAACTCACCGGTCAACATCAGTATTTTCTTGCCTGGCATGGTCGGTTCCTCTTTTGTGGATGGAAGGCGGGCATTGCACGCGCCCGGCGGCGCGGGTTTTAGAAAAGGGGATCCGGGACGACGCTGCGTTCAGCTTGACGGCGCGGCTCCCGACGGTGACGAACATCGTGCCAGCCTCAATCGAACGCCGGCAGCAAACGATCACGGGAATGCTCGATATGACGGCGCATCGCCTGTTCCGCCGCCGCGGGGTCGGAGGCAGCGAAGGCGGCCAGGATGGCCTGATGCTCGTCGAGCGCTTCCTCGGTGACGCGCGAATGGAACATCAGGCGGAAGATGTGGAAGTGGGTATGCTGGAACGCGAGGGTCTCGCGCACGAGGCCATTGTTTGCAAATTCCATGATCCGGTCGTGGAAAATGGCGTCCTGCCGCGCGAAGTTGGAGTAACGCAGGCGTTCATCCTTGCCTTCGCGGCGCGCCATGCCGCCTGCGGACTCCTCAAGCACCGCAAGTTTCGTATCATCCATCAATGCGGCTGCTTTGGCCGCCGCATGCGGCTCGAGCAGCAGGCGGAGCTCATAGAGTTCGTCAAATCGGCGCCTGGTTATCTGCGGCGCAGCGCGGTAGCCGATCAAATGTGTCTTCAGCACAAGGCCTTCGCCTTCGAGGCGGCCAAGCGCTTCACGGATCGGCGTGTGGGATACGTCGAGTTCCTTGACCAGGCTGTCGACGGTGATCCGTGAGCCAGGCGCGATCTTCAGCGACATGAGTTGCGCGAAGATCGCTTCATACACGTCCTCCACCAGGCTGGTGGATCGCTGGATGCGCCCGCTGGCGGGGTCGACTTCTCGGGCACTGCTTGCGTTCGTGACCTGCATCTTTGCCTCTTGACAGGATCACTGGCTAACACGATGCTTCGCTCAATACAATCCTATATCCTATACGATTTAATAGGGGATGCTTTAGGACCGAGTTCGGCGACCTTTAGCCTTTCCACCATCATCGAGGGACGCAAGACCATGAGCCTTTTCGCTGCCATAAGGCTGCCGCGTGAAATCCTCTTCGGGAAGGGTCAGCGCCATGTCATTGCAACCGTTGCGGCCAGGCTCGGCCGTCGCGCTCTCGTCTGCACGGACGAGCGCTTTGCCGCAACCGCCGCCTTCGCCGAGATCATGGCGGCGCTCGAGGGCGCATCGATCGCTGTGCTGGTGCACGACCGTGTGCAGCCCGATGTGCCGCGCGATACGGTTGCCGTCTGCGTCGAGGAGGCGCGGGAGTTTGCGCCCGACATGGTGATCGGCATCGGCGGCGGCAGTTGTCTCGACATGGCCAAATGCGCCGCGCTGCTCATCAGCCACGGCGGCCTGCTCCAGGACTACTACGGCGAGTTCAAGGTGCCGGGTCCGACGCTGCCGCTGATCGCGGTGCCAACGACAGCCGGCACCGGCTCGGAAGTGACCCCTGTCGCGGTGATCTCCGATCCGGATCGCACCATGAAGGTAGGCATCTCCAGCCCGCATCTGATCGCGGCAGCCGCCATCTGCGACCCGGAACTGACGATGACATGTCCCCCGGGACTGACGGCGATCGCCGGCGCAGACGCGCTGACCCATGCGGTCGAGGCTTTTACCGCCGCCAGGCGCGGCACTGACCCCAGCCTGCCGCAACAGCATGTCTTCATCGGCAAGAGCGCGCTGACCGATCATTTTGCGCTGCTCGCGATCAAGCTGCTTGGCCGCAGTCTCGAGAAGGCCTGCCGCGCCCCCGCCGACGAGGACGCTCGCGCCGATGTGATGATGGGCGCGCTTGCAGCCGGCTGCGCGTTCGGGACGGCCGGAACGGCGGCGGCGCACGCGGTGCAATATCCGGTCGGCGCCCTTACCCACACCGCTCACGGGCTGGGTGTCGCCACCATGCTGCCGTATGTCATGAAGTACAACCGGGCCGCCGCGGCCGCCGAGATGACCGAGATCGGCCTTGCCCTTGGTCTCGACGGCAAGGACCGGAGCACCGCCGAGATGGCCGACGCGACGATCGACGAGATCGGCCGGCTGTTTGCAGCGATCGGGATCACGCCTACGCTGGCCAGGCTCGGGCTTCCCGCCGACAAGCTCGATTGGACGGCAGAACAGGCGCTCGGCATCGACCGTCTCATCAAGAACAATCCGCGTCCTTTCGATCCGGCAGCCATGCGCGGCCTGATCCAGGCCGCCTATGATGGCGACCTCGCCGCCTGTGTCATGTGAGCAATTGAGGAGCAGGCCATGAACATATCTCATCAGCTGCTGGAGGACGAGCAGGACACTGCCGGCTTCCATAGATTCTCCCACGGCTTGTATATTGGCGGCCAATGGCGGCAATCCGCCGACGGCAGGGAAATCCAGGTCGTCGACCCTTCCACGGAAGCGGTGATCGCTGCGGTTCCCGATGCGACGATCGAAGATGCCGCAGCCGCCGTCGAGGCTGCAGCCAAGGCCGCCGATGGCTGGCGCACGACGGCGCCCCGCAAGCGCTCCGAAATCCTCAGACGCTGCTTCGAGCTGATGACGCAGCGTTGCGAGACGCTGGCCACCCTGATCTCGCTGGAAAACGGCAAGGCACTGCGGGACGCGCGTGGCGAGATCGCCTATGCTGCGGAATTCTTTCGCTGGAATGCCGAGGAAGCCGTTCGCATCACCGGCGAATTCGGGATGGCGCCTTCCGGCACCAACCGCATCGTCGTCGACTACGAGCCGATCGGCATCTGCGTCCTTGTCACACCCTGGAATTTTCCTGCCGCCATGGCGACGCGCAAGATCGCGCCCGCCCTGGCTGCCGGGTGCACGGTGATTTTGAAGCCGGCCAGCGAGACCCCGCTCACCGCCTACGCGCTCGCCGCGCTCTACCAGGAAGCAGGTGTTCCGCCAGGGGTTGTCAACGTTCTGACAACCTCCAATCCCGGCCCGGTGACGGCCGCGATGCTGGCCGATCCGCGGGTGCGCAAACTCTCCTTCACCGGCTCGACCGGAGTCGGGCGCGTTCTGCTGGCCGAGGCCGCAAAGCACGTGGTTTCGTGTTCGATGGAACTTGGCGGCAACGCGCCATTCCTGGTGTTCGATGACGCGGATCTCGACGCGGCGGTCGATGGGGCGATGGTAGCGAAGATGCGCAACGCCGGCGAGGCCTGCACGGCTGCAAACCGCATCTATGTCCAGTCCGGCGTTTACGATGCCTTTTGCGAAAGCCTCACCAGGCGGATGTCGGCACACACGATCGGCGCCGGCACGGACGCGGCCACGGAGTGCGGGCCGATGATCACCAGGAAGGCAGTCGACAAGATCGACCGCCTGGTCAACGATGCTGTCGCCCGTGGCGCGCGGGTGCTGTGCGGAGGCAAGGCAGGCTCCGGAACGGGATACTATTATCCGCCGACCGTGCTCTGCGACGTCCCGGCCGAGGCGGAGATGGCGCACGAGGAAATTTTTGGGCCGGTGGCGCCGATCTCGAGCTTCGAAACGGAAGCCGAAATCATCGCGCGTGCCAACAACACCGAATACGGTCTTGCCGCCTACATCTACACGCGCGATCTTGCGCGTGGAATGCGGGTGGCATCCAGGATCGAAGCTGGGATGGTCGCTCTCAACCGCGGCTTGATGTCCGATCCGGCAGCACCGTTCGGCGGGGTCAAGCAGAGCGGCCTCGGCCGCGAGGGCGGCCAGCATCACGGCATTGCCGAGTTCATGGAGGCGAAATACCTCGCCATCAGCATCTGAGCGGAGGAAGAGTGCAAAACGATCCGTTCCGCATCCGCAACCATGTCGCCGATTTTGACAAAATCGTCCAGGACATCGTTCACCGCAGCCAGGCCGTCCGCGCAACCATCCCGATGACAGCGGACATTGCCTATGGGCCGGATCAGACCGAAACCATCGACCTGTTCTTTCCCCCGGGCAAAACAAGCGGCCTGCCGGTGCACATGTTTATCCATGGCGGCTACTGGAGGATGTTCTCCAAGCGCGACTACTCATACGTCGCGGCGACGATTACCCAGGCCGGTGCGATTGCCGCCATCGTCGACTATGCTCTGATGCCCAAGGTCAGGATGGCGACGATCGTCGACCAGGTGCGCCGCGCCAAGCAGTGGGTTCTGGCCCATATCGCCGACCATGGCGGAAACCCGGCAGACCTCACCGTCAGCGGTCATTCGGCTGGAGCCCATCTTGCAACGTTCCTGTTCAACAGCGAGCATAGCCCCTCGAATGTGCGGGCTGCCCTTCTGCTCGGCGGGCTCTACGATTTGAAACCGCTCCAAAACTCCTTTCTCGCCAACGAGATTGCAATCACCGATGAGGAAGTCGCCAGGTTTACACCGCTTGCCCATCGGCATGACCCTCAAACCAGGGCGATGGTTCTGGTCGGAGCCAACGAGACGCCGGCTTTCCATCAGCAAGCAGATCGATTCAAAGTCCACCTGCTGCAGCAGGGTTTGCCGGTAACGTCGCTTGTTCTCGCCAACCGCAACCACATGGACAGTGTCAGAGATCTCGGCCTGCCGGAGAGCCAGGCGGGGGATTGCCTGACGAAACTGATTGCCAACGACGATCGTTGACCCAGCAGACATGCCGGCCATCATCCATCGCGGCTTACCGCAAGGGCGTCAGCAGCACGCCTCAGCGGGGGAAAAGAACCTCACCCATGCCAAGCACCGCGTTGTCACCGCCGTATTTCTGCGGCGCGTTGCCCAGCAGCGGCCGTTTCAAAATACCACTTGCGATCAGATGGCGATCGATGACGGCGGCGAAGACGCTCTCCGGCGCGCCGCATTCGACGAAGCTCGGCGACAGGCTTTTCGGCGCGCGATCGAGCAGGATCGAACCGCGACGCATCAGATAGCCGGGCATCTCGCCGGTGCCGCCGGCCACCACCAGCGTGCCGGCGATCATGCGGCTGCCGGCATTGTCGCCCGAGCCTTTCAGCACCGCGATCAGGCCGCGCCGCATGCGGTCGGCGGCAAAAGCGCCGGCTTTGCCCCTGACGATCAGCACGCCGCCATTCATGCCGGCCAGTTCCCCGGCGAGCGGCGCCCCAAGGTGATCACCGGCGTTGCCGGTTATTTCAAGCCTGCCGCCGCGCATGCCGGAGCCGGCATGCGGGCCTGCATTGCCTTCGATCGTGAGCATGCCGCCGCGCATGGCGTGCCCGGCCTGGGCGCCGGCATTGCCGACGACGCGAACCGAACCGCCCCGCATGGCTTCCGCCACACGGTCGAGGCGCGCGCTGCCGCCTTCGAAGACGATGTCCAGCGGATCGTTGCCGGCGACGCGAAAGATATCGCCGACCTTCGAGCCATGCTTCGACGTGCCGATCTGGATCTTTTCGATATCGCGCCTTTCGATCCCGGCAAGCCGCTCCGGCGTCAGCGCCGACAGGTCAAGGCGCTCGGGCGGCTCGGCGACAAGGGTGAAGGTCAGCGCTTTCACGGCAGCATATCCTTCAGCGAATAGATGAACTTGCCGAGCTTGCCGCCGTAATTGCCGGCGCTTATGCGAACCGCGCCTCGCTTCGGCCCAAGCTCGATGACGGCCTTGATGCCGGCCTTCATCGCGGCGGCAACGGCATCGTTGGTCTCGCCGTCGATGACGATTTCCAGGACGGCGTTGATGTCGGCACCGAGCTCACTCCTGACGACACCGCGCAGTGTCGGCGCATAGGCTTCGTTGGCCGAGGCGATCATGCCTTTGTATTTACCGCCGATCTTGGAACCCGAACGAGCGATGCCGCCCGGAAACGGCACGATCGCGCCCGGCACCAGGCCGATCGCGGCAACCGCGGCCTCGGCGGCAGCCAAGGCCCTGGCGCTGCTTTCAGCCATGACGAAGAAATTGCCGCCGCCGACGGCGCCCTTCGTCAGCCCGGTCGTCGCTTCGCACAGGAATTCGCCGTCCATGACGGGAACGCGCCAAAAATGCCTGCCGCCGATTTTCTTGGAGATCTGCCAGCCGTCGCCAAAATAACGCAGCGCCGAACCGAGCTTCAGCTCGGCGCTGCCCTGCAGTCCGGCGAAGCAGGCGGAACCCGGCGAGGTCAAGACACACTGGCCGACGCGATTGAGCAGTTGTTTCTGCAGTTCGTCTGTTCCCATCGCAAAGATCATCACGCGGCAGCCGGGCCGGCCATCCGGTGTGGCCGATGGCGCCAGTTCGACATCGATTGCCGCTTCGCAGCCGCAGCCGATCACCGAGGTGGCAAAGCCGGTCATGGTGATCGCCGCCTGGCGCGCCCATTTCCGGTTCGGCGCGGTGATGATGATGGCGGTCGCGCGCATGCCGAAGGCCTCGGCAAAGGTATCGTCGATCACTATGCCATTTACGCTCACGTTCGGCATGCAACCTCGCCGAATGGCTGTTCTCGCGCGATCGCCGATTCCGGGAAATTGAACCAGTCCAGCGACAGGCCGTAGCGCTGCTGGTGATAATCCTCCAAGCGCCGCAGCATCGCCTTGTCCGGCGGCGGATTGAGCCTGAGCGCCTTGCCCCAGCGGTAATGGGTGATCTCTCCGTCCTGCACGACGAGATCGCCATCCTTGAAGACATACGCCGCCTGCCCCAGCATTTTCGCGATATTGTCCTCCCTGCGGTAGACAGCGATATCGGCGATAGCGCCGGCGCCGAGATGGCCTCGATCCGTCAGCCCGAGCAGCTTGGCCGGGGCAGCACGCGTCATGATGGCGATTTCCTCGAACGTGTATTCGCGGTCGATTGCGGCCAGGGTGGAGAGCGCTATGGCGGATTTTGGAAGTCCGGCAATCATTTCGGTGCGCGCTTCCCGGCTCATCAGCAGCTCGAACAGGGCCGGATAGGCGGTAAAGGGCGCGCCGTTGGGATGATCGGTGGTGAAGAAGACACGCCACGGATCGTCGATCAGGAGAAAAAGCTCGAGCCCGATCGCCCACTGCATCGTGCCATAGAAATCCTTGCCATAGCGGTAGGGCACGATGCCGCCGCCATTGCCGTCGCCGTCATGAATGACGGATTTCTTCGGTTGCGCACTGCCACGCGCCGAAAACTGCCGCATGACGTCGGAGGAGATGGTGACCGTCTGGCCGAACATCACCTGGCCGATATCGATGGTGACTTCCGGCGTCGCATTGACCAGTTCGGCAAGGCGCGCCGCGGCCGAGGAAAACCTGCGCTTGCCTTCCGTGCCGTAGCCATAGAACTGGAGATGGGCGAGGTGCAGCGGCAATCCTTCCGCCGCCGCGATCGTCGCGGCCGCCGTGTCCGCCGATCCGGGGCTGCCCAGATTGTTGCAATGGACATGCAGAGGATGCGGGACGCCAAGGCTGGCGACGGCCGCCTGCAGCGTCTTGACGATCTTGCGCGAGCTGACGCCATAGGAAGGCACCACGTCGTCCAGCGAGAAGGTGCGGACGTTTTCCTTGAAGGCGGCCGCCGCGCCGGCATTGATCACCTTGACCCCAAGCGCCCGCGTCGAGGCGACCGTCCAGGCGACATAGTCCTCGATCATTTGCGAGGAGGCGTCGTCGCGGATCATCGACAGCAGGAAATCGTCGTTGCCGAGAATGGCGAGCGTCGCCTTGTCGATGATCGGGATGTCGGCCAGTTCGAGATGGGTGTGAAGCGCGGCTCCCGGCGACATCGCCGGCTCGACCACCGTGGTGAAACCCATCTTGGCGTAGAGGCAGCCGGTCTGGAAAGTCGACCAGCCGGCATTGGAGAGCGGCGTCGTCGCCGGCCGCGCCTGGTGCGCGGCGTGCTGCTCCGGCAACAGCAGCCGTGCCGTATTCACGTTGCCGCCGCCGATGTGGGAATGGATGTCGATGGCGCCCGCCATGACGATGCAGCCGTCAGCGTCGATGGTCCGGTCGGCAGCGCCACCCGCCGGCGCCGCAACGATCTTGTCGTCGCTGATCCACAGGTCGCCCTTGCCGAGACGGCTGTTGACCGGATCGATGATGTCGCCGCCGGCGATTTTCGTCAGCATGGCAACGCCGCCTCGGCGGAGACATGACTGGCAACCAACCGGACAACGGTCGCAGCGGAGGGCAGTTCGGACGCCGCGCGCGCGTCGACCGACCGCAGCGATCCGGTGCGGCTGGAATAGACCACCGCCTGATGATCGACGCCCGCTTCGCCGATGGCGATGGTGACCGCAGCACCCGCGACCGGCTCATGCGTATTCGCCAGGGCGATCAGCGCCATGCGGTTCCTTTTCTTCTTCGGCTGGACAATCGAGGACGAGATCCGCAGGTGCAGGTCGGCTTCGCCGGCAGCGATCATGCGCGCGACATCGTAACGCCAGGGATCGAACTCCGGGAAGCCGCGCGCAAAGCCGGTGCGCAGCGGAAAACCGGTCATCCAGGTCGAGGCGAGCGCGCTTCCCCATCCGTTCTCGCTCGCCGGCAGATGCAGGCCGGATGCGCGTGACTTGCGGTTGAGATCGGTGATCAGCCCTTGCAGCATCTCCAGCGCCAGCCCGTCGGTTGCGTCGCCTGAAAACAGGAAGACGGGAAAATGCGCAGCCTCCAGGGCTTTGGCGAAATCGTTGAAATTCGACACCGGCTGCGATGTCTGGCGCCCCCTCCACTGCGCCCTCAGTGCCGCCAGCGTCGCGCCGAGGCCTGCCTCGCCGCAGGACAGCAGCGTCGCCGTCCGCCCGTTGCTCAACCGCGGCGCAGACGTTTCATTCGACCCGACCAGAAAGATCTCGCGCTGATTCTTGGCCGAGAGATCGGGGGCCGAGAGATCGGGAACCGTCTCGGCAAGCTCGCCGACAAATTGATGATGGATCTGCGGGAGTTCGCCGACGATCACCACGACATCGGCGCGCCGGCGCGTCTCGCCGGGCGCGACGGTCATCGCGCCTTTGTCGGTAAAAAGCGCGGCGTCTCGGGAAACTGCCGCGCCATCGGCATGATCATATGCCGCGCCAACCCGCTCAGCCAGAGCGATCGCCGCCCTGGTGCCGTGTATATCCGTATCCAGGCTGAAAACCGGGCACCGGCTTGACCCCAACAGCGCGGCGGCATGTGCGGCCGCGCGCTCGACCAGCGTTTCCCGGTTGCCGATCCAAGCAACCGCCATTCACTACGCTACTTTCTGGTGCCGGCCCGATCCTAGACGAAACTGGATTGGCCGTGAACCCCGCCTGTCAGCAGATTAGCGAATGTTTTCTTACGCCATCAACAAATTCCGACCGCGCTTAATCATATTTGATGTAAGCGAAGCGCTGATCGGTCGGCGGAGTGCCTTCCAGCGCGCCGCCTTCCCGGGCCGGCTGCCACTGGACGACCTCCTCGATCTTTTTGGCCAGCTCGAAGTCCTTGTCGGTGATGCCCTTGGCCGCATGGTTCATCAGGCGCACCTCGACCCAGGCATAGGAAGCCGTGATGTCGGGATGGTGCCATGCCGCCTCGGCGAGATGGCCGACCGTGTTGATGACCATCAGTGTCGATTTCCAGCTGTGGGTCTTATATTTGCGCCGGATCCAGCCGTTCTCGTAATGCCATTTCGGCAGTTCCTTCTCGAGCCGGTCGGCAATCTCGGCTTCCGAATAGACCTTTTCCTTGGGCGTCTCGTTCATCTCGACCTCCGCGAATTGCCCGGTCCGTTCTCGCGCCGAGCCAAAAGAAGATAAAACGAATGCACTCTCTGCGGCTTGCCCCTTCGACGAAAACAGCTATCATGGCGACGGGCACCTAAACTTCCATGATGCGTCTATGATGCACCCATCGGGGGGTAGATGTCGAATTCTGTTACCTTACAAGTGCCCGCCCGCCTGCATCTTGGCTTCCTCGATCTCAACGGCGATACCGGGCGTCGCTTTGGCAGCGTCGGGCTGCCGCTGAGCGAACCCGAAACCGTCGTCACCCTGTCACGGTCCAGCGAGACCATCGTCGAAGGCGCCGAAAGCCGTCGCGCCGGCGAACATCTGGCGACGCTCTGCAGCCATCTCGGCATTCGCGGTCAGCACCGTCTGGTGGTCGAACAGTCGATCCCGAGCCATGCCGGCCTGGGCTCCGGCACGCAGATCGCCCTTGCCGTCGCCGCGGCGCTGCGCACGCTCCACAAACTGCCTCTCGATATCGGCAGCGATGCGACCCTGCTCGATCGCGGCGGACGATCCGGCATCGGCATCGCCAGCTTCGAAAACGGTGGCGTCATTGTCGACGCCGGCAAGGACGACAGCGGCAGGCCGCCGCCGGTCGTGGCGCGACTGCCGTTCCCGGAAGAGTGGCGCGTCATCCTGATCCTCGACCATGGCGGGCATGGACTGCATGGCGATGCCGAGATCGCGGCGTTTCGTTCGCTGCCGCCCTTCCCGGCCTCCGGCAGCGGTGAGATCTGCCGGCGGGTGCTGATGGGCATCATGCCGGCTCTAGTCGAGCACGACCTGCCAGCCTTCGGCGCCGCCGTCGCCGCGATCCAGATGCTGATCGGCACCCATTTCGCCCCGGCGCAAGGCGGCGTGTTCACCTCCAGGCGGGTCGAGAGTGTTGCCCACGCTCTCAACGAAGCAGGCGCGGTCGGCATCGGCCAGAGTTCGTGGGGGCCGACAGGGTTTGCCTTCGCCTCATCGCAAGACGCTGCAGTCAGCTTCGTCAGTGCGGTTCAGCAGGCAGTTGAAGACGGCGTCGAGATCAGGATCGTCAAGGGCAGGAATTCCGGCGCGAAGATCAGTTCGACCAGACTTGATCTCGTCGGCAGCTGACGGCTGGCCAACACGATCAGGTTCAAGAAGAAAGGCGAGAAATGGCCCGCAAACACATCCTGCACATGCTGACGCCGTTGAAGCATATGAGCCCTTTCGACGTGAATATGGCGCTCGATGCAGGTTTCGACGCCGTCGTCCCCTATGTCGATGTAAGCCTGGCAGAGGTGACAGGCCTCGTGCAGGACGCGATCTTTTCGCGCCCGCCCGATGCGGGCGTCGACACCGGCATTTTTATCGCCGGCAAGGACGCCTCGCTGGCGCTCGACATGTTCGACGCAGCGCGAAAAGCGATGGTGCCGCCTTTCCAGGTTTCGGTATTCGCCGATCCGGCCGGCTCGTTCACCACGGCCGCGGCGATGGTGGCCAAGGTCGAAAAAGCGCTGGAGAAGAAATTCGAGCGCGGGCTGAAAGATACCAGGATCGCTGTTTTCGGCGCCACCGGCGTCGTCGGGTTCTGCACCGCCGTCATCGCCGCCAGGGAAGGCGCCCGGGTCACGCTTGTCGGCCATGACGGCATCGAAAGGGTCAAGCAGATCGCGGCCGAGATCAAAAGCCGGTTCAACATCGCCGTCGATGCGGCCGACGGATCGAGCGACGGCCGCAAGACGAAGCTGGTCGAGGCGAGCGAGGTGATCCTGGCGTGCGCCAAGGCCGGCGTCCAGGTGGTCTCGAAAGCCCAGTTGAAAGGCGACGGCCTGCTCATTGCCGCCGACGTCAATGCGGTCCCGCCGGCCGGCATCGAAGGCGTGGCCGTCGATGCCAATGGCGATCCGCTCGAAGCGGCAAAAGCTGTCGGCATTGGTCCGCTCGCCATCGGCAACGTGAAATACAAGGTCGAATTCGGCCTCTTCAAAAGAATGATCGAATCCGAAAAAACCATCACCCTCGATTTTCAGGAAGCATTTTCCCTTGCACGCGAGACTGCCAAATAACGCCGGATCTCTGCTGATCGCGGCGATTTCAGGCCGGGCGCTGGCTGCCGCTGCGCGCCGCGCCGGCTATCGTCCGCTGGTCGCCGATTTCTTTTGCGATACCGACACGGTCGCGCTTGCCGAGCGCGCGACGATGCTGCCGGGCGACCTGCAAGGCGGCATCGACGGCCTGCGCATCATCGAGACGCTTCGGCAACTGGCCGGAGACGACCAGCCGGTCGCCATTGTCCTGGGCTCGGGCTTCGAGCGGATGACGGAGACCGTCGACGAGATCGCGCGCCATTTTCCGCTCGCCGGCAACAGCGGCGTCGCGATCCGCAGGATCAAGGACCCCCAATTGCTGGCAGTCGATTGCGCCGAACTCGGCATCCCGCATCCGGAATTCCGATGGGACCCGCCGCCCGATCCGGAGAACTGGGTGGTCAAGACCGCGGGCGGCGCCGGCGGCGCGCATATCAGACGGGCCGCTGGAGAAACCCCGATATTACAGTGTCAGGCTCCTGGCGGCCGCTATTTCCAGCGTTTCATTGCCGGCCGCAGTGTCTCGGCCCTGTTCGTCAGCGACGGCCAAAGCGCTGACATCGTCGGCTTCAGCCAACAATGGGCGTCGCCTGCCCCGGCAGCGCCCTATCGCTATGGCGGCGCCGTGCGGTTGAGGCGCTTCGATCGCAGACGGGCGGCGATGATCCGCGGCTGGCTTTCAGGTCTGGCGCGTCGCGCCGGCCTGGTTGGATTGTGCAGCGCCGATCTCATTCGCGGGCCGGATGGCTACAAGCTCATCGAGATCAATCCGCGGCCCGGCGCCACGCTCGACATTTTCGACGATGCCGACGCGCCATTGATCGAAGCGCATCTGCGCGCCGCGGCGGGCAAGAAATACCGTCTGCCGCGCTTCGTCGATTCGATGGCATCGATGGTGACCTATGCGGCGGCGCCGATCGCCCGCTTTCCATCGATTGCCTGGCCTGAATGGACTGCCGACCATCAGTCGCCCGGCACCCGACTGATCGCCGGCGATCCGGTCTGCACCATCTTCGCGCGCGGTCCGAGCGCCGATCTGACCAGGCGGCTGATCAAGGGACAAGCCAGCCGATTGCAACACCAATGGGAAGGAGACCGGACATGAAAGACGGTTCGGCATTCCTCAACGACAATGCGCAGCGCATCATCGACGGCATGATCGGCGACGCCGAACGCCTGCGTATCGGCGTTTCCACCGGGCCATTGGGCGAGTGCCTGATCGACGCCGGCGCCAAGGCCGCCGGCGGCGTCGAGGCCGGGCTGCGCATGGCGGAAGCCGCGATGGGCGGCCTCGGCAGCATTTCGGTGTGCATGGACCGTGCGTCGCCAAAATGGCCGTTCACCATCGAAGTGCGGTCGTCGCAGCCGGTGCTTGCCTGCCTGGGCAGCCAGTATGCGGGCTGGAACCTGTCGAGCCAGGATTATTTTGCCATGGGATCGGGACCGGCGCGGGCGCTCGCCCGCGTCGAACCGCTGTTCGAAACACTCTCCTATCGCGACACCGCGTCGTCCGCCGTGCTGATCCTGGAGACGGCAAAACCGCCGCCCCAGGCGATCGTCGAGAAGGTCGGCAGGGCAACCGGACTGGCACCCGAAAAGCTCACCTTCCTCTATGCGCCGACACAAAGCCTGGCGGGCGGCGTGCAGATCGTTGCGCGCGCGCTCGAGGTTGCCCTGCACAAGACCAACGATCTCAAATTTCCGCTGGAGAACGTTGTCGACGGCATCGGCACGGCGCCCATCCCCGCCCCGCATCCGGATTTTCTGACCGCCATGGGCAGAACCAACGACGCCATCATCTATGGCGGCAGCGTCCAGCTCTTCGTAAAAGGCTCGGCGAAAGACGCCAGCGAACTCGCGGAGCGATTGCCGAGCCGCGCCTCGCGCGACCACGGCCACCCCTTCGCCGAAGTCTTCAAGCGGTTCAAGGGAGATTTCTATGCCATCGATCCGCTGCTGTTCAGCCCGGCCGAAGTGATCGTCACGGCGATCGAGACCGGCGATACGTTCCGCGCCGGCGAGCGTGATCTGCAGATGCTCGAACGGAGCCTCGGTTAGACCATGGCGCTGCAATGGATCGGTCTGTCATCCGCCTGCCGGGGCATTCGTTCCGGCTTTCCGTATACCGGTATCCAAGGCGTGACATGATCCCTCGCATCCTGATCGTCAGCGACGTCTCGGACGCCCGCTCCAAGGGCCTGGCGGCAAGGCTGGAGCGGCGCGGCGCCGTGGTCGCAACCGTGCCGCTGGCGGCGATCGCGTTCGACACCGGCAGCCCGAGCGGACTGTCGATCCCCGGTTTCGACGGCGCGCTGCCCGACGCCGTGCTGGTCCGTTCGATCGCCGCCGGATCGTTCGAAGCGGTCACCCGGCGTCTCGGCGTGCTGCACGCATTCGGCAAGCTTTCCATTCCGGTATGGAATTCCGCGCAGGCGATAGAACGCTGCGTCGACAAGTCGATGACCACCTTCCTGTTGAAGAATGCCGGCCTGCCGACGCCGTCGACATTCGCGGTCGAGGG
The DNA here is from genome assembly GCF_055811135.1 of Mesorhizobium sp. WSM4817. Classification (NCBI taxonomy): domain Bacteria; kingdom Pseudomonadati; phylum Pseudomonadota; class Alphaproteobacteria; order Hyphomicrobiales; family Phyllobacteriaceae; genus Mesorhizobium; species Mesorhizobium sp. WSM4817. The sequence goes on along the minus strand of NZ_JBVVQQ010000009.1, from coordinate 119,224 downwards.
TCTTGCCATGGCCGAAGCGGTCGCCAGACGCGAACTGCCGTCCACGTCGCTGGTGCTAAAACCGCTTTTCGGCGCCCAGGGCCGCGGCATCCGGCTGATCGAAACACTGTCCGACCTCCCCGCCGACGAAGAGGTGGACGGCGTCTACTATCTCCAGCATTACGTGCCGCGACCCGGCCCGCCTTTCCGCGATTTTCGCGTTTTCGTCTGCGCCGGCGAGGTTTTGGCGATGATGAGCCGCCGCGGCGACGACTGGATCACCAACGTCAATCGCGGGGCGGTGCCCGAACTGGTTTCGGGGCAGCTTTCGCTGCATGGCGAAACCGAACTGGCGGCGCTGGCAAGGGCCGCCGCCGCCGCTATGTCAGCGGATTTCGCCGGCGTCGATATCGTGCCGGCGGCCGACGGCAAGCTGTTGGTGCTGGAGGTCAACAGCATGCCCGCCTGGTCCGGGCTTCAATCGGTGGTCGCGGTCAACATCGCCGATGCGATTGCCGACGCCCTGCTGAAATTCCTGGCTGATCGCCCAGCTGATCGCGCAGAGGCGGCGGCGGCGCGACCCTACCGCCTCACCGCGCCGGCGAATTCGTGACCGACGGCATGGCGCTTTCGCGAGAACGCCTCCGGGCTGCCTACAAGGACGCCTGCCGGATGGAGATCGAGGCGCTGAAACCGGGCAACGTCCATCTGTTCGCCGACGGGCACGGCATGTCCGCTGCCCAGTTCATGACCAGCGCCGAGGTCTCGTCCGTCCCGCTGACCGATTCTCGCCTGCCGGTCGGACAGCGCATGCTGGAAGCGGTCCGCGCGACACGCCAGGCGGTCGCGACCAATACCAATCTCGGTATCATCCTTCTGGCAGGGCCTCTGCTATGCGCCGCCGAAATGGCGGGCGCCCAACTGCACGACAATCGACTCCACGACAATCGACTGCACGACAATCTCGACGAGGTGCTGCGCGCGATGAGCATGGACGATACCAGGGCGGTGTTCGAGGCGATCGTCGCCGCCGCGCCGGGCGGCCTCGGAGAGGCGGCGAACGATGTGCGGCAGGAGCCGAAGGTTCATCTGCTCGAAGCCATGCGGGAGGCGGCCGAACGCGACATGATCGCCCGCCAGTATGTTACCGGTTTCGGCGACGTGTTCGGCGTCGGGCTTGCCGCTCTGCAGGCCGCCTTGGCGCGCGGCGAAGGCGGCATGTGGCCAACGGTGTTCGCCTATATGGCGTTTCTCGCCGGCTTCCCTGACAGTCATGTGGTGCGCAACCATGGCGCTGAAGTCGCAAATCAGGCGCGGCAAGAAGCTCTTGCCGTTGAAGCGGCGCTGCATGGCAATGACGACCAGACGTCACGCATTCGTCTGCTCATGGAGCTCGACCGCCGGCTGAAAGCGGACAACGTCAACCCCGGCACCTCGGCCGACCTGACCGTGGCTACTCTTTTAGTCCACACCCTCGGCGTTCAGCTTGCATAATCGCAACGTTGGTGGTTGACTTTCAGGAGCGGAAGCTGGGCTTCCGCGGCTATCCAGCCAACCGGTCCGGATCCCCGGGCGCTGCCAACAAGGATAGCTGTCCATCGAGCGCTCGCTCGGTTTGCGGCGTCTTTGGACACCATAACTGTGTCTTGGAGGAAAATTGGCATGGCAAAGATCTCGAAAGTAATGGTCGGTGAATCGCTCGTAGGAGACGGCAACGAAGTGGCGCATGTCGACCTGCTCATCGGCCCACGGGGGAGCGCAGTCGAAACAGCATTTTGCAACGCGCTGACCAACAACAAGGACGGCTTTACCTCCCTTTTGGCGGTGATCGCGCCCAATCTTCAGTGCAAGCCCAACACCGTGATGTTCAACAAGGTCACGATCAAGGGCGCCAAGCAGGCCGTGCAGATGTTCGGCCCGGCCCAGCATGCGGTCGCAAAGGCCGTGCAGGACAGCGTCGCCGATGGGACCATTCCTGCCAATGAGGCGGACGACCTGTTCATCTGCGTCGGCGTTTTCATCCATTGGGACGCCGCCGACGACGCCAAGATCCAGAAGTACAATTACGAAGCGACGAAGGAAGCCATCCAACGCGCCGTTGCAGGAACGCCGACGGCCGCCGAAGCCACGGATAAGCGGGACCAGGTGAAGCATCCGTTCGCGGCTTAGACAAGAGACAGCCCCGCACAGGCAAAACCCTCCGCGGAGCCGGATGGTCTGTTGCGTCGCCTGAAAAAGCTTCTGGGCCTTTAGAGCACCGGACCAAAAACTGCCCTCGGGCCTGATCCGAGGGTTGAGAACCGGTATTTGGGAATCCGATGCTCCAGCAAAGAGATAGAGCGGCGAGACGATCGACTTGACGGCCCGCCGCTCTACAAGGCCCTGTTTCCGCGGCCGAAGTTCGAGGCCACACGAATGTCAGGTGCCCAGCGTTTGTCATGTGACAAGCGCTGCGAGGTGCCCCGGCGTGAGCGTGCCGTCATGCAGCGAGGTCGCAACCAGCGCCGCGGCGATACCGAGTGACGAAAGGGCGCGAATGTCAGCCTCGTTGCGCACCCCGCCGGCCGCGATGACGGAGCGGCTTCCAGCCTTCGCCTTGATCGCCTCGAGCCGCGTGAAATCGGGACCGGAGGCGGAACCGACCTTGGCCAATGTCATGACGATCAGCTTTTGCGGCCAAAGCGCCGGCTCGTCGAGAAATGATGCCGGACCGCGAAACCCATCGTCGAAGAAATCCAGCGACAGGATAAGCTCCGGATGAGCGCAAAAACGCCGCAACAGCGCGTCGTCCTGCTGCGATTCGGAACCCAGGACCGGGCAAAGCCAGGGCTCGGCAAGTGCTGCCGAGAGGGTATTCTCATCGGCGAAACCGGCGTCGACCCAAAGCTCCGGCGGCTCCGCCATCGCCTTCAGCCGGGCAAGCGCGCCGCTGTTTGGCGTTCCGCCTTCGATGGCATCGAGATCGGCGATATAGAAGGTCGGAAAGGGGTAAAGCCGGCGCAGGCCTTCAGCGACCGCGATGACGTCGGAAGTTTGGCTGAGCGGCGTGACGATCGGCCTGTAGCGATCGCGTTTTCCTTGCTGGGCGCGCACCACTTCGCCGCCTTTCAGGTCAAGAACCGGAATGATACGCAACGCTCTTTTTCTCGGTGACCAACTGCCCCTGACAACTATGATGAAAGCTTGAAGTGTGGAAAAAAGAAAGAGCATCGTTGCCGGCTTCGATATTGGCGGCGCCCATCTGAAGGTGACGCGTGCGCAAGACGGCCGCATCGTCGAGGCTGTAACGATCGCCACGCCGCTTTGGCTAGGGCTCCATACCCTGACCTCGGCATTCGAGGAAACCGCTCCGATCTATGCCGGCGCCGATCTCAACGCATTCACCATGACCGGCGAACTGGCGGACGTCTTTCCCTCCCGCGGCCCCCCCGGCGCGGCCCCCCGGGGAGAGAGTTTAAGGCCCGGGCCCCCCGCAAAACACAATTATTAGGCGCAGGCCCGGG
>NZ_JBVVQQ010000009.1:68302-115732 GCF_055811135.1 Mesorhizobium sp. WSM4817 | reverse complement strand
CCCCGACCTCTTCTTCCCACAACCCCGCTCAGATCTCGGCCGGCCCCTAACACAACCCCCCCCCCCCCCCCGGCGGTGGGGGGGGCCCCCCCCCCCCCCCCCCCGCGGCCCCCCCGGCCCTGCTGGATGAGATTTCAGCGCGGGTCCCAGGCGAAAACCTGATTTATGCCGGACCGTCCGGATTTGTCGGGGTCGAGCAGGCAGCGCGGCTGAGCGCCGATGTCGCCTCCGCCAACTGGCATGCGACAGCGTCATTGGTGGCGAAGCTCGCCGGCGATGCCCTGTTCGTCGACATGGGCTCGACCACCACCGACATCATCGCCATCAAAAATGGCGCCGTCGCCAATGACGGCTACACCGATGCCGGACGGCTTCTGAGCGGCGAACTGGTCTATACCGGCTTCACCAGGACGTTCCTGTTCGGCGTCGCCTCGTCGGCCCCCGTCCGCGGCAGGCTGACACCGCTGATGAACGAGTATTTCGCCTCGATCGCCGACGCGCACCGGATTCTCGGGGTGCTCGACGAGAAGGACGACAGGCACGCTTCCGCCGACGGCAAGGAAAAGACGATCGATGGCTCGATCGCGCGGCTGGCGCGCATGATCGGGCGCGACGCCACCGAGCTGACCCTGCCGGAATGGCATGAAATCGCGCGCTGGTTCAGCGAACAGCAGTTGCGCAAGATCCACGACGCAGCGTCCCTGGTTGCCGGGTCGCTTGTCCCGGATGTGCCAATCGTCGGCGCCGGAACCGGCCGCTGGCAGATCAGGCGGCTGGCCGAACGCATGGAACGCCGCTTCGTCGATTTCGCCGAGATCATCCCCGCAGATGACGCCGTTCGCGGCGAAGCCAGCAGCGTCGCGCCCGCGTCCGCGGTGGCGCTGCTGGCGGGATCGCAGTTGTAGGCGCTACATCATGGCCGTCCGATCAGTCGGATCGATGAGATATTTCCCCCGGCTCGAAGATCCCGACCCGTACCAGCGCAGGTCGCAACAGGGTGGAAGGTTCGCGTTCGGCACCCGCTCGGCGCATGTCCGGTTTGCGGCCCATCTCAGCCGTAGAGATCGGCTTCGCAGCTTCCTGAAAGCAGACCTTGCCGGAGATCACGCTGGAGGTCGTAGTTGCGCCAATACCAGTCAGCCAGATTCATACTCGCGGATGACCGCAATGGGGCCGCACCTGCCCTTCCGCTTTCGGGACAAGCGACCATTCCGCTGATCGACCCAATGCGGACGTTCGCTCTCCGAGAACGAATTCACGCCCATGACCCTAGGCAGACGCCTTACCGCCGGCCGGCCAACGTCCGCTCTGGACGTGGAAGCTGACGTCGCGTTGCTCCCGCCCGAGACATAAGGCGGGAGACCGCAATTTGTTGCATCAAGCCGGCAGCGGCTCGTGGAAACGGCACCAGCCATTTGGGCTGATTGCACCGGCAACGATCTCGCACCCGTTTGGCTCTCGGAAGTGAGTACACCCCCCGCAGCGTCGGCCACGATTTGGGGTGTCCTGGTACAGCGCCAGCGCCTTGGTTGTCTTTCCGGCTGCCATCGGTCCAGTCATACAGGCTGAAAGGCCGCCGGCGCTGGCAATCGCCGCACCGGTCACAGAGACTTTCAGGAAATTGCGGCGAGACAGCGCTCGGCTTGAAGCTGCCGATCCGTGGTTCACATCATCATCTTTACTCATGGTCTTTCTCCAAGAGCAGCCCTCGTCGCAGTTGGCTCAGGTGCTCTTGAGCGTGCCGTTCATCCCTTCCGGATAGAAGCCGCCCTTGCTCACTCCGTCCTTGTCGGTGAGGTAGACGATCCGGAGCACCTCCTGCGGCGTTCTGGTGAACGCGATCGCATCGGGCGTCGACGGAACGATGTTGGCTTTTCCGTCCACCTGGATTCCCTGGTCCTTGTCTTCCGATCCGTCGATCTTGTCGCGGGCGTCGGAAACGGCGTTGGCGACCTTCCAGGCTTCCTCTCCCTTCCGGTATAGCGTCGATCGCGCCATGCCCATGTGGTAGGCCTCGACCGCCAGGATGCCTGCGGCGGCGGCGAGGAAGTCCTTGTTTTTCAGAACTGTCGCCGCCCCGGCATAGGCGGTGACGCCGACATCCTCGAACAACATCCCGCCGAGAACGAAGTTCGTTTCGTTGCCGAAGGGGTCAAAGTCCGACCCGAGGCCCGCCGCTTCCGCGACGGCCTTGAAACCGGCATCGAAATCGATCGCCGGCCGGTCAACAGCGTCCGTTCCAAGCGTCTTGCGGTAGAAGCGGACGTGCGCGAGTTCATTTTCGGCGACTTCCTGCATGAATTCGCCGATGGCCGGCGTCTCGAAGGAGACTTGCTTGCCGCCAACGACGTCGCCGGGTTTCGAACCAACATCGGCTGCGTCGATGCCCATTCCGGTGGTGCCGCGGAGGTAGTATTCAGCCTCCATATATTCGAGGTTGAGCGCAAAGCGGAAAATGTCCTCGTCCGATATGTCCTGTGCCAATACCGGAGAAGACCGTGCGATGCCGCCGAGTGCCGCTCCGGCACCGAGTACGACAAGTCCCTGAAGCGACTGACGCCGGGATAGGTGAAGTGCGCCCTGCATGGCGGTCTCCTATGTTTGTTGATTCAACGCCGCTGTCAGCACCGCGGCGCCGAGTGCATTTGCCTGATGATTAGATGGTCCGGGCCGCCAAAATATTCCCGCGTCCCGCTACAACATCCCCGCGAAAGGAGCCGGCGTAATCTCGGCGTGAACGGCGTCTACGTGCGCTCAGTCGCCGTGTTCAACGGATGAGTATCCTTTCGAACCAGGCGGATTGCGAGCCGGTCAAAGACTGATTGCGCGAGGCGGTCACAACGGACGCCAGCGAAGAGAAACGTATCCGTGAACACGGTGGCGAGCTTGTCCCGCAGCGCCTCGCGGAGCAGCCGGCGTGCGCGATAAAGACGGGTGCTCACCGTCTGAGGTCGCAATGCCAAGAGAAAAGCAGTTTCCTCAATGCTCATTTCCTCGACGTCTCGCATGACAAAGACGATGCGAAAGGGCTCTGGCAAGCCACCGACGGCTCGCTCCAGGAGGTTGCGGATTTCAGCGAGAGCGGCCGCCTCTTCGGGATCAGGCTTGTGGGCGCTGAACGGAGCGACCATGCCCTCGATGGCTTTCACGTCGACGGTGGGCCGCCTTTTCCGGCGGCGTCCCAGCGCCTCGTTCAGCGCGATCCGGGTGAGCCAGGTCGACAGCTGCGCCTCCGCGCGGAATTCGGCCAGATGGGTGAAGGCGTGGATATAGGTCTCCTGAAGTACGTCCTCGGCCTCGGTGTCGTCGTTCAGGACGGCGCGGGCGACCCGGTAAAGCCGCTGATTGTGACGCTTGATGATTAACCAGAATGCGGCGGGGTCACGCTGTCGCGCGTGTTCAACCAGCCCCGCGTCGTCAAGGTCCTCGATCCTCACTGCCTCGGTGGATCCGGTCGGCTTCATCATAGGCGCTCCAGATGCATCAGCCTGCCGCGATGCGGGCGGGGTGGCTCCGCGCGGCGTGGCCGGAGGAAGTTCACCTCAAATTGCTCTTCGGAAACAGCACGCGATCGGGTTTTGCATTCATTCGCGCCAGCATTTCCTTGATCAAGCGTGTTTTGGTGCGCCCCGCTTCCTTCGGCGGCACGAGGTAACGCACGATGGCCTCGAGCCAGGTGTTTTCACTGACGCGAAAATGAACCACGGGATGCTCCCTCACTTCGAGTTCGTCCACCGGCGTTTGCGACAGGATGTGCTTATAGACCTTCACCTTCTGGCTCATGATGTCGCCGATCTGCTGGTCGACGACCTCTCTCATGGTTTTCGCTACGAATTCCAGATCGCTTTCATAAGCGAGCTGAAACTTGATTTCGTTCCAGACATAGGGAAACAGCGGCCAGGAATAGTTGAAGACCGGCGTGTCAAACACGGTGGAGTTCGGAAACTTGATGACGCGTCCGCTCGGATGATCGGTCCAAAGATGTTCGCCGCCAAATTCCCATAATGTCGTGTCGAGATAGCTGACATCAATGACATCGCCATGGGCATCGCCGATGCGAATGCGGTCGCCAACGCGATAAGGCGCCCTGGCCAAAATATAAATCCACGCGATGAAACTGGAGATCGGCATTTGCAGCGCAAAGCCGAGAATCAGTGAAATCAGGCCAAGTGAAACAACCGCAGTGTACCAGTTCACAAATAAGACTGAAATGGCCACGAAGACGATGGCGACGACGACGACTAATCGAAAAATACGTTGCAAGTTGAAGCGCGAAACACGATTGGGAATTCGGCCAATGAGAAAGACTTCGATAACATTCGCAACGGTCAGCATAACGAAAATGAGAAGGCCGCCCCTGACGTAGTTCAGCACGCGAACGCGCAAAGGCGCGTCAAGCCATTCTAAGCGCCAATTGATCAGGACTTGGATGCCAAAAAGCAGCAAGGCAGCGGCAGCGAAACCAACCGTCCACCAGACGTCTTCCTTGCGTAGGCTGAAGCGGAATTTTTCCTCGGGCTTTTTCGCCTTCTGTTCCATAGTTTTTGGGTCAGCAGTCTGTTGCGCGGCCCGTTCGAGTCGGGAAAGGTTCTCCTGTTCCTTGGCGCGCGGTTCCATGGGTTCACCTCCCGATGTGGCCATCAACACCCAGCCAGTGCCTTCTCGTTCCTCGACGGCGGCATTCCGGCAAACGACCCAACGTCAGTCGCTGACTGGCTCCCTGCCGGTCCCCGACAGCTGGCCTTCATTCCGGCGGGCCCGTCTTTGGTGAAATAGGGCGGCAAGCACGTCGCCACCATATTCGGCAAGTGCCTTATAGCCCAATCCGAAATTAAGTTGAATTTGGTATCAGCAGCTCCCCGATAGCTCACCGGTAGAGATCTCGACTGTTCATCAAGCGGCCGTTGGTTCGAATGCAACTCAGCCTTCATCGGCCGGCGCGTTTCTTGCGTGAGGCGGACTTCGCTCCTGCGGCGGGATCATGCCGGCGGATAGCCGCCAATCCATTGGATTGCACGTATTGACTCGAGCCCATCACAACGACTGAGCGAAAGGCGGGATTCGGGATCGAGCTGAGCGTCGACGAACGGCTGAGATTAGGCGCGTTGCTGCCATTCGCAACGCCGAGAATGAAGGTCTCGAATGGGTCAGAACCGACCGTTAAATTGACGGACGTCCAACGGCGGAAGTCGACCCCTTGGCGGAAGTTAGTACCAGCCTCCTAGGCGCCAAAATAACGCGGCAACGGAACTCACGACGTTGGACGTTAGATGGGGTTGGTCAATCGACCCTGTTCACTCGCCCATCGTCTTTAGAGCCCGGGCGTGATTTATTCAAAGCGCATGTCGATCCGCCGGGGGCTGGTTCGTCGACTTATTAGCGAGACTGTTCAGCGGCCACCACGTCCGCGGCTCGCCTCAGGAGGAGTTCTCAAATGCGCTTCATGTCGTTCGTCACTTCCGCCCACGCCGGACCGCCAACGGCGGAACTCATCGAGGCGATGAACAAGCTCGCCGACCGGGAAATCAAGGCCGGCCGCATGGTCGACATGGGCGGGCTCACGCCGGTCGCGATGGGCGCGCAGGTGCGCATCGCCGAGGGGAAGCTCAGCGTCATCGATGGCCCGTTCGTCGAGGCGAAGGAGGTCATCGGCGGCTACGCGATCATGGAGTTCCGGAACAAGGAAGAGGCTGTGGCATCGGCGGTCGAGTTCATGCAGCTCCACAAGGATTTCATGCCGGATTGGGAGGGCACGTGCGAGGTCCGCGCGTTTGCCGGCCCTTGAGGCGACGTTCTGCAGACGCGGTCGGCGGCCATGACGGTCGCCGACGCCCATCGCACGATCCTCGCCGTGTGGCGGATCGAGCAGCCCCGGCTGATCACCAGTCTGGCGAGGATGCTGCGCGATGTGCCGTTGGCCGAGGATTTGACGCAGGAAGCCCTGCTGGCCGCCCTTGAGTGGTGGCCCGCCACAGGCGTTCCGGAAAAACCCGGCGCCTGGCTGATGGCGACCGCCAAGCGCCGGGCCCTGGATCATCTGCGCCGCAGCCGGATGCTCGAGCGCAAGCACGACATTATCGCCTGGGATATGGAGGAGGAGCAGCAGGCCATGCCCGACCTCGACTCGGCCCTGGACGACGACATAGGCGATGAACTGCTTCGGCTCATCTTCACCGCCTGTCACCCGCGACTATCGCGCGAGGCGCGCGCGGCGCTGGCACTGCGGATGATCTGCGGCCTGACAACACAGGAGATCGCCAGGGCCTTCCTGCTGCCGGAGGCGACAATCGCCCAGCGCATCGTGCGCGCGAAGCGGACTCTTTCGGAATCGGGGCTGGCCTACGAGACCCCAAGCGGCGAGGAACTCTCAAAGCGGCTCTCCTCGGTGCTGGAGGTCGTCTACCTCATCTTCAACGAAGGCTACACCGCGGCGAGCGGCGAGGACTGGCTGCGCCCCCAGCTCTGCAATGAAGCGCTTCGCATGGGCCGCGGGCTCACCTCCATCGTGCCGCACGAGCCCGAAGCCCATGGGCTGCTCGCTCTGATGGAGCTGAACGCCTCGCGCACGGCGGCGCGTACTGATGCAGGGGGCGAGCCAATCCTCATGCTGGACCAGAACCGCGCACTCTGGGACCAGTTCCAGATCCGGCGCGGGATGCAGGCGCTCGGGCGAGCACGCGAATTAGGCGGAGCCGGCGGCATTTACGTCCTCCAGGCGACGATTATCGCCTGCCACGCCCAGGCGAGGACAGCGGGCGATACCGACTGGTCGCGCATCGCCGGACTTTATGCGGAACTGGCGGCTGTCGTGCGCTCGCCAATCATTGGCCTCAACCGCGCGGTTGCCGTCGGCATGGCCGAGGGGCCAGAAGTGGCGCTGGCGATCGTAGACCGCCTTGCGCGCGAGCCGGCGCTCAAAGGCTATCACCTGCTGCCGAGCGTTCGCGGCGACCTCCTCCACAAGCTCGGCCGCTACGAGGAGGCGCGCGCCGCGTTCGAAGCAGCCGCGGCGCTGGCGGGCAACAGGCGGGAACATGCCCTGTTGAGGCGGCGCGCCGCCGAGGCGGCCGACGCAGCGATGTCATCATAATCCCTGATCAGACAAGGACATGATCGACCCAGGATCGACTGCTTCCGGGCATTTGTCATTTTCCTGCAAGATCTGACTTGGAGATCGCGGAACGTCCGCTGTCCCACCCGGCCCGAACTTCCAAGGTGAAACGGCAGCTTAGGGTCAGAACCGCTGGTTGCGCTCAATGTGCGATTTTGGGAACGGATATAGGCTCCCGAACGCTTCTGACATTCAGCCTCTAAGCCGCAAGTCCGCCAACGGCCGCAAGGCTGACTGTCAGCAACGCGCCGCCAAATCGACCGTTCAACTACGAACCCTTGCCGCGTGAAAGCCGACATCCCTGTTGAGGACGTTAGGCGTTCCGGAACTACGGCAAGAGATCCGTCACAGCGCGCCCACTTCCGTCCATTGCCATAGGGAAGCTGGCATGTTCGTGGATGATTTTCCAAGAACCGGCGATGCGCCTTAGCACGATGGTTCGCCGGCTCCAGGAGTCGACCTTTGTGCCATCGGTCTTGATGCCAGTCATGCGCGACAGCCCGAAGGCCACTGCAAGATCGCCGTCGATCATGAGCTGCGGGTCAGCCATGTGAACGGTGACGCCGTTGCGCCAAGTTGCAAACCAAGCATTTATCCCTTCGATGTCGCGTGCCTGTTCGGCTCGATAGGCAAGCGGCGGCGGCAGATCGAAAACCACGACATCCGGGTCCATGGCATCGATGTTGGCGCGGGCGTCCCCCTTGGCAGTTGCGTCTTCCTGGCCCCGGATGACAGACAAGACTTCCTTTTCAGACATATCGTTGCTCCTTCATTTTCTGGAACGACGAGGCCGGGGCGATCAATCCGACATCGACACCATTCGTAACAAATATGGCCGGTCCTAGCTGCTGTTGCATCGTGGCATCATCGGGGCTCTAGTGGCCCACCACGAGTGCCAATACGACTAAGAGCCCGACCAGCAAGATGGCTGGTCGAACGACATCAACCGCGGCGGGTTGGGGCATGGCGGGTGGCGTCTTTAGTTCCAGCTGAGTTATCAACGCGGCATGAGACTTTCGATCATTGGCCCCACTCGTGCACCGGCAGCATGCCGCGTGGTTCACGAGTTAGCCGGCGTGGATCGCCTCACTTCGACCATTGAGATGGCCGTTGCTACTGCCTGAAAGCAGACATTGTTGCGACCATTCTGGACGTCGCGGTTGCGGCATAACCGACGTTCGCGCGAGAACTGGAGCCAAGCGGTCAATACGTTGGGATTCAGTTCGCCGCGCCGACCCGCTTGCGCTCCCGGGTTTCCAGCAGCTTCGTCAGCCAGTCTGGATCCATCTCCGGCACGGAGGAGAGAAGCAGTTCGGTATACGGAGCATGCGGCGGCGTCAGGATTTCGGTCTTGAGCCCCTGCTCGACGACTTTGCCTCGATGCATGACGACAATTTCGTCTGCGATTGCCCGCACCGTCGCGATGTCGTGCGTGATGAAAATGTAGCTGACTCCGAATTCTTGTTGGAGCCGCATAAGAAGCTTCAGGATCTCTTCCTGAACGATCTGGTCGAGGGCCGAGGTCACCTCGTCGCAGATGATGAGCTCCGGATTAGCAGCCAGCGCCCGGGCAATGCAGATGCGCTGCTTCTGACCGCCCGAGAGTTCGCCCGGCAAACGGTCGAGGAAGCTTTCGTCCATCTCGATCATGTGCATGAGTTCGCCAACGCGGCGGTCGCACGCCGCCCCTTTGAGGCCGAGATAGAACTCGAGTGGCCGGGAGATGACCTCCTCGACGGTCTGACGCGGATTGAGCGCGTTGTCAGGCATCTGATAGATCATCTGGATGCGGCGCAGAATGTCTTTGGGCCTCTCTTTCAGTGTTCTTGGCAAACGATGCCCCGCAAATGAGATCGAGCCCGAGACCGGCGGCAGCAGGCCGGTGATGACGCGGGCGAGCGTTGATTTACCGGAACCAGATTCACCGACGACCGCTACCGTCCGTCCGCGCGGCACCTTGATCGATACATCCTGCAGAACCTTGACTTTCCCTGCGTAGGCGGCGGTGATGTTATCGATCGTGAGCAGATGGTCCGCGGCCGGCACTTCGGGTTTGGCTAGCTTTCGCACCGCCCAGAGCGTCCTCGTATAGTCTTCGGCCGGCGCCGCAAGCATCTGGCGTGTTTCGGCCTCCTCCACAGTACGGCCATGGCGCAGAACCATGATCCGGTCCGCCATCTGCGCAACCACCGCCAGATCATGCGTGACGTAGATCGCGGCAGTGTTGAACTCTTCGACAATCTTGCGGATCGAGGCGAGGACCTCCACCTGTGTGGTCACGTCGAGCGCCGTCGTCGGCTCGTCGAAGATGATCAGGTCGGGCCGGCAGGCCATCGCCATCGCGGTCATTGCCCGCTGCAACTGCCCTCCGGAGACCTGGTGAGGATAGCGGAAGCCGATGCTGTCCGGATCCGGCAGGTGAAGACGCCGGTAAAGTTCGATGGCATCCCGATTCGCTGCCTCGCGACTGGCGATCCCGTGCGCCACGACCGTTTCGACGGTCTGATCGAGGAGCCGGTGGGCCGGGTTGAAGGAGGCGGCCGCGCTTTGCGCGACATAGGCGATGCGCGAGCCTCTGAGCCGCCGCCGTGCGGTTTCGCTCATGGCGAGGAGGTCGATCCCGTCGAACAGGATCGATCCTTGCGTTATCCGGCAACCTGGCTTGGCATATCCCATCGCGGCAAGCCCAATGGTGGATTTTCCGGCGCCGGACTCGCCTATGAGGCCGAGAACCTCACCGCGCTTTAGCGAGAGATCCACACCGCGAACGATCGGGTGCCAGCGCTCGTCGGAAAACCCTTCGACGTGAAGGTCGCGAACGCTGAGGAGTTTCGTTCCCTTTTCGCGTGGGCCAGAATCCTTACTTTTCATCGCGCAACCCGCTTGTCGTGTGCAGGAACCAATCGACAACGAAATTCACAGAAACCGTGAGAAGGGCGATCGCGCCTGCCGGCAAGAGCGGAGTAATGTCGCCATAGGTGATGAGGGTGGCGTTTTCCCGCACCATCGAGCCCCAGTCGGCTGTCGGGGGCTGGATGCCGACGCCGAGAAAGGAGAGCGCGGCGATGGTGAGGAAAACGAAACAGAAGCGCAGACCGAATTCCGCGATCAGCGGCGGCAGCACGTTGGGCAGGATCTCCTTAGTCAGAATCCATCTCGGCCCTTCGCCACGCAGTTGCGCGGCTTCGACATATTCCATGACGGCAACATTCAGCCCGACCGCACGCGCCAGCCGAAATACGCGGGTTGAATCGAGCAGGGCGATGATGAGGATCAGGCTGGTGACCGAGGAACCGAAGATGGATAGCAACACCAGCGCGAAGATGAGGCTCGGGATCGACATCAGCACGTCTACCGCGCGTGACAAAATTTGGTCGAGCCAACCCCGGTACATCGCGGCCAGCAAGCCTAGAGTGACGCCGACCGCGAAGGACAGAAGCGTAGTCGCGAGAGCGATGCCGACCGTATTGCGCGCGCCATAGATCAGCCGGGTGAGCACGTCGCGGCCGAGTTGGTCGGTCCCGACGATGAATTCCTGGCTCCAGGGCGCGAAGGCTTCGCTGAAAACCTGCGTTTCCCCGTAGGGCGCTATCCAGGGCGCCGACAGCGCGACGAAGACATAGCCAAGGATGACCACGATGCCGAACCAGGCGCTGAAGGGAGCCTTTCTGAGTGCGGTTTTTACCCGCGAGGCGCGCGTGCGCCTTTGTCTCGGAACCGCCACGGCGTGTTCGATACTGGTCATCGCGGGTGCAAAAGCCTCGGATTGGTGGCGATGGAAATGATGTCGGCGGTCAGGTTGAGCAGGATGTAGGTTGCCGCGAAAATCAAGGCGCAGGCTTGCACGACCGGAACATCCCTCGACTTCACCGCATCGACCATCAATTGGCCGATGCCGGGATAGACGAACACTACCTCGACCACGACCACGCCGACGATGAGATAAGCGAGGTTGAAAGCAATTACCGTGACGATGGGCGCCCAGGCATTAGGCAGGGCGTGTCTGAGGACGATTGCCATTGGCGACATTCCCTTGAGCCGCGCCATGTCGATATAGGGGCTTGCCAGCATGTTGATAATCGCCGCTCGCGTCATACGCATCATATGGGCAACAATCACCAGCGTCAGGGTGATGGACGGCAGCGCTGCGCGCCAGACGTGCTCCCAGAACGGCGTTTGGTCGCTGATATTCGCCAGTGTCGGAAATTTGGGAACCAGGTTCAGGACCCAGTTGATCGAAGACGCGAGCCACTCGGGTAGGGATTGTGCAAATTCGGTTCCGATGAACGTGTCGCGCGAGATGATGAGATAGGCCAGCATATAGGCGACGAAGAATTCGGGGAACGAAATCGTCGTCAGCGTCACCGTGTTCACCACACGGTCGAACCAGCTGTTGCGATAGAGAGCGGCGAGAATGCCGAGTCCCAGCGCGAGAGGGACCGCTATAAGGGCGGTCATCACGGCGAGGAACATCGTGTTGTAGAGCCGGGGCGCAATGATCTCGGCGACCGTGCGCCGGTAGCCGGTGCGGCTTGCGAAGGAAGAGCCGAAATCCCCCTGCACGATCTGTCCGACCCAGGCGAAATAGCGCTCGACCGGCGGACGATCGATGCCGATCTCGCGCTGGAAGACAGCGACCGTCTCGGGCGTCGCAGATTGCCCAAGCATCGCCTTGGCGAAATCGCCCGGAAGCATGGCAATCGCCGAAAATATGATGATCGAGACGATGAAGAGCGTGATCAGGCCAAGGCCCAGGCGCTGCAGAACCGTTCTAACGACCGGGTTCATGGGCGGTACCTTCGAGCCTTTCCCCTGAAAACAGCGAACCGCCCGCGCCGCGGGCAGTTCGCCTGGCGAACGTCACGCGGTGGCTATCCACCAGCGCTCGGCCATCTTCAGTCCGTCATTCTCCCAGTTCGGCGCCACCTCGCCATGCGCCAGTTTCTTGGACTTGGCGCTGACAAAATTGTTGAATACCAGGACGATGGCGCCGCCGTCGTCATGCGTCAACTGCTGCATTTCTGCATACATCGCGGAGCGCTTGGCCTCGTCGGTCTCCGCGCGTGCCTGGATCAGCAGTTCGTTAAAGCGAGGATTTTTCCAGAACGTGTCGTTCCAGCTGGAATCGGCCGAGTAGGCCTGCGTGAACATCCAGTCGGCCGTTGCACGACCGCTCCAATAGGAGGCGCACCACGGTTTCTTGAGCCAGACATTGTCCCAATAGGCGTCCTCGGCCTCGCGCACCACATTGACATCGATGCCGCATTGGGCCGCCGTCTCGCGGATGAGGGCGGCTGCGTCCACGGCGCCGGCGAAAGCGGCGTCGGCGACGGAAAGGTCGACCTTGAGATTTTCGATTCCCGCTTTTTTCAGATGGAAGCGCGCCTTTTCCGGATCGAACTTGTGCTGCGGCTCCGGATTGATGGCGAACTTGATCGCCGGTGCGATCGGGTTGTCATTTCCGACGGTTGCATGGCCAAGGAAGATCTTCTGCGCGATTTCCTCGCGATCGATGGCCCATTTCAACGCCATGCGCACATCGGGGTTGTCGAATGGCGCCACCGTCACGTTCATCGGCAGCGTGTAATGGCCGTATCCGGTGACCTCGAGGATTTCGATATTCGGCTTGCGCTTCAGCATACCGAGCGTTTTCAGGTCGGCGCGGCCGATATAATCCACCTCGCCGGTTGACAGCGCCGCCATACGCGCTGCGAGGTCCGTGATGGCGATAAACTCCACCTCGTCAAAATAGGGTTTGCCGTTCTTGAAGTAGTTGGGATTGCGCTTGAGCTTGGCCGAGACGCCGGGCTGAAAGTTCTCAAGCACGAAGGCACCGGTCCGGACGCCCGATTCCCAGTCTGCCTTTCCGTCCTTGGCAGGCATGACGACAAGGTGATAGTCGCTCATGATGTAGGGAAAGTCTGCATTGCCGCTGTTTAGTTTAAAAACGATCGTTTCCGGACCGTCCGCCTTGATATTGGTCACCGATTCCAGCAGCGACTTCGCCGCCGATTTGGTGTCGACTCCCATGTGGTATTGCATCGAGGCGACCACGTCGTCCGCTGTTACGGTCTTGCCGTTGTGGAAGGTCGCACCTTTGCGCAGCTTGAAGACCCATGTCGTCGCGTCGTCCGAGGTCTCGAAGCTCTCGGCAAGGTCCGGTTGGATGCTGCCTTTCGCGTCGACCTCGGTCAGGCTGTTGGACATGGCACCCGAAAAGGCGGTTTGCGTGAAGGTGTCGAGATAGCCGGCCGGATCGATCGAATCCGTCGTCGCGCCATGTGCCATGCCGAGCTTGGCGAAGCCGCCCCGCTGCGGTTCGGCCCGCGCCACGGTCACGAAGAGCTTGTCGCCGGCGGCGACCGTCAGGCCGGCCGCCAGCCCGAGCTGGATGAAATCACGGCGCGAAACCTTGCCGCGGCCGATCAGGTTTTGCGCCAGGCGGAGTTTATATTCAGATTCTGACACTGCTTCCTCCCATTGCGGATTTCCCGCATTCTTGTTGTTGGCATTATCGAGCAGATCTGGCGGATTCAGCCGATTTGCCTCCTTTCGATTTTCAGCGTTTTCGACACAAATCTTACGCCGTTACATAGATTTCACCAGCCTCCACCGTGACCGGGAATGTTCGGGCACGTACGCCCGGATCGACCAGGGCCGCACCGGTTTTTATGTCGAATTCCCAACCGTGCCAGGCGCAGCGCACGATCTCGTTCTCGCGGTGATAGATGAACTGCGCTTGGTCGACCGGCGCCGTGGTTCCGCATTGCGGTCCCTCGCAAAGCGGAGCGCCTCGGTGCGGACAAACGTTCAGCAACGCATGGAATGAATCTCCGATGCGGAAAACCCCGACTGAAAGGCTGCGGATTTTGGCGATGTAGGGAGTTCCGGTCTCGATTTGGTCGATCCGGCAAATGTATGTTTTCTCAGCCATTGTCTGCTCCCGTCAGGCGGCATTAGCCGCTTGCGTGCGGGGAATGCGTTTATAGACCTCGAGCGCATTCAACCCCATGATCTTGCTCCTCCAGGCAGGCGGGATGTGCAGCGTGTTGGCATCGTCATAATCCCAATGCGGGTAGTCGGAGGCAAACATCAGCGTGTTCTCGCCGTCCATCGCTTCGAGAGTGGACCAGAGATGCTGTATGTTCGCGGGCTGCTCCAGCGGCTGCGTGGAAAAGCGGATATTGCGCCGGCAATACTCCGAGGGCAGCATCTTCAGCCACGGCGTTTCCTTGCGCAGCGCTTTGTAATCTGCGTCCAGACGCCATAATACCGATGGAACCCAGGCCACACCGCACTCGATGATCACGAAATACAGGTCCGGCCATTTTTCGAAAACGCCATGCGCGATCATGCTTGCCACGTGCGACAAGGCCGACATGTGAAGAATAGCGTGCGTCTCCCAGAAGAAGGTCGTGGGAGCCGGTGCCACCGCGTTCCAGTTGATGCCGCCATGGCCGCCCAGGTGGATCGCGAATGGCAGCCCGACTTCGGCGCAAGCCTCGAAAATGGGATGGTAGAACGGATCACCGTAGGGTTTGACCGAGCCCTGGGAGGCCAGAACCTGCACCATACGCGGATGGTTGCCGAGGCGGCGGATCTCGGCTGCTGCGAGCTTCGGATCCTGCGGCGCGATGATGATGGAGCCCATAAAACGACTGTCTTTGGGAAGCCATTCGGCGATTTGGTAGTCGTTATAGGCGCTGACCAGTGCACTTGCGTAATAGGGATTGGCCAGCGTGGAGGCTTCGATCGGCTCGTCGCCGGTGAGGATAGCGGCTCCGACATTGTATTTGTCGAGGTGCTTTTCTTTCATGACGAGATAGTTGTCGGCCTCCGTCTCGGGCCTGACGTCCTTCCGGGAGAAATCCTGCGGGTGAAACCACGGACGGTGACCGTGGGGGAAGGAGCCTCTCGGACCAGTTTTTTCGCCTTCTGTGAACATGTCTTTCCAGACGCCGGAAAGATATGGCTCGAGCACCGTAGCGCTCGACCAGTAATTGTGACAATCGCAATCGACTATGAACACCCTAACCAACTCCCCTGGCGCGGCAGGCCGGCTAACCCAGCCGGCTTCTTCAACCGCAGCTTCCGC
This sequence comes from Mesorhizobium sp. WSM4817, assembly GCF_055811135.1. Lineage (NCBI taxonomy): Bacteria > Pseudomonadati > Pseudomonadota > Alphaproteobacteria > Hyphomicrobiales > Phyllobacteriaceae > Mesorhizobium > Mesorhizobium sp. WSM4817. Next base: position 100,526 of record NZ_JBVVQQ010000009.1, on the reverse strand, counting down.
CTTGGGAATTATTTGATCAAGCTTGTGATCTGAGGTAATACGATCGGATTTTTCGATTGCGAGGCGACATGCAGCTGGATCACATCGAGACCTTTCTCGACATTATGGAGTCGCGAAATTTCAACCGTACGGCCGATCGTCTTGGGGTTACGCAGTCGACGGTCAGTACCCGCATCAGGAACCTAGAGCAGGCCATCGGTTCGGAGCTCTTCCTGAGGGGACGCGCCGGCGCAGAACCGACCGCGGCGGGGCGACGTTTCGAAGCCTATGCGCGCGCGATGCTGTCGACATGGTCTCAGGCCCGCCATGACGTTCGGGCATTCAACCGGTTCGAGGGCACCTTGCGCGTCGCTGCGCAGGTCGGGATGACGCGATCGATATTGCCGGGTTGGGTGGAAACTCTGTTCCAGGTGCTGCCGAAATCGTCAATTCACGTAGAGTCCGACTACTCGCCGCAGATGATTTCCGACTTGAGCTTGGGAAACCTCGATATTGCTGTGGTCTACGCGCCCCGATACCTCCCTGAAATCTCCTACGATCCTCTCATGGTTGAAGAATATGTGATGGTATCTACGACGGCCAGGATCCTGTCGGAGGTCAACGCGGATACGTATATCCGGCCGGGCTACACGGTCGCGCTTGAAAAAGCCCACGCCGAGGCGCTGCCGCAATTGGCGATAGGCCGTCTTTCGATGGGCTCGGAAACGCTCGCCGAAGCGATGCTGCGGCGCATGGGTGGCACTTGCTATATGCGCAGTGACGATGCTCGGCGGTATACCGCCGAGCGGCCGTCTTTTGTGGTCGAGGGCGCGCCCGCGCTTCAGCAGCCGGTTCACACCGCTATCTTGGCGCGCCGCAAGCACGAGCCGATCATCCGTAGAGGGATTCGCGCGCTCCATCTGGCCGTTATGTCCATGGAAAGCTAGATCGAAATATCCGATTGTAAAGCCGACATCTGCCGCTTTTTTGAAAGTATCCCGGCTGCCATTCTGGTCGGGTCAAGCAGAGTCCAATCATGAACGCGCACGCTCCCTTTTCGGCCACCGATTTCGCTCCAGCGCTGCGTCAACGGCAATGGGCGGAGAGCTCAAGACAGTTCGTGCGCTGCCGGCGCGTCATCGATGAGACACACGACGTTAAGACATTCGTCTTTTCAGCTGCTTCTGGCCACATGTTCAGCTTTAGTGCAGGCCAGTATTTAGTCCTGAACCTGACAATCGACGGCACCCGGGTCACGAGACCGTACTCGGTGTCGTCGCCGCCGACTCGACCGCTCGACCTGCAGATCACGGTGAAGCGGGTGAAGGGCGGGCTTGTTTCCAACTGGCTTCACGACAATCTCCGGCCGGGCCACAACATTGAAATCGAAGGGCCGGTCGGACGTTTCAACTTCGACGATCTACCATCCGAGAAGCCGCTTTTCCTTTCGGGCGGCAGCGGCATCACTCCCGTTATGTCGATGCTGCGGGCGCTAACCGACCGGGCATCTGGCCATGACATCCGTTTCATTCACTGCGCTCGGACGGCGGACGACATCGCCTTCCGCTCCGAGTTGGAGGCGCTCGCCGCGCGATTCTCCAATGTCGACGTAAGCTTCATCTGCAGCCAGGAAGGTTCGGCGTGGCAGGGCCCTTTCGGTCGCATCGACGGCCCCATGCTCTTGCGGCTGGCTCCGGACCTTCACCAGCGCACGTCTTACGTTTGCGGCCCCGAGCCGTTTATGCAGACGGTTCGGGCTTGTGCCGCGGGGATCGGCATCGCACCCTCCCAGTATCACGAGGAAAGTTTCGGCGGCGCCGTGGGCAATTCCATGGCTCCTCAATCGGCTGCCGCTGGCCCGACTTGTGTCCGTTTCGCCCGGTCTGGCGTGGAGCACCTGTGTGCGCCTGGAGAGACTCTGCTCGATGCGGCGCGCAATAGCGGCCTCTACATCCCTACCGCATGCCAGCAGGGCATTTGCGGAACCTGTCGGACGGTCAAGCTCTCAGGTGACGTCGTGATCGACGACCTTGGAGGACTCAGCCTTGAAGAGAAGGCGGCTGGTTATGTGCTGGCTTGCTGCAGCCGGCCGCTAGGCACCGTTTGCCTCGATCTCTGACCTCATTGCGAATTGATGGCCAAGCCCGGCGCTGGGGCATGCCAGTGGCTCACATGATTGGATAAACGGCGCGCGCACTCATGAGTCGGTTCCGGCAACCTGCGCTTGGCCGCTGGATCCTTTGAATGTCGGCTTTCGGGCGGCATCGTGCGGCGGGAATGGTCGGATTGGGGTCAGATCGCGTCGGTACCCGCGGGGGCCTGAAGGGCCGCTTCTTATAATCCGAGCCTCAAAGCTGCCAGTCAGCATTCGAGCCCATTCCGGTCATCGTGCATACCGGGCTCAATGACCGCAAAGGGTCGAACACCGCCGTTTGAGATCAGCGCCACGTGTACCATGCTAAACCACGTCGGCCCGGACGCTTACCCAGGTTCAGCATATCCGGTTCAGCCCCGCGCATCCTCGCCGCTGGCATCCTCGGCCGCAAGGTGATCGCCGACCCGCTGTATCAGCCAGCCCCAGGCTTCTTTTTCGCCCTCGCCCGCGGTCTTTTCGATGGCAATCGAAAGGTAGGCGATTTCCGCCTCGATCTTGTCGCCCGGCAGCATGCCGAGCCGGCTGACCAGGATGGCCAGTTCCAGCACCGCCGCCTTGGCGCGGTTGAAGCCGGTGAACGGCGCATGCGTTTCCTCCCGCACCACGCGGCAGAAATGGCGAGGCCGCATGGCATCGTCGTCGACAGTTTCGACTTCGAGGACAGAATGCGCGAGCGCCGCTGCGAGACGCGGCACCGGACACCCGTCGACGGCAACGGTCGGCCAATGCTTGCGGCCAGTCAGGCAGCCGGCAAAAATGCGGACGTCATCGGTGTAATTGGCGATGGCGAACGGCACTTCGGCGAGATTGTCGAGCGTGATCGACGGCCGGAACGGGGCGATGACCCAGCCGTCCTTCTCGGCGATAATGCCGATCGGCGCGATGTGGACGCCGCCGGCTTTGCTGACCGTGGTGATGATCGATTCGCGAATGAATGGCATGATTTAGCGCTCTTTCTTCGCGCGAAGCGTGTGGCCCGCTTCGGCAAGGCGGCTGCGGTCGGTTTCGGGAGCCGGCGCGGCAACGCCCCATGCGAGCGGCTCGTCCTGCACATAGCGCTTGCCGAGGCGCCACGCGATCTCGGCCTTCATCAGTTCGGCGCCGAGATAGAACGCGTGTGCTCCATCCGCCTCAACGCCAAGCCCGGCAAAGAGTTCGAACGCATCCGTGGCAACCGCGTGCCCCTTGCCGTTGAAAACATGGATGCCGTCCTCCGCGGTCATGATGCGGAAGTTGGTGTCACGCACCTCGGCCGCGAGGGCTGCGATATCCTCGGTCGAGGCGGTGAACGGCTTGCGATCGTGAACCTGCAGCAGCCCTGGATGATAACTCCGCGGCAGCGCACCGTCACTCTTGGCGGCAAACAGGATGCGGCGGGCAATGTCGTGCTCCTCGATCGTTCGCAGCGTATGCGGGCTGACATGCACGGCAAGCACGTTTCGGATCTGAAGTTCCGAGCAGAGCCCGGCCAGAACCGCGGTGACGCCGGAACTGTCAGCGTCGGTCAATTCGGTGAGATTGCCTGTCCCCATCAGCAGCTCGACCTCAGGCCAGCGGCGTCGCGCCTCGATGAAACGCCCAAGCGAGGCGGCAAAGCCGAAATGGATCGGATCAAGCACCGGATCGGCGAGGAAGCCGACGCCGGCCTTCTTTGCCGCTTCGATGGCCCGGCCAAGCGAATCCAGGTCACCGGGCGTGGCCGGGATCAGCACTGGCACGGCCTTGTGGTCGAAGGCCAGCGGCAGCGTGTTCTCATCGAGGCTGAGAAGGTAGTCCGCACCGGCGCCTGCGCCGATCGACAGTTCGTCGGTGCTGGCGGAATCGACGCTGACCAGAAATCCCTGTGCCTTCAGCTCGCGCACCGCCTCGTCCAGCAACGGAAACGGTGTTTCCGGCAGGCAGCCGAGATCGATGACGTCGGCGCCGGCCGCGGCCAGCGTCCGTGCTCTCGCCACCAGCGCCTCGACCGACAGCATCGGCGCATCGACGATTTCGGCGAAGATGCGCATGTCGTGACGCGAAAGGTCAGGCGGCTCGCCCGCCCGGCCGAGAAAGGCCGGCAGATCGGCGATCTCGTCGGGCCCGCGGACGAAGGGCACGCCGAAATGGTTCGACAGATGCTCGATGTCGCCGCGATAGCGGCCGGGCAGGATGACGCGGTCGGTGCCGCCTGCCAGGCTGAGTCGCCGCTTGATGATGTCTTCGCTCATCAGCGCCGCGACCTTGACGCCGATGTCGATGATCTCCCAGGCAAATTCGGTTTCGCCCAGTCCGGCCAGCAGCCTTTCCAGCCGGACCTTGGCCAGATGGCCGGTAAGAAAGACCAGCCGCTCAGCCATGGCTTGCGAGTTCGACGTGGCGCCGCCTGACCGAGGCTTCGAGATCGGCAAGCGACTCGACCACCTGGGTTCGCTCAAAACTCTTCAGCTGGTTGGTATTCTCCAGGTCGATGCTGCGCGGATAGACCTTGACCAGCCCATGCGGCGCCTTGGTTTCGAGTTCCGGCGCGGTGTCGCAGGCAAAGACGATGGCCGGCACCCGGCATTTTCCGGCCTGGGCAAAGACGTTGGTGGCGAGCGTGTCAGAAATGCCGTGCACGCATTTGGCGACCGTGTTGGAGCTGGCCGGCGCCACCACCACCGTATGATAGACGCCGTGATAGAATTCGCCGACCGGGATCGCGCTCGCCGTCTTGTCGTGCAGCACGCGCGTCGTCTCCGGGAAATCGAGCTTGAGCTTGTACATGCGCAGCACTTCGTTGGCGGCTTTCGACACAAAGACATCGCAATGCTCGATCTGGTGGATGAGTGCAAAACTCTCCGTAAAAAAATGACCGGAACCGGTCAAAACCCATGCCCAGCGCGGCGTATGCAGCGTCGCCATCGCCTACCCTGCTTTTCTTGCCGACCGGATCGAAGCCGCGATCGCAATGCCGGGCAGAGTGCCCGCCGCGAGCAGCGCCCCGGCCTCGGCGGCATCTTTCGGGCCGGCGAGGTGGACATCGACACCGTCGGGCAGCATGGCGGCGAAGCCGGCGTCGACGATGCCTCTGACCGCCAGGCTGTCGATCGTGTCGCTGCCGGAGAAGGCGCCGGTCTGCTTGATCAAGAGCAGCGCGTTCGCGCCGAGCTTGCCGGCAAGCCAGGCGGCAAGGGAATCGGAGGTAACATCCCAGGACGCCGGAATGTCCGGCGCCGGCAGCGCCAATGACGACGGCAGCCACACCGGGATCTTCCCCGCGTCCAGCGCCCGCCCCATTTCTTCCAGCGACCGTGCCGGCGCCAGCCTTTCGTCACGGTCGAGGATGACCTGGGCGAACTGCTCCATGGCGAGGATGGCCATGGCGTGGGCGGCGGTGTCGGAAAAATCCATGTAAATCTGCGTCTCGCGCACCTGGTCGGCGAACAGGCCGCCGCCGGGCACGATGACGATCGGCAGCTTGGAACCCGCCAGCGCCGCGATCCAGCTTTCCAGTTCCGCCGCATGGACGGTGCTGCCGCCAAGCTTGACGACGGACGGCTTGACGACGGCTCGCCTGACGGCGTCGGGCCTTTCCTGTCGCGGCCGGGAAACAGCGCCTGGGTCTTTTCGGCCGGCAGGGCCGGAGGCAACGCCGCGGCCTGCCGATTGGCGCTTGCGTTCGATCTCGACGCCGACGCCGCCTGGGCCGAGTTCGAGTTTTTCCACCCTTACCGTGACCCGCACGACACGCGGGTTCTCCAGAATGTAGGTCGCCACCTGCTCGGCCAAGGCCTCGCTAAGCTGGATATGGCCCCGCGCAACAATGGTGCGAATGCCGTCCATGATGATGTCGTAGGAGAACACATGGCGCATATCTTCGGGATGGTCGGTGACTTGCAGCACGTCGGCGGTCACGTCGAAACGCACTTTTTGGGTATGGCCGTGCTCAAAACTGTAGGCGCCGATCTGGACCGGCAGGACAAAGTCCCGCACGAAGATCTTGTCGGTGCCCAGTGTCGGGTCGGTGCCCGGCGAATAGCCTCTCGCCGCCAGCAGACGGTAGTCGACGCTCGACGCGCCGCCAGCCCGGGATGCTTCCGGGATCAACTCGCGGATCTGCGCAACCGCCTTGGCGCTGATCGAACCCACGCGGCCGGAATCGCCGCACAGCGCCCCGCGAAAGCCGAGAAAATCGGGAGCGAAGGGCAGCAGGCGTGGAATATCAGGGGCTTCCAGCGATCCGCTCAGCCCAACCATGAGGCCGAGCGATTTCGCTCGATCGATGAATCCCGGGATACGCTCGGGCGGCAGATGGTCGAGCAGCCGCCCGTTGGCCTTGTTGGCAGTGTCGACCATGGCGCCATGGAAGCGATGTTTGGCAAGCATCGGCAGAAGCTCGAAATCCGGCGCCAGGTCAGCGAAAAGCACGGCGATCAGTTTCGTTCGCGGGGCGAGCGGCGCGAGCGCCGCCGCACAAGCCGCAACATTTGCCGACGGAAACAAACCTATCTTGACGTAATCGGCGCCGGTTGCGGCGATCTCTTCGGCCCTGGCGCGGATCGTCTCCGGTTCCATCGGCAGGTCGCCGCAGACCGCGCTGACCGGCGCCCGGCCGGCGATCAGCGAAATCGTCCGGCGGATGGTCTGCGTGGACACCGCGCCCAGCGCTCCCGCCTTCGGATCCTTCAGGTCGATGATGTCGGCACCGCCTGAAAGCGCGATCTCCGCCTCGTCGACGCCGGTGATGCTGGCCAGCATTCTGGTCATTGACGGACTTTCTCCGGCATGAGGAAAAGGACGCTTTTGGGCCCGAATACCAGAATCCGCTCGGTCGCCGTTCGGGCGAGCAGGCATGGCACTAAAGCAGACGTGAGCAGTCCACTTTCAGGGTTTGATAAAATTTGCGGGTCAGCTAAGCTCATCACGGGCACCTTGACTTCGCGCCGCTCCGACAACAATCGGACTTTAGCGCAAGAACGGGTAATTTTATCGATGACGAGCGCGGTGCCGGGCACTCTGGCGGCCTTTTTGTGCTTTTTTTCCCTGACCGTCAACGTTGCGGGCGCGCTCGCCCAGGAAGCGACGGGCAAGCAGCCGACCGCAACGGCCAAGCCGGAAAAAAAAGTAATCGAGATCAAGATAGGCTATTTGCGCGCCTATGCGCCGCAGCTGGCCTTGTCGGTGCTCGACGTCCCGCCGCGCGATGAAGGCGTGGCCGGGGGCACTGTGGCGATTGCCGACAACAACACGACCGGCAGCTTCCTTGGCCAGAAATTCAGCCTCGACGTGACCGAGGTGAAGCCGGATGCCGATGTCGTCCCGGCCTTCCAGGAGATGATCGCCAAAGGCAACCGCTATGTGGTCGCAGACCTGTCGGCCAGGCAGTTGCTGTCGATCGCCGATCTTGCCCGCGACAACGGCGTTTTGATCTTCAACGCTGGCGCCACCGACGACAGTCTTCGCGAGGAGGAATGCCGTGCCAGCATCTTCCACACCATCCCGACGCGCAGCATGCTGGCCGACGGGCTGGCGCAGTATCTCATCTGGAAGCAATGGCGGCGCTGGGTGCTGATCTACGGCTCGCACGAGCGCGACCAGCTTTTTGCCGAGACGCTGCGCCGGGCGGCGACGCGATTCGGCGGCGAGATCGTCGGCGAAAAACTGTTCGAGGATACCGGCACGGCACGGCGGACCGATTCCGGCGTCGTCCAGATCCAGCGGCAGATGCCTGTCTTCACCCAGGACCTGCCGGAGCACGATGTGCTGCTGGTCGCCGACGAAAGCGAGGTGTTCGGCACCTACGTTCCGTTCCGCACCTGGATTCCGCGGCCGGTCGCCGGCACCGCCGGCCTCACCCCCTTGGCCTGGCATCCGGCCAGCGAGCAATGGGGCGGCACCCAGATCCAGAACCGCTTCGCCAAGGCAAACGGCCGCCGCATGGTGTCGAAGGACATGGCGGCGTGGACCGCGGTGCGCATCCTCGGCGAGGCGGCGACCCGCACGCAGGGCGCCGACCCGCGCAAGATGGCCGATTTCATCCGCTCCGACGATTTTTCGATCGCCGCCTTCAAAGGGCAGAAACTGACCTTCCGCAAATGGAACCAGCAGTTGCGGCAGCCGATCTTCCTCGGCGACACCAGGTCGGTCGTCTCGACATCGCCGCAGGAGGGATTTTTGCACCAGCTGTCGGAGCTCGATACGCTCGGGGTCGATGAGCCGGAAACAAAATGCGTGCTTAAGTAGAAAAGTTCGGGAGGAATTTCAGTGCAGAGACGAGCTTGCGCACTCGCCATCGTTGCGACCGGCTTCATGGCCGGTCCGGCGTCGGCCTACATGGCCTATGTCTCCAACGAGAAAGACAATACAATGACCGTCGTCGACACCGCGACGATGCAGGTGGTGAAGACCGTCAATGTCGGGCAGCGTCCACGCGGCATCACCATCTCCCACGACGGCAAGCACATCTATCTCTGCGCCAGTGACGATGATTCGATCGAGGTTATAGACACGGCGTCGCTGGAGATCGTCGACACCTTGCCTTCCGGGCCCGACCCGGAGCTGTTCGTGCTGTCGCCCGACGGCAAGACGCTTTATGTCGCCAATGAGGACGACAATCTCGTCACCGTCATCGACATCGAGGGCAAGAAAGTGCTGGCGGAAATCCCGGTCGGCGTCGAACCGGAGGGCATGGGTGTCAGCCCGGACGGAAAGACCATGGTCAACACGTCGGAAACGACGAACATGGCGCATTTCATCGATACGTCCACGCACGAGATCACCGACAACGTGCTGGTTGACGCGCGTCCGCGCTTCGTCGAGTTCACGCCCGACGGGAAGCAGGCCTGGGTGAGCGCCGAGATCGGTGGCACGGTTTCGGTGATCGACAATCAAACGCGCGAAGTCGTCCAGAAGATCACCTTCGAGGTTGCCGGCCTGAGGCCCGAATCCATCCAGCCGGTCGGTGTGCGCATCACCGCCGACGGCAAGAAAGCCTATGTGGCGCTGGGACCGGCCAACCGCGTCGCGGTGGTCAACACGCAGACATACGAGGTCGAGAAATATGTGCTGGTCGGCCAACGCGTCTGGCAGCTTGCTTTCACCCCGGACCAGAAGACCATCATCTCGACCAACGGCGTGTCGAACGACATCACCTTCATCGACGTGGCGACCGACGAGCCGGTGCAGTCGGTGACCGTCGGCGCGCTGCCGTGGGGCGTCGTCGTCTCGCCCAATTGAATTCCGCCAAATGAACCGTTGAATAAACCAAGTAAATCAAGCCGACAGAAAAAACAGCAGAAGGGCAGGAAATCATGCGGAAATTTCGGGCAGTCGCTTTCGCCGCGCTGGTGGGCATGGCGCTCACCCAGGGCCAGGTCTGGGCGCAGGACGGCGATGACGATGACGCCGCCGCCGGAGCGGCCAGCACGGAGGCCAGTCCGAAAGCCGAGAAGGCGACCCGGGCCAGCAAGGACGTGCCCGAACTTATCCTCGGCAGCAAGGAAGACCAGTTCACCGCCAACCAGGAGGATTTTGAGCTGATCGCCGGCCAGGGCTATCGCTGGAAGATCACCGCGGCCGGCGGGCTGGAGTACAAATTCCACACCGACCTGTTCCGCAATGTGTGGAACAACCAGATCGTCATCAACGACCTCGAGGTGCACATGAACGGCGCACCCGCATGGCTCGAATTCGACGCCGACGGCACCATCCAGGTACAGTTCACCACCGTGAGGCCAGGCATCTACACATGGTCGGTGCCCGACCTCGCCGACAAGGGCATGAAGGGCACGATCACGATCAAGTAAGGTTTGAAAAGCAGGACCTGCGCGATCGCGCCCCGTGGGCTAGAGTTGGGCTAGACAGTTGTCGACGACAAGGGAGCCGACCGGCGTGCAGCATGTGAGGACAAACGGACCGGGAGATCAGGTGGCGGCGCTCGACGTCGCCGCCGTCAGCCATTCCTATGGTTCGAAGCGGGCGCTCAGCGACGTCTCGTTCTCGATCGCGCCGGCGACGTTCACCGTGCTTCTCGGTCTCAACGGCGCCGGCAAGACGACGCTGTTCTCGCTGATCAGCCATCTTTACGACACGCGCCGCGGATCGATCCGCATCTTCGGCCATGACGTCAGCCGCGCTTCGGGCGAGGCGCTCAGGCGGGTCGGCATCGTGTTCCAGGCGCGCACGCTCGACCTCGACCTCAGCGTCCACCAGAACCTCTCCTACCACGCCGCGCTGCATGGCATCGGCGGACGCGAGGCCCGGCAGCGCATTGCCGCGCTGCTCGATATCGTCGACATGCCGGGCCGCCAGCACGACAAGGCACGCAGCCTTTCCGGCGGCCAGATGCGGCGCATCGAGATCGCCAGGGCGCTGCTCCACCGCCCGTCGCTACTGCTGCTCGATGAGGCGACGGTCGGTCTCGACATCCAGTCGCGCGCCGGCATTCTCGCCACCATCCGCAAGCTCGTCGAAACCGAGGGCATCGGCGTGCTGTGGGCAACGCATCTGATCGACGAGGTTGACGACGGCGACCATGTCGTCGTGCTGCGCCAGGGCGAACTGGTCGCCAAGGGCAAGGTGGCCGATGTCGTCAGGACGAGCGGCGCCGGCTCGATCCGCGACGCCTTTTCCAGGCTCAGCCGCATCGAGGCGGCCGGCACCGCGGGGATATCGCCATGAGCGCTCCTTCAATACCCGAAAAAGTCGCCGGCATCTTTCCGGAGAAGTTCGAGAAATTCGGCCTGCGCCACTATCTCATCTGCCTCAAGGGCGTCGTCCTGCGGGAATGCCTGCGCTTCCTGCACCAGCGCGAGCGCTTCATATCCTCGCTGGTTCGGCCGCTCATCTGGCTGTTCATCTTTGCCGCCGGATTCCGGCAGGTGCTCGGCGTGTCGATCATCCCGCCCTACAAGACCTACGTGCTCTACGAGGTCTACATCACGCCGGGGCTGTGCGGCATGATCCTGCTGTTCTCAGGCATGCAGTCTTCGCTGTCGATGGTTTATGACCGCGAGATGGGCAACATGCGCACCCTTTTGGTCAGCCCCTTCCCGCGCTGGTTCCTGCTGGTGTCGAAGATGCTCGCCGGCGTATCCGTATCGATCGCGCAGGTCTATGCGTTCCTGATCGTTGCCTGGTTCTGGGGCGTCAAGGCGCCGCCGATCGGCTATCTCATGGTGCTGCCGGCGCTGTTCCTGTCGGGCATGATGCTTTGCGCGCTCGGCATGCTTTTGTCGTCGATGATCAAGCAGCTCGAAAATTTCGCCGGCATCATGAACTTCGTCATCTTTCCCGGCTATTTCGCCTCGCCGGCGCTCTATCCGTTGTGGCGCATCCAGGAGGCGAGCCCGCTGCTGCACAAGATCTGCCTCGCCAACCCGTTCACCTATGCCGTCGAACTGATCCGCTTCGCCTTCTACGGCCAGATCGAGTGGCTGTCGCTGGGCGTCGTTGCCGGATGCACTGTTCTGTTCCTTGCCGCCGCCATCATCGCCTACGACCCTTCGCGCGGCCTGGTGACCCGCAAACAAGACACCGGAGGAAATGGCTGATGGCACGAATGAGCCTTGTTCGCAGCCTGGCTGTGGTTGCCATGCTGACGCCGAGCATGAACGCCAGGGCAGCGAATACCGATCCGGACTGGCCCTGCATACAGCGCAAAGTGCCGCAACTCTCGCTCGGCCAGATCTGGAATGGGCCGGAGCTTCCGCCAGCGGCGAAGGATTTTTCGAAGGACCCTGCCGTCTCCACCCTGGTCGAGGAGGTGGCGGCCCGGCGGATGCCGATCGCCGAAGCCCAAAAGAAAATCAAGGATTTCGCCGCCTCGCTGCCGGCCGAGCAGCTTGCGCCGAAGATGGCGATGCTGGTGCAAGGCATGTTCGATCACATGGACGCCGAGCGTTCGCAGGTGATCTCAGGCATTTCCCGGTACGCCCACAAGCAGCTCGAAATGGCCGCCGCCTTGCGCAAGGCAGCGTCCGACGTCGATGCGTTGCGGGCAAAGCCGGATGCGAATCCCGACGACATCGAACGGCGCACCGAACAGCTGAAATTCGCAACGCGAATTTTCAATGAACGCGTCCAATCACTGACTTACGTCTGTGAAGTGCCGACGATCATCGAGCAGCGGCTTTATCAATTGTCCAAGGCCGTCTCGGAAACCCTCGCCGCAAAGAAGTAGAACCTCTATCTCCGCAGCGGATCTCACGTTCCCCGGCCGGGCAGCACGCGCCAGCGCTGCACGAAATAACCGGGATGCGTCTCGATCCACTGGGCTACCAGCGGCTGCGCCTGCATGAAGGCGGTCCCTGGGTTCATCGCCAGGCCGTCCACCATCTGTTCGCGTTGTTCACAGGTCTGCGGCACATCCGTCAGGCAGACCATCATAACCAGCGTATAAAGCATTGCCCCATGCCCCCATCGAATCCCGAACCCCATGCCCGGGAGTTTCAGTGATACCGACCAGTCTGCAGGGGTCGCACATACAGATCGCTTACGGGTGTGAAAGGACGTGGCCCCCACTCTTTCGCACTGCAATATAGCATATCGCTTATCTAACACCAACAACCGCCGGGGCGTTCTAGGCAATTGCTTCAGGTTGCGCTGCGCCAATGCGGCGCCGATGTTTCCGGCGTCGATGATTCCGATCTTCACGGGGTGTCTTCGATGTCGTCAGACCGGCAGCCCGTTCTGCTTGCGCAGGCTCTTGTCGAATGCGGATGCGGGGACGAAACGGCGCAGGAGACTGACCTGGCGCGCCATTTTTCCCGCAGCATAGCGCCTCTTCGGAACGGGATCGATCGCAGCAGCCAAAACCGTCTTGGCGACCAATTCGGGCGAATCGCCTTTTTCCATTGCTTTCCGCACGACTGCGTTCATGCCAGCGCGCGCAGCGTCATAGATATCAAGCAACTGGTCCGGCCTGGCGAGATTATCTTCAAACGACGTGCGGGTATAAGCGGGTTCGACCAATGCAACGCGAATCCCGAACAGGCGCAGTTCATGGTCGAGCGATTCGGAATAGCCTTCGATGGCATGTTTGGTCGACGCATAAAGCGCGAAATAGGGAGCTGGGATGAACCCCTGCACCGAACTCAGATTGACGATCCTACCCTTGCCTTGACGGCGCATTATCGGCAGGACCGCGTTGGTCACGCGGAGAACGCCGAAGACGTTCACATCGAACAGTGCCTGAGCCTGGACCATTGACGACTCTTCCGCGCCACCAAACAGACCCATGCCGGCATTGTTGACAAGCAGGTCGATGCGCCCGGTCTCGGCCAGCACGTCATCGACCAGTTTCGCCACCGACGCGTCATCGGTCACGTCACAGGCCAGCATGGTCAGGCCGTCGGAGTTTTTGGCGGCTGCGCGACGGCTGGTGCCGAACACGCGAAAACCGGCGCTTTGCAAAGCTATGGCCGTTGCGCGCCCGATGCCGGAGGACGCCCCCGTCACCAGGGCGACGCCAGGATTGGTGTTGTTCATGGAAATGATTTCTTTCTTTGGATTGGACTGATTTTGGATTGGCATGGAGGAAGCATGAAAGGTCGGAGTCAGTTATGAGCGCCTCTGGCGTTCGCGTCGGCCAACTCATCCGTCCAGCGCCGGAACAGCGCGCTGGCGTTGACGCCGCCAAAGCCGAAGCCGTTTGAGATCGCGTAGTCCATTGTCATTGGCCGGGCCTGGTTGGCGACGAAGTCGATGCCGTCGCCGGCTGGATCCGGCGCGCCCAGATTGAGGGTTGGCGGCGCCACCTGATCCCTGAGCGCCAGGATTGCGAAGATGGCTCCAAGCCCGCCGGCGGCTCCAAGCAAATGTCCGGTCGCCGATTTGGTTGCGCTGACGGCGATGGTGGAATCTGCGCTGAAGAGTGTTTTGATCGCCGCCATTTCCCCGAGATCACCGACCGGCGTGGAGGTCGCGTGCGCATTGAGGTGGCGAACCTCACGCGGCGAAATGCCGGCTTGGGCAATCGCGATCTGCATGGCTCGGCGCGCCCCGTCGCCGTCCTCGGGACCGGAGGTGACGTGATGCGCATCCGCCGTCGTGCCGTAGCCGACGAGCTCGGCGAGCGGTTTCGCACCGCGCGCCAGCGCGTGGCTCAACGCCTCGATGACCAGCACGCCGGCTCCTTCGCCCATGACGAAGCCGTCCCGCGACACGTCGAACGGCCGTGACGCCTGAGCCGGCGCCCAGTTGAAGCCGGTTGAAAGAGAGCGTGCGGCAGCAAAACCACCGAGACTGACGATGTTCATGCAGGCTTCCGTTCCGCCGCACACGGCGATATCGGCTTCGTTGGCGCGGATGAGGCGAGCCGCATCGCCGATCGCCTGGATGCCGGCCGCGCACGCCGTCACCGGCGCGCCGAGCGGCCCCTTGAAGCCATGGCGGATCGAGATGTGGCCCGCCGCAAGGTTCACCAGGAAGGACGGAACCGTAAACGGCGACAGGCGGCGGACGCCGCGCTGGTCAACCGTGCGCACCGCCTCGGTTATGGCGGGGAAGCCGCCGATGCCGGACGCGATGATCGTGGCCGTGCGCAGGCGATCCGCTTCGGAGACAGGCGTCCATCCTGCTTGCGCGAGGGCCTCTTGCGCAGCGGCGAGCCCGAAGATGATGAACCGGTCTACCTTGCGCTGGTCCTTCGCAGCCAGGACGGTATTCGGATCGAAACCAGCCTCCGGATCGTCTTCCGGCGAGGGAACCACCCCGCCGATCTTGGCCGGCAGGTCTGCCACCATAGCGTCCGGAAGCCTGCGGATGCCCGAGCGACCGGCCAGCAGTCGCGACCACGACACTTCGACATCGGCAGCAAGGGGCGTGACCGCTCCCATGCCTGTAACAACAATCCGTCGCATCTGTTTTCCTATCGATTTGGCTGCGCCGCCAGCGCTGCGCACGCCGTTCAAGCGGCGGCTGCTTCGCGAACCTGTTCGGTCGCCGCCTCCAGGAAGGCCTGGGCGAGGCCAGGGTCGTTGACGACGCGCGATAGCGTCAGCGCACCGACCATCGTCGAGAGGATGGCCATAGCCTTTCTCTCGGGCTCCTCGCCATTGGCCTCGGCAATGAAACGGCTGAGGATTTCGAGATGCTCCTTGATCCCGGCTTCGAACGACGCTTTCACGTCGCTGCCCTGTCTGGCGGCATCCGAACCGAGCGCGACAATCGGGCAGCCGTCCATCTTTTCTCCGCGATGGTCCATACTGAGGTAGAATGCGATCACCGCGCCAAGCGGATCCTCGGATTTTGCCGCAGTCGCGGCCGACCACCGCAGCGTGGCGCTCTCCATCGCCCGCCTCGACGCCTGCACCGCTAGATCGTCCTTGGAGGCGAACTGCTTGTAGAACGCGCCCTGGGTCAGCCCGGCAGCCTGCATCAGGTCCTTAAGGCCGATGCCGTCAAAGCCGCGCTCCCGAAAAAGCCGGCTTGCCACGTTGATCACGGTTTCGCGGTTTTCCGCCGCCTGAATGCGACTCACACGCATGTAGACCTCCTTAAATTAGCTTGCGTTCGACATCTATAGCAGGTATAGAGTACGAACGCAATCCAAATTGGAGGAGAGGTCAAATGCTATACAGTTATTTCGTCGAGAAATCGATCCGGCAGAGCTTCGACCACGTCAACAACCATCGCTGGGATGAGGCGGTGAAAGCACTCGTGCCGCATGTCCATCACCGCGTTTCCGGCGCCCACGCGCTTGGTGGTGAGCGCCACGACAAGCAAGCCGTGCGCCGCTGGTTTGAGCGCCTCGGCCGCGTCCTGCCCAATCTCCATCTTACGGTGAACCACGTCTGGGTGACGGGCGGGCCGTGGCACACCACCGTATTTGCCCAGTGGGACGGCACCGCGACGCTGCTCAACGGCGACGCATCCTACGTCAACAGTGGTCTCCACGTATTCACCCTGCGGTGGGGCAAGGTCTATGCACTTCAGGAATTCTACGATTCACAAGCAGCGGCCCGCGGTCTTGCCGCCCAGGCGGCAACTGGCCTCGAAGAGGCTGTTGCCGAACCAATTGCAGGCTAGGAGAAGCGCAGTCAGCGGCCCGCAGCGTAACCGCGGGTACGCTAGCTCATGGCCATGCCGACCCCATCAGCGCGCGCTCGGCGGCCGCTTGCAGGAACCGCTTCGACAGGCGCTCGTCGTTGACGGTCACGAGAGGAGCACCGCGCCGGCCATTGTCGAGAGAATAGCCTTGCTGCTGGGCTCCTTGCCCTGCCCTCGCCAACCCAGCTATCGAGCATCCCAGAGTATTCCCTGATCCCCGGCCTCGAATGATGCCTCACGTCGGCGCCCTGCCCGGCGGCATCCGAACCGAGCGCGTCAATCGGGCAGCCCTCCATTCTGTCTGCCCGATGCGCCATGCGACTCACATGCATCATAAATTTTCATTTTTTAGATTGCATTCGTAATCTAACTCAGTTATAGAGTTCGAACGAAATCTAAAAAGAAGGAGATACGAGATGATCCGCAAAACCCTGAGCGCCTCGGTTCTGGCCGCGCTGTTTCTTGCCGCCCCGGCGTTTGCCGAGGAAGCCACCATAGGACGCCCGATCGAAGCCGGCAGCCTGCACGAGGGGCACCTCGACATGGTCGTCTATTACGTCCCGGTCGAGGGCGACCGCCTGGAGGTCACCGCCACCTTCGCGCCAAAGATCGGCGGCGATCCGCAGCGCGTCGTCATGGGCCTCGCCGACGGCGACTCCGTGGCCTTTTCGATACCGGGCCACCGCGGCCCGCTCTACGCGTTCTCGCGGTCCGGCGAGGAGGTGACGGTATCGTCAGAGACCGACATGCGCGCCGATGCCAATGCACCGACTCGCCTTGCAGACGGCAGCCTGCGTGCTGCTGGGCTCGCGTCCGTGGGGCCGATGTAAAGGTCAAGCGCAATCTTAGTTGAGAGGCGACGAACGGCCATCACTCGCCTGAAGCGTTTGACCTGAGGCCGCGCGGCCTAACTCGCGCGACCTCCAATGTTCGGTCCTTCGTGCGGATAGAGCTTGCCGAACAGCGGCAGGTACATCGCGCCCTTGCGCATCAGGAAATCGTGGAATGTCGCCATCGCCGGCGAGATCGCGTGATCGCTGCGCATCACCGAAAACCATTGCCGGCGGATCGGCATGCCGACGACGTCGAGGATGACCAGCCGGCCGGCGTCGGTTTCGGCGGCGATGGTGTGGGCAGAGATGAAGGCAATGCCGAGCCCGGCCATCACCGCCTGCTTGATCGTCTCGTTCGAGCCCATCTCGACGCCAAGGTCGTCGATGCGGCCGGGCACGTCGCTCAGGAATATTTCCAGCGAGATGCGCGTGCCGGAGCCGGGCTCGCGGATGAGGAAATGCTCTTCGGCGATCTGCTCCTTGGATATCTCGCGCGCTGACGCCAGCGGGTGGTCGGGCGGCGCGATGATGACCAGCGGGTGATCGCCGAAGACCGAGGCACGCACCGGGACTTCCCGCGCCGGGCGTCCCATCAGCGCGATGTCGATGTCGTGGTTCTTCAGGCTGTTGATGGTTTCGGCGCGGTTGCCGATGGCGAGCCGCATGTCGATGTCGGGATGTTCCTTCATGAAGCCGGCCATCAGCCGCGGCGCGAAATATTTGGCGGTGGAAACGACGCCGAGCCGCAAGCTGCCGATACGCACGCCCTTGATCGCATCCATCTTGTCTTCGAGCAGGCGAAGCCGCTCCTCGATCGCTTGCGCCGTCTCGACGAAGGCCAGACCTGCGGCAGTCGGACGCATGCCGTCCGACGTCCGGTCGAACAAGGCCAGTTGGAACTCCTCCTCGACCTGCCGCAACTGGATCGTCACCGCTGGAGGAGACAAGCCTAACACCTTGGCCGCGCTGACGATTTTTCCATGGCTGATGATGGCCTGAACGGTCTTGAATTGCTTGAGCGTGAGGTTTCTCATGCGTCATACTAAATTTTTTTTAGTACGAAAGTAAAGTTATTGAATTTTACTTATCCAGCGCCGTTTGTTCTCATTCCCCAATCCGGCCGGAGGAGTTGCGGCTGGATCGGGAGGTTACGATGCCAGCGGCAACGCTCGACGCATTTCTGAATTCCTATCTCGGCCCACCCGACGAACTGCGTTCGGCAGTCGTCGCGACCGTTCGTCAGCTGACGCAGGCCGCCGCCAAGGTCCGCAACACCATCAATCAGGGGGTGCTCGGCACCGCCTTTGCCGGAACCCGCAGCGCCAATGCCGACGGCGACATCCAGAAGGATCTCGACATCTTCGCCGACGACATCTTCCTCGATGCCATGCGCCACGCTCCGGTCGCGCTCTACGCCTCCGAGGAACTGGAGCAGCCGGTCCTGCTCGACAGCCAGGCGCCTCTCGCCATCGCCATCGACCCGCTCGACGGCTCTTCCAACATCGACACCAACGTGTCGATCGGAACGATCTTCTCGCTCCTCCCTGCAACTGGCGCGCCGGACGAAAATCCGGCCGCCTCTTTTTTGCAGGCAGGCGTGAACCAGCTGGGCGCCGGTTTCTTCATCTACGGGCCGCAGCTGGCGCTGGTTCTGTCGCTCGGCAGCGGCACCCATGTCTTCGTTCTCTCGACCAGGCTCGGCACCTTCGTCCAGGCCTACGAGAGCCGGATCATCCCGCAGCGTACCCAGGAGTTCGCCATCAACGCCGCCAACTACCGGCATTGGGACGAGGCGGTGCGGCTCTACATCGACGACTGCCTCGAAGGCACCGAAGGCCCACGCGGAAAGGACTTCAACATGCGCTGGATCGCCTCCCTCGTCGCCGACTGCTACCGCATATTGATGCGCGGCGGCGTCTTCCTCTATCCAGGCGACAAGCGCAAGGGTTACCGCCAGGGACGGCTGCGCCTCGTCTATGAGGCCAACCCGATCGCCTATCTCATCGAACAGGCGGGCGGCGCCGCCACCGACACCATCACCCGCATCCTCGAAATCGAGCCCGAGGGCCTGCACCAGCGCGTGCCCGTGGTGTTCGGATCGGCGCGCGAGGTCGCGCGCATCACCCGCTACCACACCGAGCCCAGCGCGATTGGCGAGCGTGCGCCGCTGTTCAGCCGCCGCGGCCTGTTCAGGGCCTGAGCATCATGTCGGCAAAGCACCCCATCATCACCATCACCGGGTCGTCAGGCGCCGGCACCACCTCGGTCAAGCGCATCTTCGAGCTGATCTTCCGGCGCGAGAACATCGACGCCGCCTTCATCGAAGGCGACGCCTTTCACCGCTACGACCGCGCCACGATGAAGGTCAAGGTGGCCGAGGAGGAGAAGGCCGGCAATCCGAACTTCACCCACTTCCATGCCGAGGCCAACGAGCTCGCAATCCTCGAAGAGGTTTTTGAGGAATATGGCCGCCGCGGAACTGGAAAGACCCGCACCTACATCCATGACGAGGACGAGGAGAAGCAGTACGGCACGCCGCCGGGGCAATTTACCGAATGGCGCGAATTCCCGCCGAGCGACCTGCTCTTCTACGAGGGCCTGCATGGCTGCGTCGTCACCGACAAGATAGACCTGGCCAGGCATGCCGACCTCAGGATCGGCGTGGTGCCGGTCATCAATCTCGAATGGATCCAGAAGATCCATCGCGACCGGGCAACCCGCGGCTATTCCACCGAGGCGGTGATGGACGTCATCCTGCGCCGCATGCCGGACTATGTCCGCTACATCGTCCCGCAATTCTCGCAGACCGCCATCAACTTCCAGCGTGTGCCGATCGTCGACACGTCAAACCCGTTCATCGCGCGCTGGATCCCGACGCCCGACGAATCGATGCTGGTCATCCGCTTCGCCAATCCCCGCGGCATCGATTTCCCCTACCTGCTTTCGATGATCCACGACTCGTTCATGTCGCGGCCGAATTCCATAGTGGTGCCAGGCAACAAGCTCGATCTTGCCATGCAGCTGATCCTGACGCCGCTCATCCTGCAATTGATCGAACGCAAGAACCGTGTGTCGTGAGGAGGACGCCATGAACAGCCAAGCAGCAGCCCTGAAGCCCGTCGCCGCCGTCTCGGAGCGCGACATGGCGAACGCCATTCGCGCACTGGCGATGGACAGCGTCCAAGAGGCCAATTCCGGTCATCCGGGCATGCCGATGGGCATGGCCGACGTTGCGACGGTGCTGTTCAGCCGCTTCATCAACATCGATCCGTCGGCGCCCAACTGGCCCGATCGCGACCGCTTCGTGCTTTCGGCCGGGCACGGCTCAATGCTGCAATATGCGCTGCATTACCTGCTCGGCTTTGAAGACATGCCGATCGAGGAATTGCAGCGGTTTCGCCAGCTGGGCAGCCGCACCGCCGGACATCCGGAATATGGCCATGCGCTTGGCATCGAGACGACGACCGGTCCGCTAGGGCAAGGCATCTCGACCGCCGTCGGCATGGCGTTGGCCGAGCGCATGCTTGCTGCCCGCCACGGCGCCGATCTCGTCGATCATTTCACCTACGCGATCGCCGGCGACGGCTGCCTGCAGGAAGGCATCAGCCACGAGGCGATCGACCTTGCCGGTCACCTGAAGCTCGCCCGGCTGATCGTCTTCTGGGACGACAATGCGATCTCGATCGACGGACCGACGTCGCTGTCGACATCGATGGACCAGCCGGGACGGTTCGAAGCCGCCGGATGGCATGTCCAGTCGGTGGACGGCCACGACACGGAAGCCGTCGCTGCGGCAATCGAAGCGGCGCAGCAGTCTGACCGGCCGTCGCTGATCGCCTGCCGAACGGTGATCGGCAAGGGCGCGCCCAACCTGGGCGGTTCGGAAAAGACGCACGGCGCGCCGCTGGGCGAGGCCGAGATCGCCGCGACGCGCGAGAACATCGGCTGGGCTTGCGCGCCGTTCGAGGTGCCGGACGACATCCTCTTCGCCTGGCGCGAAATTGCCGAGCGCGGGCAAGCGGCGCGGCACGCCTGGGAGCAGCGGCTTGCCGCCTCGCCGCAGCGCCAGGCCTTCGAGAGTGCGGTCGCCGGCACCCTGCCCGACGCGGTCTTCGAAGCGCTCGGCGTTTTCCGCAAAGAGCATGTCGAAAAGGCGACCAAGGTCGCAACGCGAAAAGCTTCCGAGATGGCGCTCGGCGCCATCAACGCCGCAACCGAGCTGACCGTCGGCGGCTCCGCAGACCTGACGCATTCGAACCTGACGATCACCAAGGGCATGGATCGCATAGCACCTGGTGCCTATGCCGGCCGCTACATCCACTACGGCATCCGCGAGCACGGCATGGCTGCGGCCATGAACGGCATCGCGCTGCATGGCGGCTTCGTGCCTTATGGCGGCACCTTCCTGTGCTTCGCCGACTATGCGCGCGGCGCGATGCGGCTGTCGGCGCTGATGGGCCAGCGCGTCATCTATGTGATGACCCATGATTCCATCGGTCTCGGCGAGGACGGCCCGACCCATCAGCCGATCGAGCACCTGGCGATGCTGCGGGCGACGCCCAACCTCAACGTCTTCCGTCCGGCCGACATAATCGAAACGGCGGAGTGCTGGGAACTGGCGCTGAAGAGCAAGAACCGGCCGAGCGTGCTGGTGCTCTCGCGCCAGAACCTGCCGATGCTGCGCCAAGCACACAGCGAGAAGGCACACAGCGACGAGCCACACATCGACGAGAACCGGTCGAGCCAGGGCGCCTACGTCCTGCGCGAGCCAGCCGGGCACCGCGCCGTGACGCTGATCGCCACCGGCTCGGAAGTCGAGATCGCCGTTGCCGCCGCCGAACGGCTGGAGACCGAGCACGGCATCGCCGCCGCCGTCGTCTCGATGCCGTGCTGGGAGCTGTTCGAGGAACAGGATGCCGGCACCCGCAAGGCTGTCCTCGGCTCGGCGCCGCGCGTCGCCGTCGAAGCCGCAGCACGGCTCGGCTGGGACCGCTGGACCGGCGACACCGGCGCTTTCGTCGGCATGGCCGGTTTCGGCGCCAGCGCCCCTGCCCCGGATCTCTACCGGCATTTCGACATCACGCCCGAAGCCATCGCCGCAGCGGCGCTGAAGCTCATCATCTAGGAAGGACCCCAAAAATGGCCCGCATCACCCTTCGCCAGCTTCTCGACCATGCCGCCGAGCACGGCTACGGCGTTCCGGCATTCAACATCAACAACATGGAACAGGGCCTTGCCATCATGGAGGCGGCCAGGGCCTGTGACGCGCCGGTCATCATCCAGGCCTCGCGCGGCGCCCGCTCCTATGCCAACGACATCATGCTGGCCAAGATGATGGAGGCGTTGACCGAAATGCATCCGGCCATTCCGCTCTGCATTCATCAGGACCACGGCAACAACGAAGCCACCTGCCTTTCGGCGATCCACCACGGCTTCACCTCGGTGATGATGGACGGCTCGTTGATGGCGGACGCCAAGACGCCGGCAAGCTATGACTACAACGTCGCCATCACCGAACGTGTCGCACGGATGGCGCATTGGGTCGGCGCTTCCGTCGAAGGCGAGCTTGGCGTGCTCGGCTCGCTGGAAACCGGCCAGGGCGAGGCCGAGGACGGGCATGGCGCCGAAGGTGCGCTTTCCCACGACCAGCTTTTGACCGATCCCGATCAGGCGGTCGACTTCGTCACCGCCACCCGGGTCGACGCGCTGGCGATCGCCTGCGGCACCTCGCACGGCGCCTACAAATTCAGCCGCAAGCCCGACGGCGGCATCCTCGCCATGCAGGTGATCGAGGCGATCCACGAAAAGCTGCCCAACACGCATCTGGTCATGCATGGCTCTTCCTCGGTGCCGCAGGAACTGCAGGACGTCATCAACCGATATGGCGGCGAGATGCCCCAGACCTTTGGCGTTCCGGTCGAGGAGATCGAGCGCGGCATCCGTTACGGCGTGCGCAAGGTCAACATCGACACCGATTGCCGCATGGCCATGGCCGGGCAGTTCCGCCGCGTCGCGACGGAAGACCCGCGCGAATTCGATCCGCGCAAATTCCTGAAACCCGCCATGGATGCCCTGCGCGACCTTTGCCGCGATCGCTTCGAGCGCTTCGGCACCGCCGGCAACGCCTCGAAGATCAAAGTTATCGCCATGGACGAGATGGCCAAACGTTACGCCGCGGGAAAACTCGACCCGCAAATCGCAACCGCGAAAGCCGCCTGAGCGGCAAACAGGAGACCTGTCATGAACAAGATCGACATGCCGTCAGCTGGCACGCTCAAGGAAGGCAAGGAACGCTACAAGTCGGGCGTCATCCCCTACAAGAAGATGGGCTACTGGGAGCCGGACTACCGGCCCAAGGAGACCGACCTGATCGCCATGTTTCGGATCACGCCGCAGCCAGGCGTCGACCACGAGGAGGCGGCGGCCGCCATCGCCGGTGAATCCTCCACCGCGACATGGACGGTGGTGTGGACCGACAGGCTGACCGCCTGCGAGCTCTACCGCGCCAAGGCGTTCAGATCCGAGCCGGTGCCGAACACCGGTCCCGGCACCAAGACCGAGCAGCAGTACTTCGCCTACATCGCCTACGACCTCGACCTGTTCGAACCGGGGTCAATCGCCAACCTGACTGCATCGATCATCGGCAACGTGTTCGGCTTCAAGGCAGTCAAGGCCTTGCGGCTCGAGGACATGCGCATCCCGGTGGCTTACCTGAAAACCTTCCAGGGCCCGGCGACCGGCATCGTGGTGGAACGCGAGCGGCTCGACAAGTTCGGCCGGCCGCTGCTCGGCGCGACGACGAAGCCGAAGCTTGGCCTGTCAGGCCGCAACTATGGCCGCGTCGTCTACGAGGCGCTGAAGGGTGGCCTCGACTTCGTCAAGGACGACGAGAACATCAACTCGCAGCCCTTCATGCACTGGCGCGACCGCTTCCTCTACTGCATGGAGGCCGTGAACAAGGCGTCGGCCGCCACCGGCGAGGTCAAGGGCCATTATCTCAACGTCACCGCCGGCACGATGGAGGAGATGTATGAGCGCGCCGAATTCGCAAAACAGCTTGGCTCCTGCATCGTCATGATCGACCTGGTCATCGGCTACACGGCGATCCAGTCGATGGCCAAGTGGGCACGCCGCAACGACATGATCCTGCACCTGCACCGCGCCGGCAACTCGACCTATTCGCGCCAGAAGAACCACGGCATGAATTTTCGCGTCATCTGCAAATGGATGCGGATGGCCGGTGTCGACCACATCCATGCCGGTACCGTTGTCGGCAAGCTGGAAGGCGACCCGCTGATGATCAAGGGTTTTTATGACACGCTGCGCGAGGAGCGCACGCCGCAGAACCTCGAAACCGGGCTGTTCTTCGACCAGGACTGGGCCTCGCTCAACAAGGTGATGCCCGTCGCCTCGGGCGGCATCCATGCCGGCCAGATGCACCAGCTGATCCATTATCTCGGCGAGGACGTCGTCCTGCAGTTCGGCGGCGGCACGATCGGCCATCCGGACGGCATCCAGGCCGGCGCAACGGCCAATCGCGTCGCGTTGGAAGCGATGATCCTCGCCCGCAACGAGGGCCGCGACTATCTGCGCGAAGGCACCAAAATCCTCGAACAGGCGGCCAGATGGTGCACGCCGCTGAAGGCGGCCCTGGAGACCTGGAAGGACGTCACATTCAACTACGAATCGACCGACACGGCCGACTTCGTGCCAACCGCAACGCCCAGCTTCTAGACGAAAGGAACCGTCGCCATGATGACCAATCCGGGAAACAAGGTCACGCAGGGACAGTTTTCGTTCCTGCCCGAACTGACCGATGAGCAGATTTCGGCGCAGATCAAATATGCGCTGAAAAACCACTGGGCGGTCAGCGTCGAGTACACGGACGATCCGCATCCGCGAAATACCTATTGGGAAATGTACGGCAACCCGATGTTCGACCTGAAAGACCCGGCGGGCATCCTGCTTGAAGTCAACAATTGCCGGAAAGCCATGCCCAACATGTATGTCCGGGTCACCGCCTTCGATTCGAGCAAGGGCTGGGAAGCGCCGCGCATGTCGTTCATCGTCAACCGGCCGCCCAACGAACCCGGGTTCCGGCTGCTGCGCCAGGAGCGCGACGGCCGCAACCAGGGCTATTCGATTGTGCCTTATGCGACCGACAGGCCCGAAGGCGAGCGGAGCTAGCCGAAACCATGCTGGACGCGATAGCAAAGGGCACTGCCGCGCCGGACGAATCGGTCAATCTGCAGGCCGAGTTCGAGGCGTCCAACATCGATGAGGTGCTGGGCAAGCTCGACCGCGAACTCGTTGGCCTGAAGCCCATCAAGACCCGCATCCGCGAGATCGCGGCGCTGCTCCTGGTCGACCGGCTTCGCCGCAAGTTCGGCCTGACCTCGGGCGCGCCGACCCTGCACATGAACTTCACCGGAAACCCCGGCACCGGAAAGACCACCGTGGCGCTGAGGATGGCCGAAATCCTGCATCGTCTCGGCTATGTCCGCGAGGGCCACATGGTCGCAGTGACGCGAGACGATCTCGTCGGCCAGTATGTCGGCCACACCGCGCCCAAAACCCGCGAAGTGATCAAGCGCGCCATGGGCGGGGTGCTTTTCATCGACGAGGCCTACTATCTCTACAAGCCCGAGAACGAACGCGACTACGGCCAGGAATCGATCGAGATCCTGCTGCAATGCATGGAAAACAACCGTGACGACCTGGTTGTGATACTTGCCGGCTACAAGGACAAGATGGACCGCTTCTTCAACAGCAATCCCGGCATGCGCTCGCGCATCGCCCACCACCTCGATTTTCCCGACTACGGCGTCGGCGAGCTCAAATCGATCGCCGAGATCATGCTGGCGGAACAGAATTATCGTCTCAGCGAGGCGGCGGCCAAGGCGCTCCAAGAGTATCTGCCGATCCGCATGCGGCTGCCGCATTTCTCCAACGCTCGCTCGGTCCGCAATGGGCTCGACCGGGCGCGGCTTCGCCAGGCCAACCGGCTTTTCACGTCGCGAGACCGGGTGTTGACGAAGACCGACCTTATCACCATTGAGGAATCCGATATTCGCGGCAGCCGCGTTTTCGCAGAAGGCAAGCTCGAAGGCGAACCGGAGACGAAGGCGCGCTGACAAGATGACGCCGGTTGGTGTGCAGCGACCGAAAACCGAAGACGGAATGGAGCCGACGACCATGGGTACCAAGACAATCATCGCCCCCTCGGTGCTTTCTGCGGATTTCTCGCGGCTCGGCGACGAGGTCGAAGCAGTCGTCCGGGCGGGTGCCGACTGGATCCATCTCGACGTGATGGACGGCCATTTCGTGCCCAACATCACGTTCGGCCCGCCGGTGATCAAGGCGATCCGTGACCGAACCGACAAGGTCTTCGACTGTCACCTGATGATTGCGCCGGCCGACGCCTATCTCGCCGCCTTCGCCGAGGCCGGCTGCGACATCATCACCGTGCATGCCGAGGCCGGGCCGCATCTCGACCGTTCGCTGCAGGCGATCAGGAATCTCGGCAAGAAGGCCGGCGTGTCGCTGAACCCGTCGACGCCGGAAAGCGTCATCGAATATGTGCTCGACCGGCTCGATCTGGTGCTTCTGATGACGGTCAATCCGGGTTTCGGCGGCCAGGCTTTCATTCCGGCGGTCGTCGACAAGGTCAGGCGGGTCAAGGCGCTGATCGGCAATCGCCCGATCGACATCGAGATCGACGGCGGCGTCACCCCCGAGACCGCTCCGCTGGTCACCGCGGCCGGCGCCAATGTGCTGGTCGCCGGCTCGGCTATCTTCAAGGGCGGCAGCGAGGCGGCCTATCGCGCCAATATCGGCGCCATCAGGCAGGCAGCCGACGGCGCGATCCGGAGAGCCGCGTAAACCATTTCATCGGAGGACAACATGGGGGCAATCCCACCTGTCTGCGATTTCGGCTGGCAAGCCATCGATGCCGTCTTGCCCGGTGTCGACGGCAAATCGCATTCGATCTTCAGCCATGCCGGCCCGAACGGGCTGGTGGTGGCCTTCATCTGCAACCACTGCCCTTATGTGAAGGCGGTGATTTCACGCATCGTCCGCGATGCCAGCTACCTCAAGCCCGAAGGCATCGGCTTTGTCGCGATCAGCTCCAACGATGCCGACGCCTATCCCGATGACTCCTTCGACAACATGAAGCTCTTCGCCAGGGCGAACGGCTTCACTTTCCCCTACCTCCACGACGAGCGCCAGACGGTTGCGCGTGCCTATGGAGCGGTTTGCACTCCGGATTTCTTTGGGCTCAACAGCGAGTTGACGCTGCAATATCGCGGCCGGCTGGACGCGGCGCGGCGCGACGCCGGGCCGCCCGGACTGAGACGCGACCTTTTCGAGGCGATGAGGCAGATTGCCCGAACCGGCGACGGACCGCTGGACCAGATCGCTTCGATCGGCTGCTCGATCAAGTGGAAGGATGCTGCATGAACGTCGGCGCAGGCAGGCGGTTTCGATCGCCAAAAGCGATCCTGTTCGATCTCGACGGCACGCTGGTCGATTCGGCGCCTGACATAACCGCCGCCGTCAACGAGCTGCTGGCCGGCCGCGATCTGTCGCCGCTGCGCCTGGAACAGGTCAGGGCGATGATCGGCGGCGGCGTCAGGAAACTGATCGAGCGAGCCTTCGCGGCATCCGGCGCGCCGCTCCTCGGCAGCGCGCTCGATGAAGCCAACCGCGCCATGGCGCCGATCTACCGCAGGCATCTGACCGGCCTGACGACACTGATGCCTGGCGTCAGGGAGGTTCTCACCCACTTCCACTTGAGCGGAATAGCGATGGGCGTGGTGACTAACAAGCCGCAGCTGGCGGCTCGCGAAATCCTGCTGCATTTCGGGCTGACGGAGCATCTCGGCGCGATCGTCGGCGGAGACGCGGTAACTTGCCTGAAACCGGCGCCCGACGCTCTGCTACTGGCGCTCGACCAGCTTCAGGTCGAGCCTCGTGACGCACTGATGGTCGGAGACAGCGGCGCCGACGTGGCCGCCGCCCGCGCCGCCGGCATGCCGGCTATCCTGCTGCGTGGCGGCTACACCCAAATTGCCGTTGAAGCACTTGGCGCCGACCTGGTTTGCGACGGCCTGCTCGACCTGCCTTCCGCCATGCGCAGGCTGCAAGACGCCGCTTGACCGGCGCCAACCAGTGCGGGCACCGGCCGAACGCAGTTTGCGAACGGCCGGCGAAGTCGCGTTACTCCGGGGGAAGAACCGGGTTACTTCCGGGGGAAGAACCGGGTTACTTCCGCGGGAAGAACCGGGTTATTTCCTGCGGAAAAACCGGGTTATTTGGAGTATTGCTTCAGATAGGCGATGACGTTGGCGAGATCCTCGTCCTTCTTGAGACCGGGAAACGCCATCTTCGTACCTTTGATCATGCCCTTCGGGTCGCGAAGATAATTCGTCAGCGTGGCTTCGTCCCATTTGACGCCGGATTTGCCCGCCTCGGCCATCGGTTTGGAATATTTGAACCCCGGATGCGTGCCGGCCGTCCGGCCGATAACGCCGCTTAACGACGGACCGATCTTGTTCTTGTCCTCGTCGACGACATGGCAGGCCTTGCATTTGGCGAAGACCTTCTCACCCGCGGCGGCATCCTGTGCCTGCGATTGATTTGTAATAAACGTCGCAACGGACACGACGGCGAAAAATGCGACTGCACGCATGGCATTTCCTCATTGATCGTCAAGGTGCCCTGGACGATTAGCGCATGCCTTTGTCTGATCATCGGCATGCATCGTTTTATGCAGAGCGAGAGCTTCTCCCTTGTGGAGTTGCAGCACTGCATCCTGGAAGCTACCCGGCCGATGGGGGATGTCAACCGCTACCCGGGTTCAAGGCAGTCGCTTCAGGTTTGCGCTGCCTTCCAGCGTTGATGGTTGGCGAAAGCCGAAGCGACATCCAATCTCCCCCCTTGCGGGGGAGATGTCCGGCAGGACAGAGGGGGGTGGGAAGGATCGCCAACTTTCGGCTTTATCCATCCCAACCGGAAATCAGCTGAGGGCGTGGCTGTAATTGGTCGACAGGTCGGAGGGACAGCACCCCCCTCTGCCCTGCCGGGCATCTCCCCCCGCAAGGAGGGAGATCGGCAGCTTCACCGACGGCGCGATTGACGGCCATCGGGCGAACGCGTAGCCTCAAACCATTCCGGTTTTCCATGGGCACTTCGGGACTCCGGCAGTTGGCGATTTTGTCCAGGCTCTTGGATCGGGCCGGATCTCGTCAAAGCGGGCGTCTTCAAGCGCGCAAGAGGTGCTGAATGGATATGGTCGACCTCATCTTGACGGTTTGCCTGATTGCCAATCCGGGCAATTGCCGAGACGAACATCTCTATTTCGAGAGCCGCGGCTCTCTGTTCCAATGCATGATGCTGGCGCCCACCGAAATCGCGAAATGGTCGCAGGAACACCCGACCCTCAAGGTCAAGCGCTGGAAATGCGCGTTCCCGAACAAAGACCGTGCGATCTGATCGGCGCCCGGCCGGTTGCGGCCTCGGGAGGAGACATCATGATGATTTCGCGTCGAGGAACGCTCCGGCTGGCGGCTCTTGGAACAGCCGCGGCGCTTGTCCCAAAGCCCTCCTTCGCCACGACCCCCGCCTTCGCCAGGAACAGGGTTCGCATCGGTGTGCTGAAATTCGGCACCGTGAGCTGGGCGCTTGACACGCTGAAGCACCACAGGTTCGACGCAGCCAACGGCATCGATCTGGAGATCCTCGATTTTGCCGGCGAGGATGCAACCAACGTCGCCATGCTGGCCGGCGCGATCGACATGATCGTCTCCGACTGGCTGTGGGTCTCGCGCCAGCGCTCCGAAGGAGTCGACCTCACACTGGTCCCCTATTCGACCGCCGTCGGGGCGATCATGGTGAAGGAGGCAGCGCCGATCCGCACGATCACCGATCTCAGCGGAAAAAAGCTCGGCGTCGCCGGCGGATCTCTCGATAAAAGCTGGCTGCTGATCCAGGCGCTGGCCAGACGCGATCACGGCCTCGACCTGGCGGCAACCAGCGACATCGTCTTTGGCGCGCCGCCGCTGATTTCGGAAAAGGCGATG
The DNA here is from genome assembly GCF_055811135.1 of Mesorhizobium sp. WSM4817. Taxonomy (NCBI): domain Bacteria; kingdom Pseudomonadati; phylum Pseudomonadota; class Alphaproteobacteria; order Hyphomicrobiales; family Phyllobacteriaceae; genus Mesorhizobium; species Mesorhizobium sp. WSM4817. Next base: position 70,467 of record NZ_JBVVQQ010000009.1, on the reverse strand, counting down.
CAGGGCGAGCTCGATGCGGTGCTCAATTTCTGGCATTTTTGCGCCCGGCTCGAGGCCAACGGCTTTCGTCGGCTGATCGGCGCCGATGCTGCGGCGAAAGCGCTCGGGGCCTCAGGCGCCGTATCGGCGCTCGGCTATGTCTTTCATGACAAATGGGCGAACGAAAATCCGGACGCTATCAGCGGCTTCATCAAGGCTTCGGCGCAGTCCAAGGACTTGCTGGCCAGATCCGACGATGAGTGGCTGCGCCTTGCGCCGATTATCCGCGCGCAAGGCGAGGAACTGGCCAAACTGCGTGACCGCTATCGCGAGGGCATTCCCAGACGCCCCGTCGCCGAGGATGCGGCCGACGCCGGCAAGCTCTATCGTGTGCTGGCCGAGATCGGCGGCGAAAAGCTGGTCGGCCGCGCGCCCGAGATGGCGCCCGGCACGTTCTGGCAGGTACCCCCGCAATGAGCGCACCTGATACCGGCGATCGCCAGCCTGGCGCTGCGGCCGGCATGTCCAGCCAATCCGGCCTGGCAGCGGCGCTGACACCGGTGCTGACGGTTGCGGCCTCTCTGCTCGGGCTTGGCCTGCTGTGGGGCCTTGCGGCAAATGCCTGGCCGAGCCGTGCCTTTCCAGGGCCGGGACAGGTCTGGCAGGTGCTGCTCGCAGAGGCGGCGAACGGCGATCTCTTCTACCATCTCGGCGCGACACTCGGCCGGGTTGCCGCGGCATATGTCGTCGCGATGGTTGTTGGCTCGGTCATCGGCGTCCTCCTCGGCAGCCACCGCCGCGCAGACCGGTTCTTCGCTCCCTGGGTGGTTCTGTTCCTCAACATTCCCGCGCTGGTCGTCATCGTGCTCGCCTACATCTGGTTCGGCCTCAACGAAGCGGCGGCGATTGGCGCGGTTGCCGTCAACAAGATCCCGAATGTCGTGGTGACGATGCGCGAAGGCGCCAGGGCGCTTGATCCGGGTTACGCCGAAATGGCCGCCGTCTACCGCTTCGGTCTTCTCGACCGCATTCGCCACGTCCTGCTGCCGCAACTGCAGCCCTATCTTGCCGCCGCCTCACGATCCGGCATCGCTCTCATCTGGAAGATCGTCCTGGTGGTCGAGCTGCTCGGCCGCTCCGACGGCGTCGGCTTCCAGATCTATCTTTATTTCCAGCTCTTCGACGTCGCCGCCATCCTCGCCTACACCCTGGCTTTCGTGGCGGTGATGCTAGTCATCGAACTCTTTCTGGTGCAGCCCGTTGAACGACATGCAACCCGTTGGCGCCGTCGTCCCGCTTAGGGTCGACATCGCCGAAAAGACTTTCAGGTCCGCGCAAGGCGTCTCGATCACGGCGCTCCAGGACCTTTCCTTCGAGGTCCGGCAAGGCGAATTCGCCTGCTTGCTGGGGCCGTCCGGCTGCGGCAAGACCACGACGCTGCGCATCCTGCTTGGGTTGGACAAGGACTTTTCCGGCTCGTTCCAACTGCCTGAAGGCGGCTCCAACCGGATCGCCGCCGTATTCCAGGAGCCGGTCTTGCTGCCGTGGCGAACAGTGGAGCAGAATGTCAGGCTGGCGCTGCCGAAAAGCCTGAGAACGAAGAATCTCGACGGGCTGTTCGACACGCTCGGCCTCGCCGGCATGCGCTCGCTCTATCCGGCGGAGCTTTCGCTCGGCCTTGCGCGCAGGGCAGCGCTTGCCAGGGCCTTCGCCACCGAACCGGCGGTGCTGTTCCTGGACGAACCCTTTGCCTCACTCGACGAACGGACCGCCGAGCGGCTTCGGCACCTGCTTTTGACCGTGTGGTCGGCGCGGCCCACGACCGCCCTGATGGTAACCCACAATCTGCGCGAGGCCCTGATGCTGTCGGACCGCATCATCGTGCTCGCGCAGCGGCCGGCCCATGTGCTCGGCATGTTCGACGTAAGGCTGCCGCGGCACTATCGCAATCCACAGGTGATGAGCGACCTTTTGCGGTCGTTCCAGCAAAAATTTCCGGGCGTGGCCTGATCACCTTGCAGTTCGGAAGCGGGAGGAAGCCATGCCGATCGACAGGATACGACGCAAGCTTGTGAACGGCTTCGCCTGCACCGCGGTCAGCGCCGCGATGCTGCCCTGTTGCCTCGGGCGATCCGCTCTCGCCGCAGCCTACGGCCTTGAATTCAAGCTCAGGAAAGTCGCCGACG
>NZ_JBVVQQ010000009.1:0-68292 GCF_055811135.1 Mesorhizobium sp. WSM4817 | reverse complement strand
GTACCGGGGGGGGGGTTGGGGGGGGGCCGGGGGGGGGGGGGTGGGGGGGGGCGGGGGGGGGGGCGGGGGGCCCGGCCCCCCCCGGAGGGGCGGGGGGCGGGCCCCCCCCCCCGGGGGGGGGGGGGGGGCGCCCACGCCGTCGCCGTCATCGACAGTGGCGGCAGCCTGATCGAGGCGAACGCCCTCATCGCCGCGATCGGCAAGATAAGCGCCAGGCCGGTCCGCTACCTGATCAACACCCACATGCACCCCGACCATGTCTTCGGCAACGCGGCGTTCCGGCAGATCGGCGCCACCATCGTCGGCCACCACAATCTGCCGCGCGCCCTCGAGGCGCGCGGCGCCTTCTACCTGCAGAGCTTTCGCGAACAGATCGGCGACGCGCTCATCGAAGGGATCGAGATCATACCGCCGACGACGCTGGTCGACGATCGCCTGCAGCTCGACCTTGGCGGACGCGTGCTCGAATTGCAGGCATGGAAGGCGGCTCACACCGACAACGACCTGACCGTCTTCGACAGCGCGACCCGCACGCTGTTTGCCGGCGATCTGGTTTTCATCGGTTCCTTGCCGACGCTCGACGGATCGCTGCTCGGCTGGCTCCGCCAGATGGATGCGCTCGCCGCGATTGGCGCCACGCGCGTCGTGCCGGGTCATGGCCCGGTGCCGGCCGACTGGCCGGCGGCGCTGACGGGAGAGCGGCGCTATTTCGAAATTCTGGCGCGCGATATTCGCAAGGCGATCGCCGACGGGATGCCGCTCCGCGACGCCGTCAAGACCGCCGGCGCAAGCGAACGGGGCAATTGGCATCTGTTCGACGACTACAACGAGCGCAATGCAACAGCCGCCTTTGCCGAACTCGAATGGGAATAGGTCACAGCGACAAGCGCTGTGGATCGATTTGCCAAACGCATCGTCAAGGGTCTATCCTCGACATCGGCCTGGGCACCACCTCTCTGACATTGGTGGAGGCATCGAAATGCAGAACCACGCTTACCGGAGCCGGCAGCTCGGCTTGCCGCTCGCAGCCATCTTCGCCGCGATCATCCTGGCCATCGGCGCGCTCTTTGGCGCCTTCGGAGCCGCCAACGCCCAGCAAACAACCGCCTCTTCGGACCGGATTTGGCAGGATCTGAAAGGCGACGTGTTCGGCGATCAGGCGATTCTGGTCGATAGCGGCGTCGTCAGGATCGAGGCGCCGAAGCGGGCGCAGGATGCCGCCATCGTGCCCGTCGACATCTATATCGACCCGGCCAAGGCGCCCGCCGGCATCAAATCCGTCACCTTGATCATCGACGTCAATCCAGCGCCGGTGGCGGCGACGTTCGAGATCGGCAAGGACGCCGGCGTGACACATCTGTCGACGCGCGTGCGCGTCGACGACTATTCCTATCTGCGTGCCGTAGCAGAGACGCAGAGCGGCGAGCTTCACATGGCCCAGACCTTCGTCAAGGCGTCAGGCGGATGCTCCGCCCCGGCGCTCAAGAACCAGGACGAAGCGATGGCAACGATGGGGCAGATGAAGCTGCGCCAATTCCCGCCGCAAGAGACGATGACAAAGGCGCAGGAATTGCAGCTGATGATTCGCCACCCGAACAATTCGGGCCTGCAGCGCAACCCCTTGACCCAGTATTTCATCCCCGCGCATTTCGTTCAGAAACTGTCGGTCTCGCAGGCAGACCGGCTGATCCTGTCGATGGAAGGGGGGATATCGATTTCGGAAGATCCCAATTTCCGGTTCGATTTCACCGCGCACGGCACTGGCCAGATCCAGGTCGAAGCGATCGATACGGACGGCAAGGTATTTCGCAATCAATGGCCGCTGGAGGCTACAGGGCTTTGAACCCTCGAAACCGTATGCAGCCGCCGTCGGCGGTCTTACACAGCGTCTAAAAGCAGCGCACGTCGGCTTCCGCCTGCGCGCGCTTCAGTCCCGTGCTTGCGGCTTTTGCCGGCGCGCTTTCGCGGAACAGTCCCGAACGCTCCCCTGTCGTCAGGGACATGCTCTTGAAGGTCTCGGCCCTTTCATAATCCTCGAATGGAAGGATCGAGGCGATGACGTCGATCGAGCAGGAACAGCTCTCCAGCGCCTGACGTGTCTGGCCATTCGTCTGCATGCAACCGAGCACATAGTCGACAACCGTCACCGTCGGATAATCCGAGGCGGCGCCGGCCGGATTGGCGAAGGCCAGGGCCGACGTGAGCAACAGCGGCAAGCTCGAAAAGCCGACATATCTGATCATGGGGAACCTCCGATTGGCCCGGAACGTGACAGATCGAGCCCGCTGGATCGAGACGGATCACCGCACCAGTTGGCCTCGCGCCGCCACGCCAGTCAAGTTCTCATGCAGGCCATATAGTACCAAAGGACAGGGCCGTCCCGGCCGGCAAAAGTCCTCCCCGACAGCACGAACATCGGCTCCGAATCCTGGTGCTGAGCTTGATTTCAGGTCTCCTCCACTATCGCCATAGGGAGCGACGCGCGCATACTTAAAACCATACGGTCCAGCGAATATTCCCAAATAAAAATCAATACATTTTGCCCAAAAAATACGTAAAATTTAGCCACTTATATAAATCGCGCTTCATCCACAGTCGATCAATAGCTTTCAGTCCGGATTTTTTCATATCTATTTCTCTATATTGCAGTGCAACATAGATGGAAGTGATTTTTCTTGCCTTCCTTCTGGGGATGACATAGCTTCATCCTGTTTCCGGCTTCAAGGGCGTCACCGTCAATTAGGGAGCGGCGACAGTCTTTCGTAGGCCAGGTGGGATGGGCAGTAACGGTGCCCTCTGCTCATTCGGCTTAGGTCGTGACACGCTGCCGGAAATACTTCCCCCACATGAATCGCTTGGGCAAGCCCTGGTGGGCTCAACGGACGATTCGTCATTGTGCACCCTGGGAGGACTTTGATGCGTGTATTAGCGAAAACTGCCTATCTACTAACGACCGCGGCGCTCATGTCGTTCGGCGCGGTCCACATGACGTCGGCCAATGAAGAACTGATGAAAATGGCCGAGAATCCCAAGGACTGGGTGATGCAGACGGGTGACTACGCCAACACCCGCTTTTCCAAGCTCAACCAGATCACCAAGGACAATGTGAAGAACCTGCAGGTCAAGTGGACATTCTCCACTGGCGTGCTGCGCGGCCATGAAGGCGGGCCGCTGGTCATCGGCGATGTGATGTATGTCCACGCGCCGTTCCCGAACACCGTCTATGCTCTCGATCTCAAGAATGACGGAAAGATCCTCTGGAAATACGAGCCCAAGCAAGACCCGAATGTTATTGGCATCATGTGCTGCGACACGGTCAACCGTGGCGTTGCCTATGGTGACGGCAAGATCATCCTCAACCAGGCCGACACCACCGTCGTGGCGCTCGATGCCAAGTCCGGCAAAGTCGTCTGGACGGTCAAGAACGGCGATCAGATCGACGGCGGAAAGGGCGAATCCGGCACGTCGGCGCCTGTGGTCGTCAAGGACAAGGTTATCGTCGGCATCTCTGGCGCCGAATATGGTGTTCGCGGCCACCTCTCGGCCTACAACCTTTCGGATGGCAAGCTTGCCTGGCGGGCCTATTCGACGGGACCCGATGCAGAAACCCTGATCGATTCGGAAAAGACCACCCATCTCGGCAAACCAGTCGGCGCGGACTCGGGCACGAACACCTGGGAAGGCGAGCAGTGGAAGACCGGTGGCGGCACGACTTGGGGATGGTACGCCTATGATCCCAAGCTTAACCTGATCTACTACGGCACCGGCAATCCATCGACCTGGAACCCGGTCCAGAGGCCAGGCGACAATCGCTGGTCGATGACGATCATGGCTCGCGATGCGGATACCGGGATGGCCAAGTGGCTCTACCAGATGACCCCGCATGACGAGTGGGATTATGACGGCGTCAACGAGATGATCCTTGTCGACGGCATGGACATCAAGGGCGCCAAGCGCGATGTGCTGGTGCACTTCGACCGCAATGGCTTTGCCTACACCATGGATCGCGCCAATGGCGAGCTTCTCGTCGCCAAGAAATACGATCCGGCAGTGAACTGGGCGACGGAAGTCAACATGGACCCCAGCAGCGACCAGTACGGCCGCCCGCAGGTGGTCGCCAAATATTCGACCCAGCAGAACGGCGAAGACACCAACTCGACGGGCATCTGCCCGGCCGCGCTTGGAACCAAGGACCAGCAACCGGCGACCTATTCGCCGAAGACCGGTCTGTTCTACGTGCCGACAAACCATGTCTGCATGGACTATGAGCCCTACAAGGTGAGCTACACCGCCGGTCAGCCTTACGTGGGCGCCACCGTGTCGATGTATCCTCCCGCTGGAGCCGACCACATGGGCAACTTCATTGCCTGGGATGCTGCCAAGGGCGAGATCGTCTGGTCCAAGCCCGAGAAGTTCTCGGTCTGGTCGGGCGCGCTGGCGACCGACGGCGACGTCGTCTTCTACGGCACGCTCGAGGGCTACATCAAGGCAGTCGATCATGACGGCAATGAACTCTACAAGTTCAAGACCCCGTCCGGCATCATCGGCAACATCACGGCCTACGAGCATGGCGGCAAGCAGTATATCGCCGTTCTGTCCGGCGTCGGTGGATGGGCCGGTATCGGTCTGGCAGGCGGACTGCTTTCGCCCGACAACGCCGCTGCCTGGCATGGCGCCGTCGATCAGGGCCGTGCGCAAGGCGACGAGGCTGCGGTCGTTGGGACTGCTGGTCTGGGCGCGGTCGGTGGCTACGCAGCACTTGCCGACTACACGACGCTGGGCGGCCAGCTCACCGTCTTCGGTCTCCCGGACTGAAACACGGGAACCATAGGCACGCCTCGGTTTTTTGAGAAGACCAAGGCTTGAAAAGCGAGAGCCCGGATCACCGGGAAGCCAGGACCGGGCTCTCAATTTCGCCGCGCACCCACATCGATCCATGCCGCTTCACGACAGCAAAACCGTGTGCAGGCGAAATCAAGAAATCAAGGAAGTAACTAAATGTCCGTTCGCATTGTAATTTCCGCTCTCGCCCTGGCGCTGCCTCTGGCAAGTTCAAGCCTCGCGCATGCCCAGGACAGCGCTGAAAAAGCCAAGGCAGTGACGGAAGAAGGCGGCAAGCATTTCGACGCGGAGGGAAATCCGACCTTCAAGATCGAAAACGGAGCCGTCGACTGGTACACGTTCAGCGGTTACCGCCGGTATCACTCCGATTGCCATGTCTGTCACGGACCGGACGGCACCGGTTCGAGCTATGCGCCGGCCCTGCTCAACAGCCTGAAAACAATGGATTACGCGACCTTTATCTCGATCGTCGCCGAGGGCCGCAAGAATGTCGGCGGCGGCAAGGAAAATGTCATGCCTGCCTTTGGCGACAACAAAAACGTCTATTGCTACATGGATGACCTCTACGTCTATCTGCGTGCCCGCGCCGACGGTGCGGCGCCGCGCGGCAGGCCGCCGAAGAAAGCAGACAAGCCACAGGCAGCGAAGGATGCCGAAGCATCCTGCATGGGTGGATGATATGATTGGCCGTGACGCGTTGAAGCTGTGTTTTGTCCTGCCGATGCTCGGCGCACTCGCCTTGCTGCCTGCGAACGCCCAGGCGCAGGACGCCGGCCTTGGTGCCGCGGGCGAACTGGTCGACCCGGACATTCTGCGCGTCTGCGCCGATCCTTCGAACATGCCGTTCACCGACGAGAGCGGCGAAGGCTTCGAGAACAGGCTGGCCGAACTGGTTGCCGCGAAAACCGGCCGAAAGTCCGTCGCCTATACATGGTTTCCTCTTGTCGCCGGCTTCGTGCGCAACACGCTGGCCTCCAACCGATGCGACATCATCATGGGCTATGCCCAGGGCGATGAACTGGTGCAGAACACCAACGCCTACTATCGCTCGTCCTATGTGCTGGTGCACCCGAAGGGCAACGGCATGGAAGGCGTCGAGACCATCGAGGATCCGAAACTCACCGGCAAGAGGATCGGCGTCGTCGAAAGCACACCGCCGACTGCCAACATGGCCGCCAACAAGCTCATGCGAACGGCAAAGATCTATCCGCTGGCGGTGGATACCCGCCTCACCCCCTCCATGGGGGAGGTCATGATCAAGGACATGCTCGCCGGCAAGATCGATGCGGCGGTCATGTGGGGACCGATGGCCGGCTACTATGCCAAGCAACTCGGCGCCGATCTCACGATCGTTCCGCTGGTGAAGGAGAAAACCGGCTCGCGCATGTCATACCGCATCACCATGGGCGTGCGTCCATCCGACCAGGAATGGAAGCGGACACTCAACCGGGTGATCAGGGAAAACCAGGCGGAGATCACCAGGATCCTGCTGGATTACGATGTGCCGCTGATCGACGAACACGATAATCCGATCACGCAATGACGATGCCGGTAGGAGGGGACGATACCGGTATGAAGGGAAAGGAGACGATTTTGCTGGTCGCTGCGGGCCTCCTGGGTCTGACCGAACCGATGTGGGCTGGCGATATCGCCGAGCCCGGCGGCTACCGGATGGGCGAATACCGGGCGCCGGTGCCGCAGACGCTGCAGGGCGCGAAGGTCGTGACGACGGCGGAGGCGGAGGCGCTGTGGCGGGAGAAGAAGGCCGTCTTTTTCGACGTCATGCCGAACACGCCGAAGCCGGCTAATTTGCCGGCAGGAACAATTTGGAGAGCCAAGATCAGGAAGGACATCCCAGGCAGCACCTGGCTGGCCAATGTCGGTTACGGTGCTATCTCCGAGGAGACCGCCAACTATTTTCGCCAGGGCCTCGCGGCCGAAGCCGGTCCCGACAAGTCGCGTGCCATTCTGTTCTATTGCATGACGAATTGCTGGATGTCGTGGAATGCCGCGAAACGGGCCATCGAATGGGGCTACAGTTCGGTGATCTGGTATCCGCCCGGCGCCGATGGATGGGAAGGTGCCAACCTTCCGCTGGAGGAAAGGAAGCCTTATGTGATTAGCAATTGAGCATGAGCATTGTTATTTTCGATCGTCTTTGTTTTTGGACTTTTCAGAACCTGCCGTTTCATTTGTCCATTTTGAGAGCTGATGGACGAGCCATTGCAATGGTGCCCAGCAATGGTTGACTGAGAAAAGGATCGGCCCCTTCGGGCTGGTAGAAGAGGAGATATGCCATGAAGAAGAGCTGGACAAAACCGACCATGTGCCAGGTTGCTGCGGGCTTCGAGATTTCGCGGTATCTGCCTGCTGAAATTACTCCCAAGAAGTAGGCCGCAGAGGTGCGTGTCCCCGGCAACGGGGACACGCACTGTCTTGCCGCGCGAGGTCTTGGTGAAAGGCTTTGACGCGTTCAATGCGGGCGCGAAGCCATTGGCGGTCGAAGATTTGCTGTTGGTTGAATAAGCCGCAGAGCGGGCATTGCAATGCGCTTGAAGATCATCGGCTCGGCGGCAGGCGGCGGCTTTCCGCAGTGGAATTGCAACTATCGCCTGAGCCGCGCGGCTCGCACCGGGATGGCTGGCGTGCATTCGCGAACCCAATCAAGCATCGCCGCCTCAGTGGATGGGGCCGGCTGGGTTCTCTTCAACGCCTCGCCCGATATTCGCCAGCAGATTGCGCAGACGCCTGAATTGCAGCCCGCGCAGGATGCGCCGTTGCGTTCGACGCCCATCCGCGCGGTGGTGCTGACCAATGCCGATGTCGATCATGTCGCCGGCCTGCTCAGCCTGCGTGAGCGGCAGCCCTTCGCCATCTACGCAACGACACAGGTGCTGGCGACGCTGGAGGCGAATTCGATCTTCAATGTCCTCGATCCGGCGCTCGTGCCGCGACGCATCTTGCCGCCGGCCGAAGAACTGGCGATCTGCGACGCAGACGGCCACGACACCGGCGTGACTGTCGAGAGTTTTCCCGTGCCCGGCAAGATAGCCCTCTATCTCGAGGAAAGAAGCCGGCCGGAAGCCAATTTCAGTTCCGACGCCGGCGACACGATCGGCGTCCGTATCGGCGGTGCCGGCAGCCGCGGCTCCGTCTTCTATATCCCGGGTTGCGCGCGCATCGATGCGGCCCTGCGCACGCGTGTGGCCGATGCCGCCTGTGTCCTGTTCGATGGCACGGTCTACACCGACGACGAGATGATTGCCGCCGGTGTCGGCCAAAAGACCGGTGCGCGCATGGGGCATCTGGCAATGTCGGGCGACGATGGGTCGATCGCCGGCCTGGCCGCGTTGAGGATCGGCCGCCGTGTCTTCGTCCACATCAACAACACCAATCCGGTTCTGGACGAGAATTCCGCCGAACACGCAGCGGTCAAAGCGGCTGGCTGGGAAGTCGCCCGCGACGGTATGGAGATGGAATTTTGAGCGATTTCCACGACGCGGCCAAGAACGGCCTGTCCTCCAGCGAGCTCGAAGCCGTGCTGCGGCAGGTCGGCGCCGAGCGCTATCACAACCGCCATCCTTTCCATCACAGGATGACCAGCGGTGCGCTGTCGAGGACCGAGATGCAGGCCTGGGCGCTGAACCGCTATTGCTACCAGGCCGTCATCCCGCGCAAGGATGCCATGATCCTCGCACATGCTGAGGATCCGGCGTTTCGCGCCGCCTGGCGCAAACGCATCGAGGACCATGACGGCGAGGACGGCTGGAGCGGCGGCATCGCGCGCTGGCTGCACCTGGCGACCTCGCTCGGCCTCGATGCCGATGACGTGAAGAGCGAAAGGCTGGCGCTGCCGGCGACACGTTTCGCGGTCGGCGCCTACCTTGCCTTTTGCACGAACCGGACGCTGTTCGAGGCGGTCGCCTCGTCGCTGACCGAGATGTTCTCGCCGCTCATCATCGGCGAACGGGTTCCGGCGATGCTGGCCAAATACGATTACATCACCGAGGATACGCTGGCCTATTTCAGCCGACGGCCCGAACAGGCCTCGCGCGACGCCGACTTCGCCCTCGCCTACGTGCTCGGCCATGCCGACACGGCGGAACGCCAGCAGCAGGCGATCGATGCGCTGGTGTTCAAATGCGATATACTGTGGGCCATGCTCGACGCGCTTCAACACGCCTATGGCGAGCCGGGAAACATCCCGCCCGGCGCCTTCCGTCCGGAGCCAGCCCAATGATGGCGCTGCGCGAAAGAGCTTTGGTTTCACCGCGATCGGTGCCGTCGCTGCCGAAGCACGTGCGCATACAGTACGATCCCGTGCGGCAGGCGTTCGCCGTGCTCTCGCCGGAAAAGGTGTTTTGGCCGAACGACATCAGCCTCGACATATTGCGCCGCTGCGACGGGCGGTCCACGGTCGGCCACATCATCGCCGAGCTTGCCGCGGATTATGACGCCGAACAGGAGGCGGTGGCTGCCGACGTCGTCGCCTTCCTGCAGGAATGGTCGGACAAGCTGCTGGTAAAACTATGAGCGAGCCCCTTCTCCCTCCGATCGGCATGCTGGCGGAACTGACGCATCGCTGCCCGCTGCAATGCCCGTATTGCTCCAATCCGCTCGAATTGCTGAAGGCCAATCGCGAACTCGATACACAGACCTGGCTCGACCTGTTCTCGCAGGCCGCCGATCTCGGCGTTCTCCAGGTGCATCTGTCCGGCGGTGAACCGACGCTGCGCCGCGACCTCGAGCAATTGATCGCCGGGCTTTCGGCGCGCGGCGTCTACACCAACCTGATCACCGCCGGCGTCGGCATCGCCGAAGGCCGCATCGAGGCGTTTGCCGAAGCCGGGCTCGACCATCTGCAACTGAGTTTTCAAGGCGCACGGCCGGCGACCACCGACCGCATCGGCAATCACAAAGGCGGCCACGAAAAGAAGCTGGAGACGGCACGCCGCGCCCGCGCAGCCGGCCTGCCGCTTACCATCAACGCGCCGATCCATCGCCACAACATCGAGGAAGTGCCGGAATTCATCGACCTGGCGCTCTCGCTCGGCGCGGAGCGGCTTGAGATCGCCAACGTGCAGTATGCCGGCTGGGCGCTGACCAATCGCGATCAACTGATGCCCGAGCGTGCTGCGGTCGACCGTCAGGCGGAGATCGTCGCGGCGGCGCGCGAACGGCTCACCGGCATCATGAACATCGATTTCGTCACGCCGGATTATTTCGCCATCTATCCCAAGCCGTGCATGGGCGGCTGGGCGCGCGACGCGTTCATGGTGGCGCCGGACGGCACCGTGCTGCCGTGCCATGCCGCACAGACCATCCCGTCGCTCAGTTTTGAGCGTTTCGGACCGCGCAGCATGGCCGAAATCTGGACCGATTCGCCGGCATTCAACGCCTTTCGCGGCACCGACTGGATGCAGCAGCCCTGTCGCAGCTGCGAACGGCGTGAGATCGACTGGGGCGGCTGCCGCTGCCAGGCGATGGCGATCGCCGGCGACGCCGCCGCGACGGATCCGGCTTGTGCGAAATCGCCGATCCATGCGCGCATGGCCATGCTGATCGACGAAGCCCAGCGTGCTGCGGCAGTTCCTTCGAACGACGAACAATTCGTCTACCGGCGGATCGGCGTCGTCACCGAGCCCGCCTGATCTCTTCCCCGGTCTCGCGCTCGCGCACCGCGTCGGCGAATGCCAGTGCGTCGCGATTGACGGCAATGTTGTGCACGCGAAAGATCGAAGCGCCCTTCAGCCGCAGGATGACGCTTGTTGCCGCTGTGCCGACGTCTCGCCCCTCGTCACTTCCGCCGACCAGGTGACGGGCAAGGCGCTTGCGTGACGTGCCGACGAGCAATGGAAAACCGAGCGCGCGCAACTCACCGAAGCGAGCCATGAGCTCGAGGTTTTCCTCGCCGTCCTTGGCGAAGGCGAAGCCGGGGTCGAGCACGATCCGCTCGTCCGCGATGCCGGCGTCGCGCGCGATCTCCAGCGATCTGTTCAGGAACAGGAACTGGTCGGCGATCACATCCGCCAGTTTTTCGCGGTCGCGCCCGGTGTGCATGATGACGAGGCCGGCGCCGGTTTCCGCCGCGACCTGCGCGATGTCGGGTTCGCGCTGCAGTCCATGCACGTCGTTGACGATATGCGCGCCTGCGGCGACCGCCAGCCGCGCCGTCTCGGCCCTGTAGGTGTCGACTGAAACCAGGCTGTCGCCGTCGGACGACAGCGCCTCGATGACCGGCAGGATGCGCGATTGTTCCTCGCGCGCAGAAACGGCGCCGGCGCCGGGCCGGGTGGATTCGCCGCCGACATCGATGATCGCCGCGCCCTCGCCGATCATGCGCCGCGCCTGCTGCAGCGCCCGCTCCGGCCGGTCGAATTCTCCGCCGTCGGAAAAACTGTCCGGCGTGACGTTCAAAATCCCCATCAGCAACGATTGCGCGCCAAGATCGAGATGCCGTCCATGAGCAAGCTGCCAGCGCGTCATGCGTCAACCTTTTTCATCTCATTTTCATATCAGATGCAATTCGCGACAAGATTGTCACTCACACGAACCCGGTTTCCCCATCTACCTATGCTCGCGAAACAAAAGGAGCGTAGCAATGACCAGGGAAACGATCAGCTTTACTTACACGACCTATATTGTCTCGACACCGGGAAAGGTGTTCGAGGCCATAACCGAACCGGACCTCGCACGGCGCTACTGGGGCCACGAGAACGTCTCCGACTGGAAGCCCGGCTCGAGCTGGCAGCACATCCGCGCTAATGACGAACGGACCGTCGAGCTCGTCGGCAAGGTCGTCGAGGTGTCGCCGCCGACCCGTCTCGTCATCACCTGGGCAAACGCTTCGCAGGCGTCCGATCCGGCGAGCTACAGCCGGGTGACCTTCGAGCTCGAGGAATACGAGGCCATGGTCCGGCTGACCGTCAGCCATGACGACCTCGAAGCCGGCAGCGGCATGGCGAACGGCATCAAAAAGGGTTGGCCGATCGTCCTCTCCAGCCTGAAATCCTTCCTCGAAACGGGTCAGGCGATCGATGTCTTCGCCAGGCCGCGCGCGTCCGAACTGGCGGCCTGACCCAGAACAAAGGACCGAGCAGATGAGCACTCTCTACACCGGCGGATGCGCGTGCGGCGCGGTCCGCTACGAGGCAAAGGCAGCCCCGATCTTCGAAAACCACTGCCAATGCCACGATTGCCAGAAAAGAAGCGGCACCGGTCATGGATCCTATCTGACGTTTGCGTCGCGGGCGGACGTGGCCATCACCGGCACGACGAGGGACTGGCGTGTCGCGGCGGACAACGGAAATGTCAAAATCCATTCCTTCTGCCCGGTCTGCGGAACTCCGGTTTACCTGACGTACACCGCCATGCCGGAGCCGATCACGGTCCATGCCGCAAGCCTCGACGATCCGAGCCGCTTCAATCCGACCGTTGTCACCTACGGCAGCCGGGCTCTCCCCTGGGACAAGATGGATACCGCGCTGAAGACCTTCGAGAAGATGCCGCAGGGCTAACCGGCCCGGCGGCAGGGCGGACGCGCACGCCCACCGCGGCATTACGGATCGAAGGCACGGCAGAAACGAAAACAGTGCACTGTCACCGTAATTCGCGGTTGTGCCCATGACACCAGCGCTCAGCCATTGCCGTACTCGTCATGACGGCGCCACCACGCCTGGGGGAACTCGAGCCCGTTCTCGTTCCTTCCCCACGGAGCCAGGTCGAGGAAACGGTAGACCCCCATAAACGCCTCGGTGCCACGGGCGTAGGTGGAGTAGGTGTGGTAGACGGCACCGTCCTGGAGCGCAAAGACGCTCATTCCCTCCTTCTGCGGCTCGGCCCTGTCGACATGCTGGTAGTTGTAGTTGGCGCCGTCTCTCTGCTGCTCTTCGGTGAAGGCGGCGCCGAAGTCGTATTTGAAATCGCTCCTGAGCGACGAAACCCACGGGAAGCGCCAACCCATTTGCTGCTTGTAGTCCTGGATCTCCTGCAACGGGGCGATCGATTCGCAAACGAGGGTAATGTCGCGGCCGTTCAAATGGGGGATGACGCAGTCGAAGTGATCGGCGATCAACGAGCATCCGGTGCATCCTTGGCGCTCATCGGTGAGCCGGTATCCGTAGCCGAACATGAAATAATAGACCAAGAGTTGCGAGCGCCCCTGGAAAAGGTCGGCGAGCGAGGCGCTGCCCTCCTCGGTCTCCAGCAGATACTCCTTGTCGATCCGAACCCACGGCAGCTCCTATCGCTGTCGCGCCAGCTCGTCGCTCTGCCGCATGAGCCGTTTCTCCGCCTCGAGCAGTGCGAGCCGCGCTCCGAGCCATTCCTCGCGTGTTCCGGTCTTGTGTTTGGTCATCGCTGCTGTCTCCTTCCTCGGGTTTCCTTTCCGTTTCTCGAAACAACTTGTTGCCCCAGGAGATAAACTTAACGCCGGAGGCGAAACATGGTAGCCAGATGTGGGGCAGGTTTCCGATGGACTGTCTGATCATGGACTCCTGCCCGCTTGTTGCGGCGCCCGTTGGGCGCGCGGGCGCCTCGTCGAACCATTTGCGTCGCTTGGAGGCAGCATGAAATCGCCGACAGTGAGAGTCATGGCCGCGGCCGATGAAGATCCGGCGATCGGAACAATCGTGCTGGCGTTTGCAGCGGATCCCATGGCGCGATGGACCTGGCCGCATGCACACCAGTACCTCGCGGCCATGCCGCGACTGGTCCGCGCGTTCGGGGCCAGGGCATTCTCAAACGGAAGCGGCTTTTGCACCGATGGCTATGTCGGGACGGCGCTGTGGCTGTCGCCCGGTGTGCATCCCGACGAGGAAGGGCTTGGTGCGCTTGTCGAGAGCACGGTTGCGCCCTCTCTTGCCCCTGAAGTCGCCGCTATATTCGAGCAGATGGCCAAGTACCACCCGACCGAACCGCATTGGTACTTGCCCGCGATCGGCGTCGACCCGGCGCATCAGGGCGAAGGTCACGGCGACGCCTTGATGGCGTACGCGCTCGCGCAGTGCGATCGCGATCACGCGCCCGCCTATCTGGAATCCTCGAACCCGCGCAACATTCCGTTCTACCAGCGCCACGGCTTCGAACCGCTCGGCGCGATCCAGGTCGGGTCATCGCCGACGCAAGTCCCGATGCTGCGGCGACCGCGTTGAGCCAGGCAGGGCAGACGAGCGAAGCGTCATGCCGCCCGGCTAACTGGACGGCGTCATGGGACGCTCTCCACGACATTCCGGCTCCCGGCTTCCGCCCACCGCCGGTGCGATCGTCAGCCCCTCTCGGCTCAGTCGGTGAACACAACGGGTGTAAGCGGTTTCCGGCTGATCGACAGCGAGAAAATATCCGACCGGGAATAGTGCCCGGCGACGTCGAGCGACCGCCGGGCGCGGCCGACCGCCTCCCGATCAATTTCGGCGAACAGGATTCCCTTGTCGCGGTTCAGCGGTCCGGCCGCGATTGCGCCGCCCGGCTTCACGACGACGGCGTCGCCGTCGTTGATCCACTCTTCGGCCTTGAACAGTCGGTCGCGATCGGGAAAGTCGGCCGGCAGATCGCTGCCCTGCATTGCCGTCGCGGTGCCGATGACCCAGCATCCACCCTCACGGGCGATGTGACGCAATGTGGCGAGGCAGAGTTCACCATTGTCCCACGTCGGATTGACGAGAATCTCGATGTTCTGGGCGTAGAGAGCGTAGCGCGCCAGCGGCATATAGCTTTCCCAGCAGATCAGGCACCCCAGGCGACCGGCGTGTCGACAACTCTCAGGCCGCTCGCGTCGCCCGTCCCCCAGACCATCCGCTCGGGGTTGGTCGGCATCAACTTGCGATGTCGGTTTTGGAGCGTGCCGTCCGGTCCAATCACGACCACGGTATTAAACAGCGTTGTGCCCGAGAATCGGCTATCGATCTCGTTCACACCGACGACAATCGTCACCGCACGCTGGCTGGCGGCCTGCTGCAGAGGCTCAAGGTCATCTCGCTCGATGTCGACGGCGTTGCTGCGCAGCCTGGCGTGAAGCTCGCTTGACAACGCCATGTCCGTGCCGGGCTTCAGCCGCCAGACCCACCTCGGATATCCGGGTATCCAGGCTTCAGGGAAGATCACCAGGGTGGCGCCGGCATCGGCGGCTTCGTCGATCGCCTCGACGGCTCTGGCGATGGTCGCCTCGCGATCGAGAAAAACCGGCGGCTTCTGAACGACGGCAATTTTTGCTTGCATGGCGGTTTCCTCTACTCCCAATTCACGTTCCCCTCAGCTGCAATGGTTTCTTGTGAGCAGTCCTGTCGGTGTCGGTGTGCCGTAACACGAAGACATAGCCGCCGGCTTTCAGCGAAGGCAGCAGCTTCTGCAATCGCCAATGCGATGGCGGGTGCGAATGATCTCATGTTCAGTCCCCCCAGCCTTCACACCCCAGTCGGATATCCCGGTATCCATTGCTTGGGGAAAGACGACCAGTGTGGCGCCACATCAGCGGCTTCGATCGCTTTGTTGATGGTGGCTTCGCGGCGACAATCATCTCGCAGGGACTGCCGTCGATCGCGGGATGCCTTCCCAGATTGGGCCCCATTGAATGGTTTTGCCGCGGTTGTCATCGGCTGGCTCCTCAAGGCTGTTTCGCAAGACCGTGTTCACGGCTAAACTTGCCGACAATCGTGGAAGCGCCCGTGGAAACCGGCGTCGAATTATCTCGAGGCAGCGCAGGCAGGCCAGGAATGCAACGTCCTATCCCGCTCCGGGTACGTCTGCTCGGCGAGCTCCAGCTTGTCGGCGTCGACGGGAAGGCCCTCGCTTTGCCCGCCTCCCGCAAAACGCGCGCGCTTCTTGGCTATCTCATTGCCACCGGTCAGGTGCACCGGCGTGAACGGCTCTGCAATCTGTTCTGGGACGGACCGGACGATCCGCGCGCCGAGTTGCGCTGGAGCCTCAGCAAGATCCGCGCGCTGCTCGGCGACGGCAGCAGAGCTCGGCTCGTGGCGGATCGTGAGCGGGTCGGCATCGAACTTGGCGATGCGCTGGTCGACCATGCGGTCGTGCGTTCGCTTGCCGCAAGCAGCGTCTCCGCCGCGACCACCAAGGTGCTGACCGAGACTGTGGCGCTGTTTGGAGGCGAGTTCCTCGACGGGCTCGATCTGCCGCTCTGCTACCGTTACCAGGAATGGTGCATAGCGGAGCGGGAGGCGATGAGCCAGCTCCGGTTCAGGGTTCTCGCCGCGCTTATCGCGCGACTGGAAGACGTCCCGACGGATGCCCTGCCCTATGCCTACGCATTTGTTGCGGCCGACCCGCTATCCGAAGCCGGTCATGCTGCGGTGGTCCGGCTGCTTGGGAAGATGGGCCGGACCAACGACGCGCTCGTTCATTACGAGCGGGCGCATCGCACATTCGAAGCCGAGCTTGGCGCGCCGCCAGGCGAGGAACTGAAGGCGGCGAGGCAGGTGCTGCGACCGAGCCCAATCGCAGGTGCCCGAGCCGCACCTTCCGGTGCAGCCAGGGGAACCCCGGACGACGCTCCGCGGCCAGCGGCTTCCGGGCCCATGGTTGGGCGCGACGCCGAGCGCACAAGCATCGATCGCCTCGTCGGGATGGCAGCCGACGGCGGCCCGGATGTCATCCTCGTGACTGGGGAGCCCGGCATCGGCAAGAGCCACATGCTCGGCTATTTCAGCGAACGGATGGCCGCTGCCGGCGGGCGCGCCTTCACGGCGCGCGCATTCGAAGCCGAGACGGCACGATCCTATGGCATCTGGATCGATCTTCTGCGCTCGGTCCAGCGGCAGCGACCGCGCAATGGATTGCCTTCGCTTCTCGGCCCGCTGCTCCCCGAGCTTGGAGGCGGCGAAGGCGGGATCGGGGATCGCACTCAGCTGTTCGACGCCATTGTCGACGTGTTTCACGGGCTCGCCGCCGACGCGCCGGTGGGTATTGCCCTCGACGACGTCCAGTGGATCGACGACGCGTCCGCGTCGCTGCTTCACTATGTTGCTCGCCGGACGGAGGCAGCCCCGGTCTTGTCATCGCCTGCGCAGCGCGTTCTGGAGAAATCGAAGACAATATCGCGGTATCACGGGTGCTGCGCTCGCTCGTCCGCGATGGCCGACTGACGGAGATCGAGCTCGATACGTTGAGCGCCGAGCACACGGCAGAGCTGGTCCGGCGGCTCGACCCGGCTCTGGACGCAGCTCAAATCATCGCCGCGAGCGATGGCAATCCGCTGTTTGCGCTCGAACTTGCCCGCGCTCACCTGCGCGGGGATCCCGGCCCCGGCCGTACCGTGAAGGCCCTGATAGAAGGACAACTGGCTGGGCTGACCGACCAGGTGCGCGAAACGCTGGTCTGGGCTGCAGCGCATGGCCGCACCTTCACACCGGAGGATCTCGCGCCCTTGGCGCCGTTTGATGCTGCCGGGCTGCTGATGGCACTGGGGGAGCTTGAGCGGCGCGGGCTGGTGCGGCCGGCAGGCGGCGACGCCTATGACTTCACCCACGACCTCGTCCGGCAAGTCACCTACCGCAGCTTGTCCCATCCCAGGCGCAAGCTGTTGCATCGACATATCGCGCGCGCGCTTCGACCGGCGGCGGAGCGCGGCGGTGACGCCGCAGCCGATTTCGTTCATCACGCCGTGCTCGCCGAGGATGACGAGATGGCCGCACGAGCTTGCATCGTCGCCGGCGAGCGGGCCCTTCGGCTCTTCGCCAATGCCGAGGCCGCCGGCTTGGCCGAGCGAGGGCTACGGCATGTCGCGCGGCTGCCGGAAGCGCCGGAGAAGCTGGTTTCCCGGATTGCGCTGCTCAAGATCCGCGTTCTTGCCGCGACTGGTCCCGGATTGCGATCACTTCCTCCCATCGAAGACGCGATCGCCGACGCGACCACCGCAGCGGAGGAACAAGGGCTGCAGGCTGCCGCGGCGACAGGGCACTATCTGCTTTCCATTCTCCATCAGCAGGCCGGACAAATAGAGCAGGCCGAGGCCAGCACGCTTCGTGCGGCCGAGATAGGGCGCAACGCTGACCGCAAGATTCAGGCGCATCAGCTCGCCAACACGGCTCGCTGCCTGCTTGAGCTGGAGACAGAAATCGCTCGCGCGCGCGAATTGATCGCGGAGGCCGGCGATATCGCGCAGTCGCTTGGTACAGAGTTGTGCGAACTGCATTGGGCTAGCGGGCTGCTGGAGCGATGGGACGGTCGGCAGGCTCAAGCCGCCGTGTATCTTGCTCGCTCTCTTGCCCTGGCGCGCCGAAGCGAAGACCGCTGGCGCGAGTACAAATGCCTGACTTGGCTGGCGACGCTTCATTTCGAAATGGCACGATATGCCGACATGCACGCCCGCTGCGAGGAGCTGCGGTCGGTTGCCGCACGGATTGGCGAGGAGACGCCTTTCGTCGATGCCCTGCAGGCGCTTGCTGCCCTCATGACGGCGGATGATGCAGCCGACGAGGCGCTGGAGAGCGCCTTGGCGCGGCTTCGTGCCGCCGACGACAAGTCCTACCTGGCTTACGCTCTCAACAGCGCCGCAAGTTTTTATTGTCGTGCCGGCCGAATGGAGCAAGTCCGGCTCCACGCCAGCGAGGCGCTGACAGTCGCCGCAAAAATCCGCCGGCGCTGCGAGATCGCCATTGCCAAGGCCCTGCTCAGCGCGGCCGCGAACAGTTCTTCGGCACCGGAAATCGACGACGATTGCCGGGCGTCGATCGCGCTTGAGGATTTCAGCGCGAGGGCGCGAGCAGTTTTGCGCCATCCTCCCGAACCGGCGCGCCGCGTTCCAACGGCCGCACCCACGCCGGGCCTTCAGACTTGAACGAGCCATCGAACAGGAGAGCACCATGCCTCGCATAATCGTCGAGCGGTCTTTTGAAGCCCCGTTCACCCAGCAAGAACTCGACGCGGTGGAGGCGCGGATGGCGCCGTGCCTCGACCTCTACGATGTCCGCTGGATCCGTAGCTACTGGTCATCCGACCGGCTGCGCATGATCTGCGAATACGAAGCCGCTGATATCGCCAGCGTTCGAAACGTCCAGCGCGAGGCCGAAGCCAGGTTTGAGCGGGCCTGGGCCGCCGATGTGCTGGGCGAGCCGTGAGGCCCACTCGTCAGGCTATTGCGGGTGAAAGTTGCAAGCCGTGTGTCGAAACCGACTCCATCGAGAAAGAAGTCGATCCGATCCAGCCTCCCAGTCCCCTTCCAGCCGGACCAGATTCCGGGGCGGTTTTTCCATCCATGATGTGGCTCCGCCCTCACCTGCCGCCGAAGCCGCAACGCTTGAAGGATCGATGAGGACGTTGCCAAGGCGCAACAGGTCTGACAGCGGGGCGCGAAGTTGCGGCCCAGGAATTACGATCCTGACGCCAGACCAAGCGTTTGGCGCGCCTCGTTGACGGTGGCCACACGCCGGCCAAACTTCTCGACTGAGGCCGCCGCGCGTTCGACAAGCTCGGCGTTGCTGCGCGCCAGGCGTTCCCTGGTGATCCTGATATTATCCTCAAGTCCGGTGCGAACTGCGTCTGCTGCGCGCGCCAACGCCCATTCCATTACGATCGTCTGGTTGCGTCCTATTCCGGCCGCTGTCCAGGTGGACTGTGGAAACAGGAGTTTCGCTTCCCTGAGGAGCACATCGAGCAATCTCTCCTCCGCAGGCAGTGCGTTTTGCACGCCCATGACAAACTGGATGTGCGGTCGCTCACCCAAAAGTCCCGCGTCGGCCAGCCGCCTGGCAGCGTGAAGGTGCGAGAGGTCGAAGATCTCGATCTCCGGCAGCACGCCATTTGCCTTCATCGCGGTTGCGAGATCACCGATCAGGGCGGGATGGTTCTCGTAGACGATGGATGGGAAGTTGACCGAACCGGTCGAGAGCGAGGCCATGTCCGGCTTCAGATATAGCGCCGAGCCACGCGCGGCAGGATCACGACCGCGCCCGCCGGTCGAAAACTGGACGATCATGCCGGGGCAGTGCCTACGCACCCCCGCCTGAACGGCAGCGAAGCGCGTTGGTTCAGACGATGAACTCTGATCGTCATTGCGCACGTGGATGTGCACCAGCGACGCACCTGCTTCAAAGGCTTCCTGGGTCGACTCGATCTGTTCGGCCACGCTGATCGGCACCGCAGGATTGTCTTCCTTGCGCGGCAGCGAGCCGGTGATCGCAACAGCGATGATACAGGGTTCAGGCATGGCGATAAACTATCCGTCTATCTGGTCCATGAGCCAGCGGATCGCGAGCGGATAGCCCGCGGCGCCGAGCCCCGCGACCACGCCGGTGGCGACCTTCGATACCAGCGACCGATGATAGATCTCCTCGCGGCGATGGATGTTCGAGATATGCAGTTCGACGATCGGGCCCGGAAACATTTTGAGCGCATCGAGCACCGGGATCGAAACAAAACTCAAACCCGCGGGATTGATCAGAATGCCCGCGCCGTCGTCGATCGCCTCATGCACCCAGTTGACGATTTCGCCCTCAATGTTCGACTGGTGAAAACGGACCGGATGGTCGCCGGCGGCGTCACGGCACATCCGCTCGATTTCTGCGAGTGTCGTCCGCCCATAGATCTCCGGCTCGCGCATGCCGAGCCGGTTGAGATTGGGGCCGTTGAGAACGAAGATTGGCTTGGTCATGGTCCTATCCTTGATAGCCCAGCAGGCGCGGCAGCCACAGCACCAGCGATGGGAAGAAGGTGATCAGCATCAGGGCGGCAATCATGGCGTAGAGAAACGGCATTACATCGTGCACCAGGTCGCGCAGCGGCACCTCTGCGATGCGGGTCATGATGAACAGCAGCAACCCGTAGGGCGGGGTGACGAGCCCGAGCATGATGTTGACGACGACCATTACGCCGAAATGCACCATGTCGACACCGAGCGCCTGCGCAGTCGGAATCAGCACCGGTACGATTACCAGCAGGATAGTCGTGCCCTCCAGCACGCAGCCTAGGATCAGCAGCAGGATGTTGACCAGGATCAGGAAACCCATCGGCGAAAGATCCCAGGACTTCAGGATCACCGACAGGGACTGCGGAATGTTCTCAACCGTGACAACGTAGTTGAACACCAGGGCGCCGGCGATGAGCATGCCGATCGAGGCCGTGGTGCGGGCGCTGTTGAGAAGCGCATGGTAGAGTTGGCCCGGCGTCACGCTGCGATAGATCGCGACCGAGATGAGCAGCGCGTAGCCGGCGGCGACCGCCGCGGCCTCGGTCGGGGTCATCACGCCGCCCCTTATGCCGACCAGCAGAACGACCGGCAGCATCAGCGCCGGAAATGCGCGCAAGGTGATCCCCGGAAATTCCCTGAGCGGCACCGGCTTCTCGACCGGAAAGTTCTTCCGGCGCGCGTCGATGGCGACGATGATCATCTGCGACAGGGCGAGAAGAAGGCCCGGCACGATACCCGCAATGAAGAGGTAGCCGATGGATGCATCCGAGATCAGCGCATAGATG
This sequence comes from Mesorhizobium sp. WSM4817, assembly GCF_055811135.1. NCBI lineage: Bacteria > Pseudomonadati > Pseudomonadota > Alphaproteobacteria > Hyphomicrobiales > Phyllobacteriaceae > Mesorhizobium > Mesorhizobium sp. WSM4817. Next base: position 47,025 of record NZ_JBVVQQ010000009.1, on the reverse strand, counting down.
ACCAGCGGAATCGACGGAGGAATGATCGGGCCGATGACGGAGGTGACGGCTGTCAGCGCAGCGGCATAGCTCGCCGGGTACTTGCCATCCTTGGTCATGAGTTGCTGCATCATCTTGCCGGTGCCCGCGGCGTCGGCGATGGCCGAGCCGGACATGCCGGCGAAGATGATCGACTGCAGCACGTTGACCTGCGCCAGGCCGCCGCGGAAACGGCCGACAACGGCATTGCAGAATTGCAGCAGCCGGTCGGTCATTGTCCCGGCGTTCATCAACTCCGCGGCGAGAATGAACATCGGTACGGCAAGCAGAATATAGCTTGTGTAGAGCCCGTTGAGGAGCTGCTCGGCCGACGTGCCCATGTCGAGCCCTGCAAGCCAGAGATAGAGAATCGACCCGGCGATCATCGAGTGACCGATCGGCAGGCCAAGCAGGGCCAGCGCTGTGATCGCAACGACTGACAGCGAAAAGGGACTCGCGAGATTCATACGCCCGAACTCGCTTTCGTGGGGTCAAATTCCGCCGGTGCTTCGCCGCGCAGAGCACGCCACGCCAGCCACAGGTAACGGGCGATCACGGCGACCACGAAGACGAGATAGATCGAGAACAGCCAGTCGAAGCGTATCTTGAGGTAGGCGGTGCTCTCGACCTTCATGAAGGTCACGTAGCTGAAGACGGCCGGAAAGGACCAGCCATAGAGCGCGACGAGAGCGATTGCGAAGGCAAGCGTCATTACCCGCCTGATGTCCGGACCGACTGTGGCGTAGAGGAGATCAAAACGGATTTCCTCTTCTTCACGAACGACGAACGCTGCGCCGAACAGCACAACCCAGATCCAGAGTACGACGGTGAGCTCGTTGCTCCAGCCGGTCGGCCAGTTGAGAAGGTAGCGAAAAGCAACCTGCAGCAGAAACGCGGCGAACATGGCGCCGATTGCGATGGCGATGGCGTTCTCGGCGCGCCGGTAGAGCCAGCCGCCCACCTTTCTCAATCCCGGGTTCATGATGCCTCCCTGACGGGCGTCTGGCCAAACCGGCCAGCCGGTCGCAAGCGGACCGGCCGGCGCGTTCGTCGCGTCAAAGCGCGTTGATCTTGTCGACCATCCCGGCAGGCCATTCCTTGGCCAGGTCGGAGGCAAGATATTGCTCCTGCACATGCTTGCGGAATGCTGCGACATCGGGTTCGTAGATCTTCAGGCCCTTGCCCTTGAATGTTTCAACGAGTTCCTTCTCGCGCGTCAGGTGTTTCTCTGTCGAGAAGTCGATCGCCTTGTCCGCCGCGGCCTGGACCTTTGCCTGCTTCTCGGCCCCCATCTCGTCCCACACTTTTTTCGAGATGCTGAGAAGGTCGAAGCCGACAAGGTGCGAGGTAAGCACGATCTGCGACATGACCTCGTAGAATTTCATGTTCTCGACGTTGGGCAACGGATTGTCCTGCCCGTCGATTGCGCCTGTCTGCAGGCCGGTATAGACCTCGGCATAGGCCATTGGCGCAGGGTTCGCACCGAGCGCCTGGCCGAGGAATTGCCAGGCGTCGCCACCCGGCATACGCAGCTTGATGCCTGCCATGTCGGCGGGAGTCTTGATTTCCTTGTCCGGCTTCAGGCCGACCTGGCGCAGGCCGAAATAGGTAGGGCCGAGCACCCTCACGCCGAGCTGGTCCTCGGTCATCCTCTTCAGCTCCGCACCGGCATCGCTGGCAAAGAACGCATTCACGTGCGCGGCGTCACGGAACAGGTAGCCGGCGGTGACGATGGACCACGCCGGAATCTGCTTGGAGATGTCCTGCGGGGCGACGTTGCCCATCTCGAGGTTGCCGCGCTGGATGGCGACAAGTTCGGTGCCCTGCTTGAACAGGTTGCCGCCGTAATAACCCTCGAAGGCAAAGTCGTCCTTGATGGCGTCGGCGAACATTTTCATCATCTCGGCCCGGATGTCCTGTTCCGAGAACACGGCCGAGAAACGCAGCTTCGGCTTGTCCTGCGCGAAGGCGGGAACGGCGGTCGCGGCAGCGAGTGCGCCGGCGGCGGCCATAAACAGGCGTCGGTTCATTTCAGCTTTCATGTCGATTTCCTCCCTATGGTCTTCATATGGTTATAGGCGTCATTGCCTTCATGCGGCGGCCTCGAAATGATCTGCCATGGCGCGGTGGTCGGCCTTGCGCCCGGTGAAGAGTTCGAACGCGCGGACGGCCTGATAGATCGCCATGCCGGTGCCCGGCAGCGTTCTGCAGCCGATCGTTCGGGCCGCCACCAACAACTCTGTTTCGGTCGGAAAGTAGATTATGTCGGCGACCCATTTTTCGGCTGTCAGAAGAGCCGTGTCGAACGGTGTTCCGGGGTACTTCGCCATGCCCACCGGCGTCGTGTTGACGATGCCGTTTGCCATGCGCACGGCTGCAGCCGGGTCCGGCCACGTCTCGACGCGACCGCCGAACAAGGCGCCCATCCGCGACGCAAGATCCGAGGCGCGACCGGGTTGGCTGTCGAGGACGAACAGCCGGCCAACGCCCATTTCCATCAGTGCGTTTGCGACTGCGGCGCCCGCTCCGCCGGCGCCGAACATTGCGACACAGCCCATCGATGCGCCTGTCATCGCCTCGCGAAAACTCTCCGCGAAACCCCAGCTGTCGGTGTTGTGGCCTTCCTTGCGTCCGCCAGCAAAGACGACCGTATTCACCGCGCCTATCGCGCGCGCTTCCGGCGACAGCGCATCGAGGACGGGAATGACAGCCTGTTTAAACGGATGCGTGACGTTGAGGCCGTGAAAGCCTGCAATTTCCGCCGCCGCGATCAAGTCGCCGATCGCCGCGTCCGGAAATCCGAGCCGGTCGAAATCGAGCAAAAGGTACGAATAGCCGATGCCAAGGCGCTGGGCTTCACGCTCGTGCATGCCGGGAGTGCGCGAGGACTGAATACCGCGTCCGACGAGGCCAATCACGACCTTTTCGCTGTCGCCGCTGGCGGCGCCCTTGTGCTCGTCGGCAAGACGGCAAAGGAGGTCGACAAGGCTGTCGTCGCCCATCTCCCGAAATTCCTCCCTGTACGGGCCGCCTCCCAGCCCAAATGCGGCAATTCCTGGATCGCCCTTGTGTTCACGCCAAACGCGCCGGTAAATGAGCCGGTCGCGATTTGCGAATGATGTACTAACTGGTTAGTTTAGTCAAATGCCGGCTGCGCCGGGGCGGGAACTCAAACTGCATGGCCGTTATCAAGAAAGAACGAAAGCCGAAGCCGGACGCGAGCACGACGCGTATCCAGGACCCTGAGGGCACGCGCCGCAACATCCTGGAGATCGCCTCCAAGGAGTTTGCCCTGAACGGTTTGTCGGGCGCGCGCATAGACGAGATTGCGGCGCGCACACGCTTCAGCAAGCGCATGATCTACTACTATTTTGGCGATAAAGAAGGCCTCTACCTGCGCGCGCTCGAGAACGCGTATCGTCAGGTGCGCGAGGGCGAGGCTCAACTTGATATCGAAGGTCTGCCCCCCGTGGCGGCACTGACGCGCCTGGTGGAGTTCACGTTCGACCACCATCACCGACACGAGGAATTCATCCGCATGGTGATGATCGAGAACATCCATCACGGCCAATACCTCCAACAATCGGATGCGATCCGCGAACTGAACGTGACGGCGATCGACCACATCTCTCGCATCTATTCACGCGGTGTCGAAGAGGGGGTCTTCCGGCCGGGACTCGACGCGATCGAACTCCATTGGCAAGTAAGCGCGCTGTGCTTCTTCAACGTTTCCAATCGCACCACCTTTTCGATGATCTTCGGACGCGACTTCGGCGCGCCGGCACAACTCGAGCGGCTCAAACGCAACAGCGTGGAGATGCTGTTGCGTTTTGTCGCGAAGGACGAAGCTCCCGCAGAACGCTGAGCGGCCGAAACTTGCGGTGCTGCCAGCGTTGCCTTAGTTATGTACGAACTGGTTCGTTCACGACAAACCAGGGAGGAGGCGCGTTTGAAGACGTCGATCGCGACGGTGTCGATCGCCGGTGACCTGGCGGAGAAATTCGCGGCAATTTCCGCCGCGGGCTTCGACGGTGTCGAAATCTTCGAGAACGATTTCCTCGCCTTTGACGGCTCGCCGCGCGACGTCGGCCGAATGGCTGGTGACACAGGTCTGACCATAACGCTCTTCCAGCCGTTCAGGGATTTTGAGGGGTTGCCGGAGCCGCAGCGCAACCGCGCCTTCGATCGTGCCGAGCGCAAGTTCGACGTCATGCAGGAACTCGGCACCGATCTGATGCTGGTATGCTCGTCGGTGTCGCCGGTCTCGCTTGGCGGGATCGACCGGGCGGCCATGGACTTTCGCGAGCTTGGCGAGCGCGCCGCCAGGCGCGGTCTGCGCGTCGGCTACGAGGCATTGGCCTGGGGGCGTCACGTCAACGATCATCGCGATGCCTGGGAAATCGTGCGCAGGACCGACCATCCGAACGTCGGGCTGGTTCTCGATTCCTTCCACACGCTGGCCCGCAGGATTGAGCTCGGCTCGATCCGTTCGATACCCGCGGACAAGATCTTCATTGTCCAACTCGCCGACGCGCCGCTGATCGACATGGACTTGCTCTATTGGAGCCGGCACTTCCGCAACATGCCAGGCGAAGGCGATCTGCCGGCGCGACAGTTCATGCAGGCGGTCGCGGCAACCGGTTATGACGGCTATCTGTCGCTCGAGATTTTCAACGACCAGTTCCGTGGCGGGTCGGCAAAGGCGATCTCCGTCGACGGACGGCGTTCGCTCGTATGGTTGATGGACCAGGTGCGGCGTGAAGAACCGGCACTTGACATGGCCATCCCGCCAATGCCCGACCGCATCGGGGTCGGAGGGGTCGAGTTCATCGAGTTCGCGGCCGATCGCCAGGACGCCGGACAGCTTGGATCGCTGTTGCGCATGCTCGGCTTTGTCGAGGCCGGTCGGCACGTCTCTAAGGAGGTCACGCTCTACCGCCAGGGCGAGATCAATATCGTCATCAACACCGAGCGGCAGGGCTTTGCCCATTCTTCCTTTGTTGTCCATGGCACGTCGGCATACGCGATGGGCCTGAAGGTCGAGGACGCCGCCGCCACGGTGGCGCGCGCCGAGGCACTGGGCGCGGAGATCTTTCACCAGCGGGTCGGGCCCGGCGAGTTGTCGATCCCGGCGATCCGCGGCGTCGGCGGCGGACTGATCTACTTCCTCGATGCCAAGACCGACCTGGCGAAGGTCTGGGACATAGAGTTCACGCCGGTCACGTCGGCAAGGTCCGGCAATGGCGTCGGCCTCACCCGTATCGATCATGTCGGGCAGACCATGGCACAGGAGGAGATGCCGAGCTGGCTGCTGTTCTATGTCTCGATCTTCAGGACGACCAAGACCCCGATGGTCGACATCGTCGATCCGGCCGGCCTCGTGCGCAGCCAGGTCATCGAAGGTCTGGACAAGCGCTTCCGCCTCACGCTGAACGGCGCCGAGAGTCACCGCACCCTGGCCGGCCATTTCATCGCCGAAACCTTTGGTTCCGGCGTCCAGCATCTGGCACTCGCGACGGATGACATCTTTGCGACGGCGGCGAAGCTGCAGGCCAACGGCTTCGAACCGCTTCAGATATCGATGAACTACTACGACGACGTAGAAGCGCGCTTCGGTCTGGATCCGGAAGTCGCCGATCGGTTACGCTCGGCCAACATCCTTTATGACCGCGACGACAACGGCGAATTTTTTCAGCTCTATGCGCCGACATTCGGAGAGGGATTCATTATCGAGTTCGTTGAACGGCGCGGCGCGTATGCAGGCTATGGTGCGCCGAACGCACCATTCCGCATCGCCGCGCAAAAACGGCTGATGCGGCCCAAAGGAATGCCAAAGCTATGACAAGTATGAACTTTGCTCGCATCAATGGCGCGACGATCCACTACCGGCATCGTCCCAAAACTGGCAGGCCGACGGTCGTCTTCGCCAACTCGCTCGGCACGGATATGCGCATCTGGAACGAGGTCGAGCGAAGGCTGGCCGACGACTGTACATCCGTTGCGTTCGACAAGCGCGGACACGGCCTGAGCGAACTGGGTGGCGCGCCGCAAACAATCGAGACCCATGCGACGGACCTTGCAGGGCTGCTCGACCATCTTGGCGTAAAGCGCGCGGTGATCTGCGGGCTTTCGATCGGCGGCGTCATTGCGCAATGCCTTTACAAGACGCGGCCGGATTTGATCGAGGGATTGATCCTTTGCGATACGGCAGCGAAAATCGGTACGGCCGAGATGTGGAACGAGCGCATCAACGCGACCCTGTCGGAGGGCATCGCCAGCTTTGCCGACGACGTGATGCGAAAATGGTTCACGCCGGATTTCCATAAGAATCGCGGCGAGGAACTGGCGGGTTATAAAACGATGCTGACGCGCCAGGATCCGGCCGGCTACGCTGCTGCCTGCGCGGCTATCCGCGACGCCGATTTCACCGCGACGACCGCCGCGATCAAAGTGCCGACACTCTGCATTGTCGGCGATCAGGACGGATCGACGCCGCCTGAACTGGTGGAATCGCTGGCCCGCTCAATCCCCGCCGCACGATTCGAGGTCATCTCCGGTGCGGGCCACATCCCATGCGTCGAGCAGCCGGAAAGGCTGGCCGGGCTGATCCGTGGCTTCCTGAACGACATGCCAAGAGAGCGCAAATGAGCAAGCCACGACACGGCGACCGATACGTCGAAGGGATGGCGATGCGCCGTTCGGTGCTGGGTGACGCCCATGTCGACCGGGCAGAGGCGGCCAAGACCGAATTCGACATTCCTTTCCAGGAACTGATCACGGAGGCTGCATGGAGCCACGTCTGGTCGCGGCCGAACATCACCAGGCGCGAGCGTTCCATGATCACCATCGCGCTGCTCGCCGCGCTGAAGCAGGACGAAGAGGTTGCGATACATATCCGCGCCAGCGTCAATACCGGGGCGACGCGCGACGACATACGCGAGGCGCTGCTGCATGTGGCAATCTATGCCGGGGTACCGGCGGCAAATCATGCGATGAAGATCGCCAGGAAGACGTTCGACGAAATCGACGCTCAAGCCGGCTAATCATGACCAAGTCGCGCTTTCCCGCCAACCGCACGCCGGAAATCGGCGCCTTCTTTCCGCGCGACCGCAACTGGCATCCGCCGGCCTTCACGCCAGCCTACAAGACGTCCGTGCTGCGCTCGCCGCAACGGCCGCTTCTTTCCCTCGACAACACGCTGTCGGAGCTTACCGGGCCGGTCTTCGGCCAAAGTATTCTCGGTGAACTGGACAATGACCTCGTACACAATTTTGCCGGGCGGGGCGAAAGCGCGATCGGGCCACGCATCCTCGTCTATGGCCGCCTGCTCGACGAGCGCGGCATCGGCGTCGCCGGTGCGTTGCTGGAGGTATGGCAGGCCAACGCCGGCGGACGCTATCGACACAGGAAGGAGACTTATCTCGCGCCACTCGACCCGAACTTCGGCGGCTGCGGCCGCACCATCACCGGCGAGGATGGCTCCTATTGTTTCCGCACGATCCAGCCGGGGCCATATCCCTGGCCCAACGGACCCAACGACTGGCGTCCAGCGCACATCCATTTCTCGATCTTCGGGTACGGCTTCGTGCAGCGCCTGATCACCCAGATGTATTTCGAGGGCGACCCGATGATCTGGAGGTGCCCGATCGTGCGGACCATCAACGACCGCCGCGCTATTGAAGGCCTCACCGCCGCACTCGACATGGAGGCAACGATACCGATGGATGCGCGGGCATACAAATTCGACATTGTACTGCGCGGCCGCCGCTCGACGCTGTTCGAAAACCGCATCGAGGGCAACTGATGGTCCAGGCTCTTGGCCGGCTGAAGGAAAGCGCCTCGCAGACCGCGGGACCCTATGTCCATATCGGGCTGACGCCCAACTTTGCCGGTATCTCGGGCGTCTTTGAACGCGACCTTGGCACCGCGATGGTCAACGACAAGACCAGGGGCGAACGCATCAGGGTCAATATCCGGGTGATCGACGGCGCCGGCTCGCCGCTGAACGACGCACTTGTGGAGATCTGGCAGGCGGACGCCGCCGGCATCTACAATTCGCCCTCGGATCTGCGCGGCTCCGCCGACCCGAACTTTACCGGCTGGGGCCGGCTGCCCACCGACATGACGACGGGCGAATGCCTGTTCGAAACCATCAAACCCGGTCGCGTGCCGTTTTTTGACGGCCGCAAGATGGCGCCGCATTTGACGGTCTGGATCGTCGCGCGTGGAATCAACATTGGCCTTCACACCCGTATGTATTTCGGCGATGAGGAAACCGCCAACGCCGAGGATCCCGTCCTGATGCGCATTGAGCAGAAAGAGCGCGTGTCAACGCTGGTCGCGCCGCGCGATGGCGACATCTACAAGTTCGACATTCATCTCCAGGGCATCAACGAGACGGTCTTCTTCGACATATGATCGCAGCATTCGACAATCCCCTCCTGTCCGGGCTTCTCGGCGATGAGAAGATGGCGACGCTGCTCGGCGTCGAGGTCGAACTTGCGACGATGCTGCAATTCGAGAAGGCGCTCGCCGACGCAGAAGGTGCGCTCGGCATCGTCCCGGCGGCTGCAGCAAGCGCCATCGGGCGCGTCCTCGACAACTTCCGGCCGGAGATCCAGGCCCTGAGGGACGCAACGGCGCGCGACGGCGTCATGGTGCCGGAACTCGTGCGGCAGATCAGGCATGCTGTCGGAGAGCCGCATTCGGAGCATGTGCATTTCGGTGCGACCAGCCAGGACGTGATCGACACGGCCATGATCCTGAGAATTCGCGCCTGTATCGACCTGTTGGAAGAACGGCTTTCGGCTCTGGTGGTCGCCTTCGCCGATCTCGGCCATCGGTTTGGCGATCGCCCGCTGATGGCCCGAACCCGAATGCAGGCAGCGATTCCGATTTCCGTAGCCGATCGCGTCACAAGCTGGTGCGAACCGCTGGTGCGCCACCACGAGCGGCTTCAATTGGTGCGAGGATCGATTCTCGTCGTCCAGTTCGGCGGCGCCGCCGGGACACTCGAGAAGTTCGCAGACAAGGGGGCCGCCATCCGTGCCACGCTGGCCCGGCAGCTAAGCCTTGGCGACGCGCCGCAATGGCACAGCCAGCGCGACCGCATCGCTGAGCTGGCCAACTGGCTGTCGCTTGTGACGGGCGGCCTCGGCAAGTTCGGGCAGGACATTGCGCTGATGGCGCAGGCAGGCGACGAGCTGCAAAGGGCGGGCGGCGGTTCGTCGTCCGCCATGGCGCACAAGCGCAATCCCGTCGACGCCGAGATGCTGGTGACGCTTGCCCGCTACAACGCGGTCCAATTGTCGGGAATGCATCATGCGCTGATCCATGAGCAAGAGCGCTCCGGTGCAGCCTGGACGCTGGAATGGTTGATCCTGCCGCAGATGCTCATGGCGGCTGGAGCATCGACCTGTGTCGCGGACAGGCTGGTCAGAACCATAGCGGCAATCGGAGGCAAGGGTTGACTGATCCCACTAGGCGGCTCACGCCGTGGATCTTGCGCTCTCGCAGGCATCGAGTGGGTTGGAAATGGCCGTGCCCTGGTTTGCCGACAATTGTGCGGCCATACCCATGGCGACAGCTTTCCAGCCATCATCCAGCGTCACCTCGACCGGGCCCTCGCCTCGCAGGGCGGCGCAGAACCGCTGATGCTGATAGAAAGTCGAGCCGTTGTGATCGCCGGCCGTCAACAATTGCGGGTCGACCGGGATCTCGACGGTGTACGGTCCCTGCGGAAAGCGTGGGCTGACGATCAACTGCGGCGTCGGCGCCGCGCCGAGATGGGCTGGCCAGAAGCGGCCGGGACCCGGCACCAGGCATTCGACTTTACCTCGCGCACCGACGGCGCTGATCTCCTCCTGATAGCGGCTGCCCTCTGCATACATGCACAGTTCCAGCATGGCGCGCGCGCCGCTGGCGAAATCGACCAGCACGTAGCCGCAATCCCAGATATCGGGTGTTTCGCCATCATAATTTTCGTCGAGATGGTTCACTTCCTGTCCGGCCGACGCCATGATTCTTACCGGTTCCGATTTCAGGATTAGCCGCATGAGATCGAAGAAATGGCAGCATTTTTCGACGAACGTGCCTCCCGATCGACGGTTGAAGCGGTTCCAGTGGGCCACCTTGTCCAGGAACGGGTAGCGATGTTCGCGGATTGTCAGCATCCGGATGCCACCGGTGGCGTCCTGCGCCTGCTCGATGAATCGAGCGACCGGCGGCATATAGCGGTATTCCATCGCGACCCAGACTGGTGCGGTATAGGTCGCGGCGAACGCCTTCACCGCGACTGCGTCGACCGGATCGGTGAAAAGCGGCTTCTCGACCAGGATAGGCAGCGCACGGATAGCGGCGATTTCCTTGAGCTGTGCGAAATGCACATAGTTCGGACTGGCGACGAGCAGGCAGTCGACGCGCGGATCGGCCGCCACCTCCGCGACCGAGCCGGCGATCGACGCTTGCGGGGTGAGGCCTGCCATGCGTGCGCGCATTGTCGCGTCGGGCTCGAAGATCGCCGCGACGCCGACATCGGGCAGCAGCGCGATATTGCGAAGATGCTCCTGCCCCATTATGCCGCAGCCGATGATGCCGTAGGAAATGTGCTTCGCCATATCCGTTCCCTATCGCAGCCGCGCGACATAGCGCGCGACGCCATGATCAAACCAGGTCCTGGAAAACTCCGCGCTGGCGCCGTCCTGCATCCAGCCGGTACGCTCGATGAAGCCGGCGGCAGCGCCCGGCGCGAGGCCGAATTCTGGCAGCGCCCATCCCGGCACCTGGCCGACCCCGACGCGGTCCTCTGCACGCAAGATCCAGAAGCCGAGCACCTTGCGGTAGTAGAGATAGAGCGAATCCGACAGTTCTTCGATAGCAACCGTCTCCACACGGGCACCGTCGAGCCAGATCTCCTCCAGCGCCGCCGGCTTGCCGCTGAGGCTCCGCAGCCGCCTTATTCTATGAGCCTCGCTGCTCGACCCGAACACCGGCAGGTCCATCGGTTTCGCCAGCCGATCGACTGACAGAACGCGCGCCGTCGGCAGCCCGCCTCCCTCCAGGAGTTCCAGCCGGAACATGGAATAGACACTGGCCACGTCAGGTTGCGAACGTACGTAGTTCCCGGAACCCTGGATGCGACTGAGCAAGCCCTTGCGCTCGAGATCGCCGAGCGCCTTGCGCAAAGTACCGACCGCTATTCCGAGCCCCGCAGCCATGTCGCGCTCCGGCGGAAGCTTTTCGCCCTCAATCATCCGCCCGGCCGCGATCTCGCGAATCAGCATTTCGCTGACCTGCTGATGCATCGGAAGCGCATAGGCGTTTCTGGACGTGGTCACATTGTCTCCAACGCAAAATTGATACACTATTGATCTACACAAACACGAATGATATGCAACAGGGAAATCCAGTCTCTGACAACGAGGAGTGCCGACATTGACGGTCGTTCCGGTGACGTCCGCAGATCTCGATGCTGCTGAAGTGTCGTGGTTTTCCGCTTTGTGCTCCGATGATTTCCGCTATCTCGGCGTACCGGATGGCGCGCTGCGGTCGAGTTGGGAGCACTGCTCCGATATCGTCAAGACAGCCGAAGGACTGGGCTTTCGCAATATCCTGTGCCCCTCGTCCTATCAGGTCGGCCAGGATACTCTGTCCTTCGTGGCGGGCTGCGCTCCGATAACCTCGACGATCAACCTTCTCGCGGCGGTGCGTTGCGGCGAAATGCAACCGATCATGCTGGCGCGCACGCTCGCAACGCTCGACCACATGCTGAAGGGCAGATTGACTGTAAACGTCATCTCTTCCGACTTTCCCGGCGAACTCGCCGACAGCCGCTTCCGCTATCAGCGTTCGCGCGAGGTCATCGAGATCCTGCGTCAGGCCTGGACGCGCGATGAAATCAACCATCAGGGCGAGGTCTACCAATTCGGGAAAGTAACCGCCGACCCCGCAAAGCCCTACCAACAGAATGGCGGGCCGCTACTCTATTTCGGCGGCTATTCGCCCGACGCGCTCGAACTCTGCGGCGCACAGTGTGACGTGTATCTGATGTGGCCGGAGGCGAAGGACGTGTTGGCGCACCGCATGCGTGATGTTCACGAGCGTGCAGCCGCCCATGGCCGCACACTGGATTATGGCCTGCGCGTCCACGTGATTGTGCGCGACACCGAAGCCGAAGCCCGCGAATATGCCGAGGAACTGATTTCGAAACTCGATGACGAGCAGGGCAGCGTTATCCGCGGCCGCGCACTGGACGCGACATCCCTGGGCGTCGCGCACCAGGCAAAGAACCGCGCCGGCGCCGACGCACAAGGCTATGTCGAGCGGCATCTGTGGACCGGCGTTGGCCGCGCACGCTCCGGTTGCGGCGCCGCGATCGTCGGCTCGACCGATCAAGTCATGTGCGAGATCGAGGAATACCGGAAAATGGGCATCCGCGCCTTCATCTTCTCCGGCTATCCGCATCTCGACGAGGCCCTGTCCTTCGGCAAGCGCGTGCTGCCGAACATCAGCACCTGCTCGCTGCCGCATGTCTATGGCCGGGTGCCGGAAATCACCCCGGCGACTCCGCTCGGAACCGGGGAGCGGCGATGATGATGCTGCGAAGGCGCGTCAACGAGATTGAAGCTTCCACCGCAGCCCTTGGCCAGGAGGGCGCCTGATGTACCACTTCCTCAACCCCGAGCAGCAACCGATGAAAAGCTTCGTGCCCGGCCCCGACCGCAAGCGCGAGTTCCGCGACGCGCTCGGCCGGTTTGCGACCGGTATCACCGTCGTCACCACGATGACGCCTGATGGTCCCGTCGGCATCACCGCGAACAGCTTTGCATCGGTGTCCCTCGACCCGCCGATCGTGCTCTGGTCGATCGGCCGGCATTCGAGGCGCTTTGCCGCCTTCGCTGGTTGCGAGCATTTCGCGGTTCATGTCTTGGGCGCGGAGCAGATCGAGCTGAGCCAGCGCTTCGCTCGCGCCGGTCAAGCCTTTGACGGCCTCCCGCACGACCTGAACGATGCCGGCGTGCCGCTGCTGGGTGACTGCCTGTCGCGGTTCGAATGCGTGCGGATCTCCGGGCATGAGGGCGGCGACCATTTGATCGTCGTTGCCCGCGTAACCGCCGCGACCTTGCGAGACGGCGAACCTCTGCTTTTCTTCGGCGGAGGTTACGGACGCTTCGAAGACGGTTCGAACGTGGCCACACCGATGTAGCGATGGCCTGGCCCGGACAGCGGTGTGAACCATACGTCTCAGGCGCGAACCGGGCCGGTCGACTGGCGTTGCACGATATGGCAGGCGAATTCGATACGGCGCGGCGGCAGGTCCCCGCCGAGATCGGCGAGCAGGAGGTCGAGCGACGCCGCGCCGATCTCGCGCATCGGGATATGCATCGTCGTGAGGGGCGGGTTTTGGAAAGCTGCCTGCGGAAGGTCATCCATGCCCATGACCGACACGTCGGCAGGCACCTCGTAACCCGACTTCCGGATCGCCATCATCGCGCCGATAGCGAGACTGTCGCCCGCGGCGAGCACGGCTGTGAAATCGAGGCCACGCGCCTCGATGCGCCGCGCAATCGCTTCCGCCGCAAGGTCCGGCAGCCAATCCGCCACCTCCACGGCCAGGTCGCCGGCCGCCAGGCCGCACTCTCGCAGTGCATCCTGCCAGCCCTCGAAGCGACGCTCGATCGTGCGCCGCCCGCGTCGCATCAGGAACAGGATGCGCCGGTGGCCGAGGTCGAGCAGGTGCTGCGTCGCGAGATGCGCCGCCGAGCGGTTGCATGGCGTCAGGCTCGAATGGTGCATGGCCGGGTCGTCGCCGTTTATGAGCACGATCGGCTTGCCGAAACCGCCGGTCAGCGTCAGCACCGCCTCGTCGTCAAGCGTCAGAAACAGGCAACCGACGACGCTCTTGTCTTGCCTGGCCTCATTGAGCAGCGCGATCTGCTCACCGGCGTCGGCGATCGAGCGCGACACCAGCTCGACACCGAGAGTTTTTGCGCGCTCGTTCAGTCCGTCGAGCACATAGAAGGTGAACTGGTTGCGGCCATAGTCGATCCTCGCAGCGTTGCTTGCGGCGAGGATCACCTTGCGGCCGGCGATCGACGTGGGGATCGTGTAGTTCAACTTCCTGGCGGTTTCGATGATCGTCGACCGAAGGTCGCCGCGCACGCCCTTGCCGCCAGCAAGCGCCCGCGACGCCGTGCTGACGGATACGCCACAGCGCGCGGCGACGTCTTCGAGCCGCACGCGCCGGCTGGGCGTGCCGCGCTTCCCGCTTTCGACCTTGACGACCATAGGCTGTTTCCTCACCAGGCCTTCATGCTGCAAAAAAATTTCAGATTGCGCAATAAAAATTCCTGTGGCACCCATTTGCCCGACATCGCGCAAACTTGGGAGGAGTGGTGGCGTCGTCCATGAGAGATATGCGCTCAAAGCTCGACCTGCTCGTGCGCGGCATGACCGGCCTGCGCCATGACGGCCGTTTCGACGAGCCCAACCTCGACGGCACGGCCGGCGACTACATCAGCTTCGATTCCTGGGAATGGCCGCAGGGTGTAGGCCTCTACGGCCTCGTTTGCCTCTGGCGGCACAATCGCGACCCGAAACTCTTGAAGACAATCGAAGATTGGTACGAGCGCCATTTAAGGGCGGGCCTGCCGCCGATGAACATCAACACCACCGCTCCGATGATGGCGCTGGCATTGCTCTGGGGCGAGACACGCGACCAGCGCTGGGAAACGCCTCTCTGCCAATGGGCCGAAAGGCTGCTTCGCGACATGCCTCGCACGCCCGAGGGCGGGTTCCAGCACAATGTCTCAGACAAAATCAACGACGACGAATTGTGGGACGACACGTTGTTCATGGCCGGCCTGTTCCTCGCTTTCCACGGCCGCGCGGCCGGCCGGCAAGCTTGCATCGACGAGGCTGTTCGCCAGTTCCTCGTCCATGCGCGCTATCTCGCCGACCCGAAAACCGGCTTGTGGTTCCATGGCTGGACATTTGCCGGCCGACATAATTTTGCCGGCGCTCTCTGGGCCCGCGGCAACGCCTGGATCACGGTCGGCATCCTCGACCTGATCGAAAATGGTGGTGTCGGCAAGCCAGTCGAAGCCTATCTGCTCGGCGTGCTGGAAGCGCAGATCGAAGCGCTGCTGCGCCTGCAGGCGCCATCGGGAGCATGGCACACTTTGCTCGATGACCCGACCTCCTATGAGGAGATGTCGGCCACCGCCGGCATCGGCTATGGTCTCATGAAAGCTGCGCGCCTGGGCTTCGGGCCCAAGGCGTGCGGTCCAGCGGGCCGGCGCGCACTCGACGCGGTGCTGGCCAGCATCGACGAGAACGGCGTGCTCGGAAACGTTTCCTATGGCACCCGCATGGGCCATGATCTCCAGTTCTACCGCGACATCCCGATCCAGCCTACCGGCTACGGCCAGGCCCTGGCGATCCTCTGCCTCACCGAGGGGATGATCCATGCCGAAGCTGACGAGGCAGCGGCATGACGATGCGCGTTCTCTTCGGCGCCGGTCCGGGCGACATCGATGGCTACGGAACGGAGCGGCTGCGCGCCGAGTTTCTGGTGGAGCGGCTGTTCGAGCCCGGCCGTATCGCCTTCGCTTACACCCATGTCGACCGCATGATCGTTGGCGGCGCGTGCCCAACCGGAGAGCCGCTGAGTTTCGGCGATGGCGCGGACGTCGGCACGCCTCATCTGTTCACCGCGCGCGAGATGGGCATCGCCAATCTCGGCGGCGCAGGAACGGTGAGCGTCGACCAGCAGCGCTTCGCGCTCGCCAACCGCGATGTGCTCTATGTCGGGCGCGGCGCGAAGCAAGTGACGCTCGAAAGCGACAGCGCCGCGCACCCCGCCTGGTTCTATATGAACTCGGTTCCGGCCGGCGCAGACATCAAGCATCGGCTGATCACGAAATCCGAGGCGAAGCCGCTCGAACTCGGCGAGGAGCGACGCGCCAACAAGCGCACATTGCGCATGTACATTCATCCGGAAGTCGCGCCTTCCTGTCTGTTGCTGATGGGCATCACGGATCTCGCTGCGGGCAGCGTCTGGAACACCATGCCCCCTCACCTGCATGAGCGGCGCATGGAAGCCTATCTCTATTTCGATCTCGCGGCGGAAGATCGGGTAATCCATCTGATGGGACGGCCGGACAATACCCGCCATCTGATCGTGGCCAATGGCGAATGTGTCATCTCGCCGGCCTGGTCGATCCATATGGGCAGCGGAACCGGCCCCTACGCCTTCGTCTGGGGTATGACCGGCGAGAACCAGGCCTATAACGACGTGTCGCCCGTGCCCGTTGAGACGCTGCGATGAACACCGTGGAACCGATCACGCACGATCTTACGCTGCGCCGGCCGCTCGCGCTCGGCGGCCCCGTCGTTTACTGGCTCGTCGGCACGACGTCCGAGCAGCGCTACGATGTTGCGGATCAGCCGATGCAAGGGGAGATGGATCCCTTCTTCTTCCTGACCAAGCACAAGAATTTCATCCCGCACGAATATCCCTGCCGAACCGAGTTTGCCGCCGAACGCCGCGGGAAACGGCCCGAGCCGCAGGGCGTGTTCGAGCCGGACCGTGTTTGGCTTCCGTTCGGCTCGCCCCGTGTCGACCTGTCGGGCTTCTGGTTCCGCCCGACCGTGGTCGCCACCTGGGCAAGTACCGTGCTCGATGCAGGCTCGGACGGCCAGGCGCGGCTGCGGCTGCGCACCTGCGGCGGCGCCGTTTTGTTCGTCAACGGGATAGAGGCCGGCTGGATGGCGCCCTACGGGCGCAATCTCGAGGCTTCTCAGGATTTCGAGGTCGATCTCGTCGCCGGCGCCAACGAGATCAGCATCTGGTTCGACGATCTCGCCGAGCGTGACGCACGCTACTTCTTCCAACTCGACTATCTCCGGGGCCCAACTGCCGAACAGGTCTTGCCCACGACCGTCAAAGGCGACGTCGCGGCGGCCATGGAAGCCGCTCTCGACGCGATGCATTTCGAGCGTCCATTTTATTCCGGCGGCGAAGTGGCGCTGGTGACGGATGTCGCGCTGCCGGTTGCGGTGGATGTAGCTGTTGTGATCGAGGGCGACTTCATGTCGATCGAGGCGCCCGTGATCTTCCGCCGCCGCATCGAAGCGGGGGCAAGACGCATCACGATTGCCGCCACGGAAGACCTTCCCGCCGACTTCCGGCATTTTGCCGTATCGCTCTCATCTTCAGGCTTTGTTGCCCAGCGGGTCTTCGGCGTCGAGATCTGTCATGCGGCGCGTCAGGGCCGCGCTCCGGCCGTCCTTGCCGACAGGATCGGCGAAGCCCTGGAACAGGTCTCCAACTTCGCAGAGGCCGATACCGTGCGGGCGCTGGCGCGGCTGGCGACCGGCCGTGGCGGCCCCGAAACCGACGCCATCATTGCTGCTGCACTGCCGGCGATCGAGGATTGCCACGACTGCGCCGATTTCATCCTGGTTCCACTGCTCTGGTGCCGTCGTGCCTATGGCGACAGGATCGCGGTCGATCTCCGTCACCGCATTGACGAGGCGATCCTCAATTATCGCTATTGGATGGATGAGCCGGGCAACGACGTGCAGTGGTACTTTTCCGAAAACCACGCGCTTCTGTTTCACACCGCGGCTTATCTCGGCGGCCACCTCCTGCCCGATGCCCGCTTTGTCCGCTCGGGGCGCACCGGCGCGGAGCAGTCGACCGTGGGCCTTGCGCGCGTGCGCGCCTGGCTTGATCATTTCGAGGCATGGGAGATGGCGGAATTCAACTCCGCCCCTTATTTCCCGATCGATCTCAAAGGGTTGACGATCCTGTACGCGCTTGGGCCAGACGCCGATGTGCGCCGGCGCGCCGGGGCTGCGATCAACCGCCTGCTCGAGATCGTCGCCCGCTCGGCTCAGCAGGGCATGCTTACCGGCGCGCAGGGCCGCTCCTACGAACACACGCTGCGCGCCGCCCGTTCGCTGGAACTTTCCGGCATTGCACGCATGCTGTGGGGCAAAGGTTTCTACGGCATGCGCTTCCACGCCCTGCCGCAGCTTGCGCTCTGCCTGCGCGACCATGGGCTCCACGTCCCGCAAGAACTGACCGGTATCGCCTGCATGGCCGGCGACGACGCGCAGGAATGGTGCTTCGCGCAGGGCCAGAACCGGATCGCCAAGCTCTACCACTACAAGACCCGCGATTTCGCCATGGGAAGCGCAGCAGCCTATCGCTGGAACGAATGGGGTTATCAGGAAACGGTGCTGCACCTGCGCCTCGGCGGCAATCCCGACGCGCAGATATGGATCAACCATCCGGGCGAGACAATTCATTCGGGCTATGGCCGTCCGTCTTACTGGGGCGGCTCCGGATCTCTGCCGCGCGTGCATCAATACCGCGACCTGGCGGTTGTGATGTTCAGCTGCGCTGCCGAGCAACCCGACTTTACCCATGCCTGGTTCCCACAGAGCGCGTTCGACGAAGCGAGGGTCAAGGAACATATAGCTTCGGCGCGCGGCGGCGATGGGCTCGCGATGCTGAAGGCCGACAGCGCCTTCGAGCTCGTCGGCCGCGGGCCGACGACTGGAAACGAGTTGCGCGTGCCGGGCCATCAAGCCGCGTGGATCATCCGTCTGGGCCGGCGCCGGCAATACGGGTCGCTGGAGGAATTCGAGGCGCAGTTTTCTCAGCTCGCGCTCGGCCACGGAAAAAGCGGCCTTCTGCATGTCAATGACCCGGAATATGGCGACGTGCTGTTCCATCCGGATGGCCGCATTGAGACTGAAGACCGTGTCATCGATCCGGCCGACTGGCAGGTCAGCGGCGAAGCCACGTTCTTCACAGCCGACGCCATCGGAACCAGGTGAGGATCGGATCAAAAGGAGCCCGACAAGCAGCTCGGACAGCGACAATCAAGCGGTGAAGACCGCAAAAGCGGAGGAGTGAACCATGAGAATGAATTCGATAATCCTGGGCCTTTCGGCCGGCCTTCTGTCGTCGACCGCGTTCGCAGGCGACGTTCGCGTGATGTGGTACTCGGACGGCATCGAGGGCGAGGTTATACAGGACCTGCTCAACCGCTTCATGAAAGACAATCCGGACATCAACGTCATTCTCGACAATGTCGCCTACAAGGTTGTTCAGGAGCAGCTTCCGGTCGAACTCGAGGCAGGACGGGGCCCTGATATCGCCCGCGTCACCAACATCAAGGAACTCGCCGATCATTGGCTCGACCTGACGCCTGTGGTTGCCGATCCAGCATACTGGCAGACGAATTTCGGCGACCAGTTCGACTGGATGCGCCCTGACGGTTCCAAAATCATTCCGGGCTTCATGACCCAGATCACGCTGACCGGCGGCTTCGTTAACAAGACGCTTTTCGAACAGGCCGGCGTGCCGATCCCGGCCGACACCGCAACCTGGGACGAATGGGTCGATGCCGCCGGCAAGGTGCAGCAGAGCCAGCAGCTCAACGCAGCCTTTGCCATCGACCGCAGCGGCCATCGTATCTCGGCGGCGAACATCTCTTATGGCGCCAACTACATCGGCGGTGATCGACTGCCGGCGCCGATTGACGCCGGCACGAAAGCCTTCGCCGAAAAGCTGGTCAATTGGGTTGCCGACGGCCGCATGAACAAGGAAATCTGGGTGTCGGCGTCGGGCACCACCTATCGCGCCGGGGCCGACGACTTCATCAATGGGCAGATTGCCTACTATTATTCGGGCAGTTGGCAGGTTGCCAACCTGGCCAGCAAGATCGGCAAGAACTTCGACTGGGTGGCGACGGGCTCGCCGTGCGGCACCGCCGCCTGCACCGGCATGCCGGGCGGCGCCGCGCTGGTCTCCGTCAAATACACCAAGAACCCCGCTGAAGTCGGCAAGGTGATGGACTTCCTGGGCCGCGAGGACATCATGCGCGAATTCACCGAGCGCACCCTGTTCCTGCCCGCACACAAGGGCGTTCTCGCCGGCAAGATCGATTACAAGAGCGATGACGAGAACGTCAAGGCGTCGCTCGAAGCCTTCCTGAATGCATCGGGCAAGATCGCGCCGAATGCCGCCGCCCTGCCGGCATGGAAATGGGGAACTCCGGTTTATGGCGCGCTGGTGACCCGCATCAGTCAGGTCATGGCCGGCGAGCTGAAGCTCGACGAGGCTTTCGTCCGCATCGACGAGGACATCAAGGCACAGGTGGCCGAGGCATCGAAGTAGCGTCGCGGCAGTGTCATGGGAGACGTCCGAAACGGCATAGCAACCCGCGCCGGCGCCATGATCCTGGCGCCGGTCGGCTGGCTTGCGAATGTTTTCGATGCGCCACTGCGCATGTTGCAACGGCGCACGGGCAACAATGGCATGGCCGTGTTCTTCCTGGCGCCGAACATGCTGGTGTTCGGCATTTTCGTGCTGTTTCCGCTGGCCATCAACATCCTCTATTCGATGACCGGTGGCGGGGCGCTGTTCCTCGGCGACCGCACCTTCGTCGGCGCCGATCAGTATGGGCGGCTGTTCAGTTGCGGCAGCTATCTCGACCCGAAGAGCTGCACGGAGGACCTGTTCTGGATCGCGGTTTGGAACACCCTGGCCTTCGTCGTGCTGCAAGTGGCGATGATGGTCGCCGTGGCGCTTGTCACCGCACTAGTGCTCAACCGTGAGTTGCGTGCGCGCAGTTTCTGGCGCGCCGTGTTCTTCTTCCCTGTGCTTTTGTCGCCGGTCGTGGTCGGTCTCATCTGGCGCTGGATCCTGCAGCGGCAGGGACTGCTCAACCTGATGGTGTTCGAGGCGGGCGGAACCCCGGTCAACTGGCTGGTGGAGCGCAACTGGGCCTTCGCGGCGACGATCATGGTGTCGGTCTGGGCCCATGTCGGCTTCTACGCGCTGATCCTTCTCGCCGGCCTTCAGGCCATTCCGAAAGACCTCTATGAGGCCGCCGAGATGGACGGCACGCGGCCCATGCGCGTCTTCTGGCGCATAACGCTGCCCTTGCTGGCACCCAACCTCCTGGTCGTGCTGGTGCTGACACTCATCCGCGCCGTGCAGATATTCGATGAGATCTATGTGCTGACCGGAGGCGGTCCCGGGACCAGCACGCTGTTCCTCACGCAGTACATCTACGAGGTCGGCTTCGCCTCGATGCTGCGCAATCCGGGGCTCGCCTCCGCGGCCTCGATCCTCATGGGAGCGGTGCTGGTCGTGCTGACCTTGATCCAGCTGAGCATCGCAAGGCGCAACGAGCAGCGGGGCAAAATGCGATGAGCAGGGTTGCGGAATTTCTGTTCCGCCGGCGCGGCGGCGCCGGCTGGCACTGGACCGACGTTTTCACCTGGTTCTGGCTGATCGGCGGGCTGCTTGTCATGTTCGGCCCGGCGCTGTGGCTGGTCAACTCGTCGTTCAAGACGCCTGCGGCGCTGGCCGAGTTCCCGCCGACTGTTTTGCCCTATGTCACCGCCGAAGCGATCGTGGAAGGGTATGAGGAGCCGCTGCAGCTCTTCGAAGTGCGCAATGACGACGGCAGCGTGCGCGTGCTCGCCGAAGTGCGCCGCCTCGGCACCGTCGCGCAGATGGTCGATCCCGCCAACCCGGGCGAGATCATACGCGTCAACATCCAAAACCGTGCGCCCAAGCGCAGCATCGCCTTCGCGCTCGACAATTATGTCCAGCCTTTCCTCGCCTTCGACTTCTTCCTCTATCTGCGCAACTCGGTCTTCGTCACCGTGGTCGCCACCCTGATTACGCTCCTGACCAATTCGATGGCCGCGTTCGCACTGTCGAAGTACAATTTTCGGGGACGTTCGGCTGTGATGATGCTCATTGTCGCGACGCTGATGGTGCCGCTCTCCGTCATCCTGGTGCCACTCTATTCGGTGATCTCGGCAATGGGACTGTTCAATTCGCTATGGGGCGTGATCCTGCCGACGGTGGCGACGCCCACGGGCGTCTTCATGCTGCGCCAGTACATGCTGACGATCCCCGACGAGCTGATCGATGCAGCGCGCATGGACAAGGCGTCGGAATGGCAGATCTACTGGCGCATCATCCTGCCGCTGACCGCCCCCGCGCTGGCGGTACTGGCGATCTTTTCCGTGGTCTGGCGCTGGAACGACTTCCTCTGGCCACTGATCGTCCTGTCGCGCAAGGAGGTCTATACGCTGCAGGTTGGTCTCAACACCTATGCCGGCCAACTCAATGTGCAATGGCATTACATCCTGGCCATGACTGTCGTCACCATGATCCCGGTCGTGCTGGTGTTCATATTCCTTCAGCGCTTCATCACCACCGGCATTGCCGGCTCCGGTCTGAAATAGAGGCTACCATGAGCCAGATCACACTCACCGGCGTATCGAGGGCTTTCGGCAAGGTCGGCGTGCTGCACGACATAAATCTCGACATCCTTGACGGCGAGCTGATCGTCTTCGTCGGCCCCTCCGGCTGCGGCAAGTCCACGCTGCTGCGGCTCATCGCCGGGCTTGACCGGCCGACAGGCGGCGTCATTGCGATCGACGGCAAGGACGTGACCACCGTTCCGGCCGCCGACAGGGGATTGGCGATGGTGTTCCAATCCTACGCGCTGTACCCGCACATGAGCGTGCGCCAGAATCTGGCCTTCGGACTGGAGAACGCCCGTATGGCGCGCGCCGAAATCGATGCGCGCATCGCCGAAGCCGCGCGGATGCTGGAAATCGCGCCATATCTCGACCGGCGCCCCGGCCAGCTCTCCGGCGGCCAGCGCCAGCGCGTCGCGATCGGCCGCGCCATCGTGCGCAATCCAACCGCTTTCCTGCTTGACGAGCCGCTGTCCAATCTCGATGCCGAACTGCGCATCTCGACACGCGCCGAACTGGCCGCGCTGCACGAGCGGCTGTCGGCGACGATGGTCTATGTCACGCACGACCAGATCGAGGCGATGACGCTTGCCGACCGCATCGTCGTGCTGCGCGCCGGCCGCATCGAGCAGATTGGCACGCCGCTGGACCTCTACAATCATCCGGCCAATCTGTTCGTCGCCGGTTTCATCGGTGCACCGCGTATGAACTTCCTGCCGGTAAAGGTGGCATCCGGGGGCGCTGGCCGATCAAGCCTCACACTGGACGGTTCAGCTGGATTCGAGATCGACGGGAACGTCAGCGCTGCCAATGGCGACGTGACGCTCGGGCTGCGGCCACACCACATCAGCCTCGCCGGTGCCGGCAAGGGAGACGTTGCGGCGCGCGTCGCGCTGGTGGAAGCCCTCGGCTCCGAGACAATCGTCCACACCAGGACAAGCGGCGGCCAGACCATGCTAGCGGTTGTCGCCGGACAATGCCCGGTGGCTTCCGGCGACACGGTGGATCTGAAGTTCGATACCAGCCATCTGCATCTTTTCGATGACACCGGCCTGCGCATCGCTGTGAGTTAGAAGTTGGTTAGCCCCGTCTGGGGCGTCATCATCTGCATGCCCCGCCTCCTCAACGACGCAGGCTGGCGTGGCGGGCATGCTCGCGGATCTCTTCGCGAGAAATGCCAGCATCGGCCAGTGTGCTGTCTGGGGGCTGCCTCAAGCTCGCAAGCGTCTGGCGATAGGCAAGCCAGCGGGCGAAACGGTGTCGAAGTCTATACAACATGATCGTCTCCTTTGGCGCGCAGAAAGCCCGCGCGCCTAGGTTGGTCGAAAGCGCAAAGCATCTGCGCGAAGCGCATCCGCGATCGCAAGGATTGCGCTGGCTTCTTGGCCGGCCGAGGCGCTTGTCACTGTCGCTTCCAGGCAGAATTGTCCAACGCCTCCAATGCCTCCATACTTGCGCGTGATGCCCGCTTCGCGCTACAGCCACGCTCGCAAGGAGTTTTTCATTTCTGCAAAATGGATATCGACTGGAACGATCTGAGGCTGTTTCTCGACGTTGCGCGGCTGGGTGGCTTGAGCGCAGCGACGGGAACCACGCGCCTCAGCGCAGCCACCCTTGGACGACGCGTCACCGCGCTCGAAAAGCAGATCGGCGAACCGCTGTTCGTGCGCCAGCAGACAGGCTACCGGCTGACCCCGATCGGTGAAGAACTGCTGCGGCGCGCCGAAGGCGTCGAGGCAGCAATGCAGTCGCTGACCCGCTGGCGCGAGGGAAACCTGCCCGACCGCATTGTCCGCGTCTCGGCCGGGCCATGGACCTCAGCCTTCGTTTCCGCCCATATCGGCGAGATCTGGACGGTCGATGACGGCATAAGGGTGGAGCTCGTCACCACCACCGACCGTGTCGACATCGGCCGCCGTGCCGCCGACATCGGCATACGCAGCGAGCGCCCGACCGAACAGTGGCTGGCCGGCCGTCAGAGCGGCAAGGTCGCCTACGCCATTTATTCCGGACGCCACCTGATCAACGGCATCGCCGCCGGGTTGTTCGTCGGCGTCACCGGCGAAGCGGCAAACATTGCCTCGGCGCGCTGGCTGCAAGCCCATCACGGCGACCGCATCGCCGTGCGCGGCAACAACACCCATTCGGTGCGCGAACTGGTGGCCGCCGGCGCCGGCCTTTCGATCTTCCCGTGCTTCGTCGGTGACAGCGATCCGCGGCTGGTTCGCGTCGCTCAGCCTATCCCCGAACTCGAAACCGACCAATGGATCGTCACCCATCACGAGGAACGTCACGCGCCGCCGGTGCGAAAAGTCGCCGACCGGATTGCCGCCTTGATGCGGGTGCACCAGCCGCTGTTTCGCGGCGAGACGCCGATCCGGTAAGCCTCAGGCGTCGATCGGCCGCCAGCTGAGCCGCATGGTGGCACTCATGCCGGACTCCTGCGCCGTCAGGCCTAGGCCGTAATACTTCAACAGGGACTCGAACTCGCCATGCCGCTGCGTCCAGCCGCTATTCGCGGCACCGACCATCGAGCCCAGCGGACGCTTTGTTCCATGGCTGACCACCGTCAAAAGAGCGCTGTTAACCAAATTTTCTAACCCGCCAATGCTTATTCGCGCGACTGAAGAGGTGAGGTGATCGATGTGCGATTCGAACATAAGCGCATTTCCGCTTTATCGGCGGCGGAAATTGGTCGAAGGGATCGCCCTGGTCCTGGAGTCCAAGAACGGGGAGGACGCGAACGCCTTCTGGCGCAACACCGCCAAGGCAATTCTCGTTCAATTATCCGAATCAGGAATTGCACCCGGGCTGGCCGAACAGGAAGTCGGAACGCTTCTTCATGCTGTCTTGGATGATATAGCCACCCGCAGTGCGGCGAAACTAGCACAATAGCATTGGCTGGCTCACGACGATGGATTGCCGCGTGGCACCACTGCATCCGTCAAATGCAAGGTTTTTCAATGCGGATGAAAAGATAGCCGCGTTCGTCGAAATCATGCCTCACCGTTGCAGACACCAGCCAGTCGGGTCATGAAGGGCTCGGATGAGCCCTGACGCCCCTTACTGCGCAATCGGGGAGGGAAATCCTGCGCATGGGCGCGATCACGTTCGGTCTATGTAGCTGCCCCCACCATGCGCGCCTATAACACGAAGAAGTCGTCCACTGTGAGGAATGTGCTCGGGTCCAAGGCGGCAAACTTGACAGTCGCCGCGCCTCCTGCTCCGTCCACATCGAACAGCAGATCGCCGGTCTCCTTGTCGTAAATGATGTGGTCGTTGTCATCGATGGCGTGCTTGCCGACAACGAAAACCGCAGCGGAAAGCGAGCCGGCCGACAGCCCGACGAATGCGGAGCTGTCCAGCCAGAACACATCGTCGTGCGCATTGAAGTCTTCTATCCTGTCGTAGTTCGCCGGCCCAAGTGCGTCGAACACGAAGACATCCCTGCCCCCCTCGCCGGCCAGCCGGTCGCGGCCGGCGCCGCCATTGAGGATGTCGTCGCCAGCACCACCTCGCATGTCGTCGGAGCCGCCGCCGCCGTCAAGGACGTCGTCGCCGGTGTCACCGCGGACGCCGTCTGCGCCCTCACCACCTCTGATCGCGTCATTGCCACCGCCGCCCTTCAGCCAATCGGTGCCCGCGCCTCCAATGATGTCGTCTGCGCCCGCGCCGCCGAACAGCTGGTCATGGCCGGCACCGCCGTCGAGCGAATCGTTGAACGGGGTGCCGCTGATGCGGTCGCCCCCGCCCAGCGCGGCGACGAGCACGGCATGATCATGGCTTGCGTAGCTCGCGATGTTTTTGGCGTCGGTCAGGGTAATGGATTCGGCCGGCGGAGTGACTGTGATCGTAATCGTCGCCACATTGCTGTTGCCCTGGCCGTCCGTAGCGTAAACCGTAAAGCTGTCGGTGCCGATGAACCCTGCCTCCGGTGTGTAATCGAACAGGTTTCCGCTCAGAAAATCCGCATGATAGTGCAGGGTAGTGCCATAATGACCCTGGTGAAACGGGTAGTAGTTACCGTCGAAACTCGTCTCCTGCTCCAGGGTGCCGCTGTCCGGCCCGTCCAAGACGATAAAGTTCAAGAGATCGTAGTCGGCATCTGTCGCGCTGAACTCGACGTCGTCGAGAGATTGCGCCTGCGAAATCGACAAGTCCAGGTCGGCAACGTTGGGCGCGTGATTAACGAAGGTGTCGGACTGAAGCACGCCCCCTTTCAAGATGATCTGATGCTGACCGTATTGGGTGTTTTCGCCGCCGAAATATTCGTTCGCCCCGATCCATGTCAGCGTGAGGTCGTCGGGGCTGTCGGCGCTGATCGAGACGATCCGGACCGACTGGAAGGCCGCCTGGTCGGACACGGTGCGGAGAAAATTGCCTTCGTTGTCAAAGACCTGCGTTTCCACTGTCGTCCAGGTTTCGGTCCTGCCCTCGTGGGTGAAGCTGGTGATGGTGAAGAAGCCATCGAAGACATCGACCGAAGCTAGTTCGATCCCACCGAAAGGGAAATCCGGCTTTGCCCCTATCGGTCCGATTACGTCGCCATCTGTTTCCGTAATGCTGAAAAGGACCGAGTCAGGGGTCGGATTGGGATTCTCGGGTTCGTTCCATACGATGAGTTCACTGCCATTGCTTAAGGTCGGCATCCTGTCTCTTCCTTGCCTTTGCGCTGGACGTGCTGCGGATGCCCCCAATTCCAACAGTAACATGTTACGCGAGACGGATCGGTGACAGACCCAACCGCCTTTCGCCTTCTTCGAATGTGGTTAATTCGGTGATCATGCCGAACTCTCTGATTGGATTCGGCAATGGGCCGACGCTGGTGAAATCCAGTCGGGGATGCGGCGAGCCGACGAGATGCGGTCGTGTTGGGCATCAGGCACTCCGGACCCGAAGCGATCTCTGCTCCAAAGGTTCGCAGGATCACCCTCAACTCGTCTCGCCCGTTCGGCCCGATCTTCCGCTTGCGAACCGGACGGCCTATCTCGATCCGCTCGTCGGACGCGGCGACCGGTCCTGGCGGCGGCATCTCATGCGCCCGTTCTTGTAGGGCAAAGCGTTGGTTTCGCGCCGAACGACGCTTAGTTCTTCAGCCGGACTCCTGCCGCGAGCACAGTGCCCCTATTCGATTGGGGACTCGAGGCTGGCCTTAAGAGGCCGCTTCCAGACCTCGCCTCCCGCAGTCAGCAACGCCAAGCCTTGAGCGCACGGGTGAGGAGCCGGGCGTCATTTAGCTGGGTAGCGCAGATTTCGAACGCTTTGGTCGGCCCGTGCCAGCGCAGCTCCTCGACATTATCGAAGAGGCGAGCGTCGGTGCGCAGCGTCGCGAGATTTTTGAACAAAAGCGCGAGCTCTCTCCGCTTGCCGAGGATTTCCTGCGGAAAGCTTTCAAGCGGGCCGTAGCGGCCAAGCAGCCGGGCGGCCGAGACCAGGCCGATGCCTTCGAGACCCGGGTAGCCATCGGCGGCATCACCCACCAGCGCGAGGAAGTCTGGAATCAGCGCCGGCTCAACGCCGAACTTCTCGCGTACGCCGGCGGCATCGCGAATTTTCTGACTCCTGCGGTCTACCTGGACCACATGGTCACCGCGCACACACTGCGCGAGATCCTTGTCCGGCGTCCAGATGCACACCTTTTGCACGCCCTCATCGGCAGCCGCGCTGTGTGCCGCGGATGCCAGCGCGTCGTCGGCTTCCAGCTCGATCATCGGCCAGACCGCCACTCCCATCGCCGCCAGAGCGTCCTCGAGCGGGTGGAACTGGGCGAGCAATGCCGGCTCGATGCCATCCCCGGTCTTGTAGCCGGGCCAGAGCTGATTTCTGAACGATTCGATTACATGATCGGTAGCCACCCCAACATGTGTGGCGCCGTTCTCGATCATCTCCAGCAGTGTGTTCAGCACGCCGACGACGGCGCCAAACGGCTTGTCCTGGCCATTGTTGAACCGGCGTTGGCCATAGAAGTGGCGAAACAGTTCGTATGTGCCGTCTACCAAATGAACGATCATCGTAACCTTCAAGGAACAAAATCCAGCCCGGCCTGCAAAGCCAGGACCGATGGCTGGCATCCAGGGATGGTTCAGTCGAAGAACCCCGCATCCTCTTGCCTGAGATACTTTCGGGCTGCTTCGGCGTCGATATCGAGGCCCAGCCCCGGCGCTTCCAGCAGATCCACCATGCTGTCCGTCACGATCTGCGACGGCAGGCCGATTACGAGGTCCTCCCACCAGGGGTCGGAGGCGCTCGGATATTCGAAGGCGATGTAGTTGGCGGGCAAGGTGGCGCAGACGTTGATCAGCGCGCCGAGGCCAAGCAGGCCGTTCGCCGTGCCGTGCGGCGCCATCAGGATCGAATGCATATGGGCGTGCTCGGCGACCCATTTGAGCTCGGCAATGCCGCCAATATCGGCAGGATCGGGGCCGATGACGCGCACCGCCTGCGTCTCGATCAGCTCCTTGAAATTGTGCCGCAGGTAAATCTGCTCGCCGGTATGGATTGGCGTCGAGGTGGAGGTTGTCAGCTCCCGATAGGCCTGCGGATTGACCCACGGCACATAGTCGCCAGTCAGCATGTCCTCCAGCCACATTAAATTGTACTTCTCGACCGCGCGAGCGAATTTGATCGCGTCGGGCAGCATCCAGCCCGGGCCGCAGTCGAGCGCCAGGCTCACCTTGTCGCCCAGCACTTCCTTCATCGCGATCACGCAGTCGAGCATGTGATTGAAACCGCGCTCGCTGATCATGCCTTGATCCATGGCACCGTGATAGCCGGCCTGCTTCTGCGTCACGCCGTAATGGAAGCCCTCAATGGTGTCCTTCATGTTGGAGTGGAACGAGATTCCTTGCTTGATCATGAAGAAGTTCTGCGGCTGCTCCATCATCCATTTGACGTCAGCGGCGTAATCCTCCGGCCGGTCGCCCGTGCGTTTCCTGCGGATCGAGCCGTTGTAGACGCGCACTTGGTCGCGCACCTTGCCGCCGAGCAGTTTGTAGGCCGGCACGCCTGCGGCCTTGCCGGAAATGTCCCACAACGCATGCTCGATAGCGCTTACCGCCGCGCCATAGGGCTTGAAAGAACCGCGTTGGCGGATCTTCAGCATCACCCGTTCGACGTCGGTCGGGTCCTCGCCGATCAGCGCCTCGCGAAAATGCAGGACCCAGGGCTTGAGATAGGGCTTGGTGTACTCGACCTCGCCCAGGCCATAGAGGCCCTCGTCGGTAACGACGCGAACGATGGGATGCTTGCCGATGACGGCACAGCGGAGGTCGGTGATCTTCATCTTCGGTTCCTTTCGCCTCAGCTCCAGGTGCGATCCCAGGAATATTCGTCGTCCCAGTGATCCGTGGGCTGCCAGATGCCGGTGACGCCTGGCTGCAGGTGCTGCGAGATCACCTCGTCGACGACGTCGTCAATCCCCAGGCCCGGCTTGTCGGGAACAGTGATAAAGCCGTCCTTCACGAGCGGCCTGGCAACGCCGGTGACGATATCGTCCCACCAGTCGACATCGGCAGAGTGGTATTCGAGCGCCATGAAGTTTTCGGTCGCAGTCGCGACATGTGCCGCGGCCATCGCCGCGATCGGACTTTCTGCCATATGGATGGCCATGGCGACGCCGTGGTCCTGCGCCATGTCGCCGATCTTCTTGGTCTCGAGGATGCCCCCGCTGGTGAGCAGGTCCGGGTGGATAATGGAGAGGCCGCCGCTCTTGAGCAGAGGCTCGAAGCCCTCCTTGAGGTAGATGTCCTCGCCGGTGCAGATCGGCACCGTGGTGGCGTCCTGCAGTTGTCGGTACTGCTCGGTGTACTGCCATGGGATCACATCCTCGAGCCAGGCCGGCACATATTTTTCAATCCGCCTGGCGAGGCGAATACCGTTCTGCAGCGAGATGTGGCCGACGTGGTCGATAGCGAGCGGAATATCCATGCCGATAACCTCGCGAACCTCGGCAATGTACTGCTCAAGCAAGTCGAGGCCCTTGTCGGAAAAGTGGAGGCCGGTAAACGGGTGGGGGACGTTGTGCAAATCGTAGGCGGCGTTGCGGGCGCGCCGCTCTTCAAGGGACTTGACCTGGCCGCGGCCGGGCTGGACGCGATACCCATCAAGAGAGCCGGCAGGAGACACGACCGCACCGGGGACATCGGCGATCTGCATCAATCCCAGATCCATCTTGAGGAACGTGAAGCCGAGCGCCATGCGCTGCTTGAGGCGCTTGCCGGTCTCGGTGCCGCTCGGCACAGTGGCGTCGGTATCGCAATAGAGGCGCACCTTCTCTCGAAACCGGCCGCCGAGCATCTGGTAGATGGGCACGCCATAGGCCTTGCCGGCGAGATCCCACAACGCGATTTCGACCGCCGAGACGCCGCCGCCTTGCCGGCCGTGCCCGCCGAACTGCTTGATCCGGCGAAACAGGCGATCGATGTTGCAGGGATTCTCGCCAAGCAGCCGGCTCTTCAGCATCAGCGCATAGGTGGCGCTGGCGCCGTCGCGCACCTCGCCAAGTCCGACGATGCCCTGGTTGGTGTAAATCTTGAGCAGGGTCGAGGTGAACGGCGCGCCGACGATTTCGGCTACCCGCATGTCGGTGATGCGAAGCTGGGATGGCTTGGAGTTTGCGTTCACCCGATTGAGCGCCTCGTCGGCGCCACCCATCTTTGCCATGACTTATCCTCGTTCTGGTGGGTGGGGCTGGTCGTCGCCCGCACGCCGGCATGGAGCGTCGCTAGCCCAGCTCAATCTCATGGGCCTGCAGGTAGTCACGGTCCATCTCAATACCGAGACCAGGCCTCGACGTCAGCTTGAGGCTGCCGTTCGAGACGTCGAGCGGTCTGTCGATGAGGTGATCGTATTTGCCCAGGTTCCACTCCGACGTTTCGAGCCTGTAGAAGTTAGGAACGGTCATCATCACCTGCGCTCCCGCAACCACGTTGATCGGTCCCGCGGCGTCATGCGGCGAGACCGGGATGTAGTAGGCTTCGCATAGGGCAGAAATCTTCTTGAGTTCGGTAATGCCGCCGGTCCAGGTGACGTCCGGCATGATGTAGTCAGCGAGCTTGTTCTCGAGTACCGGCACGAAATCCCACTTCGTGTGGCCGCGCTCGCCCCACGCGATGGCGGCACTGACCTTCTCACGCACCTGCCTGAGGGCGTTGAGGCTCTCGGGCGGGCAAGGCTCCTCGAACCAGTCGATCTGGCCGGCTTCCTCGAGGCTCCGACAGAGGCGAATGGCGGTGGGAACGTCGAAGCGGCCATGCGCGTCTATGAGAATGTCGACGTCAGGCCCCGCCGTTTCGCGGATCAGCGCCGTGAGTTCGGCGGCTTCGCGCTCGTCCTTGCGGGTCATGCTGCCATCGAGGTACCCGTCCCGCTGTTCGCGGGACATGCCATCGGCGCTGTGGCCCTGGTGGGGGAAAGGATCAAACTTGAGCGCAGTGTGTCCGGACTCGACGATGTCCAGAATTTCGCGGACCACAGCCTCCTTGCTGATGAATCTGGCCTGGTTGGGATGGGTGTAGAGCGCGATTTCGTCGCGTACCGGTCCGCCCAGCAGCTCGTAAATCGGCTTGCCGAGGACTTTGCCGCGGATATCCCAGAGGGCTATATCGATGGCGCTCACACATTCGACGGCGGCGCCGCGGCTGCCCATATAGGTGAAGCTGCGGAAAATCTTGTGCCAGAGATACTCGATACGCGCTGGATCCTCGCCTGTCACGGCGACGCCGATCTGCCGCAGGATCGTGCAGAGAGCGCGGTTGGCGAGCCTTGTCGTGGTGGTGATCTCTCCCCAGCCACTCACCCCCTCGCTGGTCGTCACTTCGACGAACAGGAACTCTCCCCAATAAGAAGCATCGCACTTGATCAGCCACGGCCGAATGCTCGTGATTTTCATCTCAATCCCTTTATCTGAAATGCTTAGGGCTAACGGTGTTCGAGACTGGACCTTCGTTCCTATCCGGCCCGAGCGGCGTTGCGCGCACGCATCTGTTCGAGGATATGCCGGCCGGAACCCTCGACATGGCGGGAAACGAGTTCGGCCGCCTTGTCGGCTTCTCCCGCTTTCACGTGCGCGATGAGTTCGCGGTGCTCGCGAATGATCGCGGCACGACGCGCCAGCGTGAAATTGAAACGCCGGCTCACGGCTCGCAGCACTTCGCGATGCTTCCACCAAAGTTCAGCGGCATGGCGGTTATAGTGCCGCTGGTACATCACGGTGTGGAAGGCGGTATCCAGTTCACTGTGCCTGAAGGTGTCGGCAAAATTGTTCTCTTCAATCAGGCCTTGGAGACGTTCGAGTTCGGCGATGTCCTCGCCGGTCGCCATGTTCACAAACCATCGCGTCAGGGCCGGCTCGATCAGAACACCGATTTCATAGATATCCCGGACAAAATCCTGATCTATGGGTCGCACGCGCGCCCCGCGGTTGGGGAGAAAGGTGACAAAACCCTCCCCGCGCAAGAGCTGCAGGGCCTCGCGTACGGGGTTTGTCGAGGTGCCGTGACGCCGGGCGAGATCGGTGACCACGAGCCGTTCGTTGGCGGCGAGCCGTCCCTCGATGATGTCTTCCCTGATCAGTTCATAAAGCGAGGCGCCCTCGCTGGAGGCCATGGGGTCAGTCTCCACCGGTGGCATGGCTTTAAAATCATCTATTTCGGCCAAGACCGGCTCCCCTGATCAACACATACCCTGCCCGATATCACACACGGTTTTCACAAACAATGTACGATCCAGCGCGTTGACAGGCAATCCACGATCTGAAAACGTACAAAATGATCGAAGGGATACATAGAACAGAAAGCGTCCCGCGGTCGAACGAGCTAGACCGCTTTGCCTCGGCGCAGGGCGGCATAGAGAACCAGGGAGGATACCTATGACGAGGATTACGCTCGGCAGTGCGGTCCTGCGCGGCACTGTCGCCACTGCTTTGATGGCATCGCTGACGTCGACATCGGCGCTGGGAGCGCCCGTCGACCTCAGCAAGTGGTCGCCGGAATATGTGCGCTCCATTGCGGGCACAGAGGATTTTGACACCGCGGCCGATTGCGCCAAGGTCACCCCGCTCGACTACAAGGGGCGACTGACTTTCTGGTATCAGGGCGTGTTCGAGGGCGACCCCGACCTTTTGCGCCAGTACTACAAGGATTTCTTCGAGACCTTCCGCAAGACCTATCCGAACATCCAGCTCGAGGAACAAGCCCTCACCTATAACGACCTTCTTGACAAGTTCCGTACGGCGCTCCTGGGCAATGCCGCGCCGATGGCGGTCCGCCTGCAAATCCTGGGTGGTACCGAGTTCGCCTCAAAAGGCTATCTGGAGCCGCTCAAACCCGAGGATGTCGGGTATTCCACCGGGGACTTCTGGCCCGGCGCCATGAAGGCTGTGACCTGGGAGGGAGTGACCTACGGCATTCCAACCAACAACGAGACGATGGCGTTCATCTGGAACGCCGACATCTTCAAGCGTGCGGGCCTCGATCCGGACAAGGCTCCGGCAACCTGGGACGACGTCGTCAAGTATTCCAAGCAGATCCACGACAAGCTCGGCATTGCCGGTTACGGCCTCGTGGCTCGCAAGAATGCCGGCAATACGCCGTACCGCTTCATGCCGCAGCTGTGGGCTCATGGCGGCGGCGTCTTCGACGAAGCCACCGCGAACCCGACCTATGAGGAGGTCAGGCTCGATAGCCCGCAGAGCAAGGCCGCCCTGCAAGCCTCGTACGACATGTATGTTCGCGACAAGTCGGTTCCGGTTTCCGCACTCACCAACCAGCAGGCCGATAACCAGCCCCTGTTCCTCGCCGGCCAGCTCGGCATGATGATCTCGCATCCGTCCGACTACGACGTCATGCTCGACCTGCAGAAGAAGGCGACGGGCGCCGACAAGGACAAGGCGCAGACCGTCATCGACAACATGCGCTACGGCCTGATTCCCACTGGCCCCGACGGCAAGCGCGCAGTCGTGTTCGGCGGCTCGAACATTCACATCCTGAAGCCCGAATATGTCGAGGGCGGCAAGGTCGACGAGCCGGCCGCAAAGGCTATCATCTGCATGTGGACGAGCCCTGAATGGTCGCTGAAGATGGCCTATGCCGGCTCGAACCCGGGCAACCTTAACGGCTTCAAGACCAAATGGATGAAGGAACGTCTGGACAACATCAAGTTCCTCGATGTGACGACCTCGATGCTGCCATACGGCATCCCGTTCCCAGCGCTGCCGCAGGCCCCGGAGATCATGAACATCATCGTCCCGGACATGCTGCAGAATGCCCTGACCGGAGCGATGACCGTCGACGAGGCAGCGGACGACGCGGCCAGGAAGGTAAGAGACCTGATGGGCGGGCTCTAGTCCAGGGCCTGACCGGCTGCACCGATAGTGCAGCCGGTTCGTTCAGAAGAATAAGGGCGCGCCAAGTGACGATCGTGACCGGCAAGGCCGAGGCTCGCCGAAGATTGCAATCCGGCAGGTCCGGCGTGCTACGCGAGATATGGGAGCATCGCGCTGACTACGCGTATGTGCTCCCTGCGATCGCCGTGATGCTCATCGTCATCGCCTATCCGATCTACTACACGATCGAGCTGTCGTTCTTCAAGACGCCGCCTGGCCTGCAGCTTCGCGACAAGAGCTTCATCGGCTTCGACAACTACACGACCATCCTCACCAGCGAGGTGTTCTGGAGAGTCACCTGGAACACTCTGATCTGGACGCTGGGCTCCACTCTGATTGCCTTTGTCCTGGGGTTTGCCACCGCGCTGGCACTCCACCGCGAGTTTGTCGGCCGCGGTGTGCTGCGCGCGATCCTGATCATTCCCTGGGTCATCAGCGCGGTCGCCGCCTCCTATATCTGGAAGTGGATCTATCATTCGGACTTCGGGATCATCGGCGCTGTGCTGGTCGGCCTCGGATTGGCCGACCGACCGCCGAATTTCATCGACAGCGTCAACACGGTTCTGCCTTCCCTGATCGTCGTCAATATCTGGCGCGAGTTTCCGTTTGCCATGATCATGATGATGGCCGGCCTGCAGACCGTGCCCGAGCAGTTGCTGCGCGCCGCGCAGGTCGACGGCGCCAGCGCCTGGCAGCGCTTCTGGCACGTTACCTTCCCGCACTTGCGCAACGTCTCGACGGTGACGATCCTGCTGCTCGCGGTGGCCAACTTCAATTCCTTCATCATCCCCTGGATCATGACCGGCGGCGGCCCGTCCAACGCATCGCATATCTGGATCACCCACATTTATGAGCTCGCCTTCGGCCGGCAGCGCTGGGGCGTGGCATCTGCCTATTCGGTGCTCCTGTTCCTCACCCTGATGACGCTCGGCTACTTCTACGTCCGTGCGCTAAGCGGCAACGAGCGGCAAGAGGGGAGCGCATGAGCACGACTGCCGAGACCGCCCCGCGAGCCCCGAGCCGTCGCCCGATGCGCGTCGACGGATGGCGGTGGACCGGGCGCATCTTCCTCGCATTCATGCTGCTTTACACCGCGGTGCCGATGATCTGGATGCTGATCACCTCGATCAAGTCCGGGTTCGCGGCGTTGCAATTCCCGCCGCAATGGTGGCCGGACGAACCTACCCTCGCCAGCTACGAGAAGCTGCTCGATCCCCAGAACAGCGTCGGCCAGGACTTCCTCCGCTTCTTCTGGAACAGCCTTTTCGTGTCGACCGTCACGACAATCCTCTCGGTGATCGTCGCCGTCCCTGCGGCCTACGCGTTTTCGCGCTTCAGTTTCCCCGGCCGGAACTTCCTGTTCTTTGCCGTGCTGCTGCGCAACATGTTCCCGGCGGTGATCTTTCTCGTGCCGCTGTTCATCCTGATGCGCCTGCTCGGGTTGATGAACACGCATGGCTCGCTGATTCTCACCTATCTCACCTTCGGCCTGCCGCTGGCGATATGGTTGCTCAAGGGCTTTTACGACAACATTCCGGTGCAGCTCGAGCAGGCGGCGCGCATCGATGGGGCAACGCGGTTCCAGGCCTTCATCTTGATTGTGATGCCGCTCTCGACGCCGGGGATCATCGCCACCGCGATCTATTCGTTCATCGGCGCGTGGAACGAGTACATCTACGCCTACACCTTCCTCACCAAGAACGACCAGTTGACACTGCCCGTCGGCATCCAGCGCTTCTTCTCGGAAAATACGACGGACTTTCCGGGCCTGATGGCGGCCAGTTTCATGATGAGCGTGCCCGTCGTCGTGCTGTTCCTCGTCCTGCAACGATACTTCGTACGCGCCCTTACAGAAGGCGCGGTCAAGCACTAGGGAGTTGCCGATGGCCCACGTGGTCCTCAAAGATCTCGTCAAGTCCTATGGCAGCTTCAAAGCTGTCAACGACGTGTCGCTGACGGTCAATGACGGCGAGTTCGTTGCGCTCGTCGGCCCTTCAGGCTGCGGCAAGACAACCACGCTCAATCTCGTCGCGGGGCTGATCCCGATGACATCGGGCGACATCGTCATCGGCGACCGGGTGGTCAACGACCTCGACCCCAAGGACCGGGACATCGCCATGGTGTTCCAGAACTACGCGCTCTATCCGCAGAAATCGGTTTACAAGAACCTGGCGTTCCCGCTGCAGATGCGCAAACTGCCCAGGGACGAGATCGACAAGAAGGTCAAGGAAGCGGCGCGAGTGCTCGACATGACGCACCTGCTCGAGCGCAAGCCGCGCGAACTTTCGGGTGGGCAGCAGCAGCGGGTGGCCCTGGGCCGTGCGCTTGTCCGCGACCCCGCCGTGTTCCTGATGGACGAGCCGCTCTCCAACCTCGACGCCAAACTGCGCGTGCAGATGCGGTCTGAGATCAAGCGCTTCCACCAGGACCTCAAGGCGACGATCATCTATGTGACGCACGACCAGCTCGAAGCCGTGACCATGGCCGACAAGATGGCGGTGATGAACGGCGGCTACCTGCAGCAATATGATTCACCGGCGCAGGTCTTTGCCCATCCCGTCAACATGTTCGTCGCCAGCTTCATAGGCAGCCCGGCGATGAGCCTTATTCCGCTGCAGGCATCGACGGCAAACGGCAACTCTGTGTTGACCAGCGCGGAGGGCTGGAGCTTTGAGCTCTCGCCGCGCAACGCCCGGAAGGTCGCAAGGGCGACGACCAGGAAAGTCGTGCTCGGCGCACGTCACTCGACGATCAAGCTGCGCAACAGCGCCGTCCCCGGTGCCATTCCGGCCAAGGCCTACACGGTGGAGCCGACCGGTGACGTCACCTTCGTGCAGGCGTTCCTGTCCGGCGCCATCGTCAACGTCAGCGTGCCGCCGAACATTGCCGTCGCGCCCGATGAACAGATCTGGCTCGAGTTCGACCAGGAGCGGATGCATCTGTTCGACGGCGAAACCGAAATGGCCCTCAAGGCCAACTGAGACAGGGCGCCAACTGAAACAGGGCGGATGCGTTTGGAACGTGGCGTGGATGACTACGAAGCTTAAGATCACCGCGATCAAGCCCTATCCAGTGTGGGTAGGAACGCGCAACCAGATGCTCGTCAAGGTCGAGACCGACCAGGGCATCTTCGGCTGGGGCGAGAGCGGCTTGAGTGGTCGCGAGAAGGCGGTGGCCGGCGCGGTCGAGCACTATCGCGAGTTTCTCATCGGCCGCGACCCGATGCAGATCGGCCGGACCTGGCAGGAGCTTTATCGCAGCCAGTACTTCGAAGGCGGACGTGTTCTGCAGGCGGCGATTTCCGCCATCGACATCGCCCTTCACGACATCAAGGGCAAGGCGCTGGGAGTGCCGGTCTACGAGTTGCTAGGCGGCAAGCAGCGCCACCGCATCCCCACCTTCGCCTCGACCGGAGGCGAGGCCGAAGGTGACGCTGCCATCGAACGCGCCCGCGAGCTGCGTGCACAGGGCTGGCAGGCGATCCGCTTCTTCCCCGCCGGGCAAAACAGCAGGGACATCTTCGAGCCGCGCGAGTCGATCGGCACTACCGCCAGTATCCTTAACCGGGCGCGCGAGGCGCTGGGCGACGACGTCGTCCTCGGCATCGACTATCATCATCGGCTGTCGGTGGCCGAGGCGGCGAGCTTCTGCAACAAGCTCGGCCGCGGCGTGCTTGATTTCCTCGAGGAGCCTATACGCGACGAGACACCGGAGGCCTACGAATCGCTGCGTACGATGACCGACATCCCCTTTGCCATTGGCGAGGAATTTTCCAGCAAGTGGCAGTTCCTGCCCTACATCGAGCGCGGCATTCATCAGTTCAACCGGCTCGATGTTTGCAATGTCGGCGGGCTTACCGAGGCGATGAAAGTCGCTGGCTGGAGCGAGGCGCACTATGTCGACCTGATGCCGCACAATCCGCTTGGTCCGGTGTGCACGGCCGCGACCGTGCATCTCGCCGCCGCGGTACCCAACTTCGCGTGGCTCGAGACCAGGGAACCCGAAACAAAGCTGGGCTTCGACAACTCCGACTTCTTCCCCGTGCAACCACGGCTTGACGGGACCGACTATCCGGTCGGCGATCTGCCGGGGCTCGGCGTCGAGGTCAACGAGGAGGCGATCCAGGCGGCGAGCTTTCGTTTTTGGGAAGCGCCTCACCTTAAGCGCCGCGACGGTTCTGTTACGAACTGGTAGTTGCCTTTCAACCGGAGTCCACCATGACACATGCTCCCGACATCACGCGGCCGCCAAAAGACCTGATCGACGCGCTGAGGGGGATCGGCGCCGCGACGGTTGCCGGCACGCTTGGCCACATGGGTTTTCGCAATCCGCACATGGTCGGACCTGTGGCGCAGAACCACGGCAAGTCGATCGTCGGGCCGGCGCTGACGCTGCAGTTCATGCCACAGCGGCCGGACCTGTTCACCGAGGGAGAATATGCCGATCCGGAGACGCAGCTGCATCGGCACGTGCTTTATCACGCACAGGCGGGCGATGTGGTCGTGGTCGACGCGCGCGGCGACATGAGCTCGGGCGTCTTCGGCGATATGATGTCGACGTATTTCAAAGGCAGGGGCGGCGCCGGCATCGTCATCGATGGATGCATGCGTGACCGGCCCAATGTTGAAAAGCTCGATCTGCCTCTATGGCTGCGCGGCTGGACGCCGAACTATCATGTGCAGACCAGCATTTATCCCAATGCCGTCAACGTTCCGATTGCCTGCGGCGGTGTCACGGTGATCCCCGGTGACATCATCGTCGCCGACGACGACGGGGTGGTGGTGCTTCCCGTCGCAATGGCCCCGGCGGTAATCGAAGAATCACAGAAGCATCACGATTGGGAGGAGTTCTCGCGAGTGAAGCTGATGGAGGGCGGGCCGTTGCAACGCTACTATCCGCTGCATGACGATGCCCGCGGGGAGTACGAGGAGTGGCGCAAGACAAACCGCTTGGAGAACCCCGGTTAGCGCATGGATTACCCCGTGGCGGGCGGCAGCTGGCAACCGTTCACAGATGGCGCGCGGACTGGTTTATTCGGCAGCTTCGGCCCTCGCCGCCGGCGCAATTCGCGCGGCGCAGTATTTGAACTCCGGGATCTTGCCGTAGGGGTCCAGCATCGGATTGGTGAGCATGTTGGCCGGACTTTCGTTGAAGCAGAACGGCATGAACACCATACCGTCGGCGACCTCCCGGTCGGCGCGCAGGATGGCGTCTACCGTCCCGCGCCGGGTCTCGACCGCAATCATCTCTCCTTGGCGCAGGCCGTGCCGCTTGATCTCATAAGGGTTCATCGCAGCGATGCCTTGTGGTTCGATCGCGTCCAGCACGCCCGCCCGGCGGGTCATCGAGCCGGTGTGCCAATGCTCGAGCAGGCGGCCGGTGGTGAGCACCAGTGGAAACTCTTCATCGGGCACTTCGTCAGGCGGCAGCAAATCGGCCGGCACGATGCGGCCGCGTCCGTCCGCGGTCGGGAATTCGGACGAGAAGATGATCTCATTGCCGGGCTTGTCGGGACCGTCGGCCGGATAGATCACCGAACCTTCGCGCTCGATGCGGTCCCAGGAGATATGTTTCAAGGACGGCATCACGGCCGCCATTTCCGCATAGACCTCGGAGACATGGCCGTAATTCCAGTCCAGACCGATGCGCCTCGCCAGTTCGACAATCAGTTCCCAATCCTGGCGCGCTTCGCCCGGCATGTCGAGCGCCGGCCGGCCGATTTGCACTTGCCGGTTGGTGTTGGTGTATGTGCCGAGCTTTTCGGCATGCGCCGAGGCCGGCAGCACCACATCGGCGTGCCAGGCGGTCTCGGTCAGGAAGATGTCCTGCACTACGAGATGGTCGAGCATGGCCAGTGCTTGCCGGGCATGGGTCTGGTCCGGATCGGACATGGCCGGGTTCTCGCCCAGTATGTACATGCCCTTGATTTCGCCGTCATGGATGGCGTCGATGATTTCGACGACCGTCAGGCCGCGTTTCGGGTCCAGCGTCTGACCCCAAAAGTTCTCGTATGCGCCGCGGATGTCGATGTTCTCGACCGATTTATAGTCGGGGAAATACATCGGGATGAGCCCGGCATCGGATGCGCCCTGCACGTTGTTCTGGCCGCGCAGTGGGTGCAGGCCTGTTCCCGGCCGGCCGACATGTCCGGTGATCAGCGCCAGAGCGATAAGGCAGCGCGCATTATCGGTTCCGTGTGTGTGCTGGGAAATCCCCATGCCCCAAAAGATGATCGACCGCTCGGCGGTCGCGTAGGTGCGGGCGACGTCGCGCAGCACGCTCGCCTCGATGCCGCAGACCTCGGCCATCGCCTCGGGCGAAAAATCCTTCACCTTGGCCTTCAGGGCCTCGAATCCGGAAGCGTTGGCCTGGATATATTGCTCGTCGTAGAGCTTTTCCTCGACGATGACGTGGATCAACGCGTTCAGCATGGCGACGTCGCTGCCAGCCTTGAATCGCAGCGAATGCGACGCATGGCGCATCAGGTCCTGGCCGCGCGGGTCCATGACGATCAGCTTGGCGCCGCGCTTGGCCGCCTGCTTGAAATAGGTCGCGGCGACCGGATGGTTGGTGGTCGGCCGTGCGCCGATAACGATGATGCATTCGGCCTTCAGCGCGTCGTTGAAGGGCGCCGAAACCGCACCCGAACCGACGCCTTCCATCAGCGCCGCCACCGAAGATGCGTGGCAAAGCCGCGTGCAATGGTCGACATTGTTGGTGCCAAAACCCTGGCGCACCAGTTTTTGGAACAGATAGGCCTCTTCGTTGGAGCCTTTCGCCGAACCGAAACCGGCCAGCGCCTGCCCGCCATAATCCCTGAGGATCGTCTTCAGCCCGCCGGCGGCGCGCGCAAGCGCCTCTTCCCAGGTAGCCTCACGAAAAACGGTCAGCGGATCGACGCCGCGCATATCGGCATCGCCCGACTTCGGCGCATCGTCGCGCCGGATCAGCGGCTTGGTCAGGCGTTCAGGCGACATCGCATAGTCGAAGCCGAAACGACCCTTGACGCAGAGCCGGTTCTCGTTGGCATAGCCATTGCGGCCATCGACCTGGACTATTCTGTTGTCCTTGACCGCAACGCTGGTCTGGCAACCGACGCCACAGAACGGGCACAGCGTGTCGACGACCTTGTCGAATTCCTGGATGACCCGGGTCTTGCCTGCCTCATCCATCAGCGACTTTTCGTAGAGCGCGCCGGTCGGGCAGGCCTGCACGCATTCACCGCAGGTGACACAGGTCGACAGGCCCATCGGATCGTGCATGTCGAAGACGGGAAGCGAGTGATTGCCGCGCTCGGCCATGCCGATCACATCGTTGACCTGGACTTCGCGGCAGGCCCGGACACAGGCGCCGCAAGTGATGCAGGAATCGAGATTGACGGCAATGGCGGGATTCGTGATGTCGAATTCTGGCCGAACATCATCCGTGGCGAATTTCGAGCTGTAGCGACCGCCGGAAATGCCCATCGAACCAGCCCACTGCCAGAACATCGACTGCTGATCCGGACCGTCGGCCGCCGGCCGCATGTTGCTGGCGAGCAGCTCGAACACCATCTGGCGCGATTTCGTCGCCCGTTCGGTATTCGTCTTCACCACCATTCCGGCGGAAGGCTTGCGGATGCAGGAGGCGGCAAGCACCCGTTCGCCCTCGACATCAACCATGCAGGCGCGGCAATTGCCGTCTGGCCGATAGCCGGGCATGTCGACATGGCACAGATGCGGGATCCTGGTGCCTTCGCGCTTTGCAACGTCCCAGATCGTCTCGTCGTCAGCGGCTGTGACCGTTTTGCCGTCGAGGGTGAATATGACGCCATCTGCCATTTCAAAGATCATCCCTAAAATGCGTCAAAAGGTGATTGACCGGATTTGGCGCCGCCTGGCCGAGACCGCAGATAGAGGAATCGCGCATCACTGTTTCAAGGTCGCGCATCGCCGTCTCATTCGGCACGCCCTTCTCTTTCAAGAGCATTACCAGCTTTTCGGTTCCTTCCCGGCACGGCGTGCATTTCCCGCAACTCTCATGTTTGAAGAAATTCATGAGATTGAGGGTCACATCCCTGATGTTGTCGGCTTGCGAAAGCACGACCACCGCATGTGAGCCGACAAAGGCGCCCTGTTTGGCGAGTTCGCCGCCGAAATCGAGTTCAATGTCGCCCATCGACGCCGGAAGGATGCCGCCCGAGGCTCCACCTGGCAGATAGGCCTTGAATTCATGCCCGTCTGCCATGCCGCCGCAATAATCCTCGATCAGTTCGCGCACGGTGACGCCGGCCGGGGCCAGCTTGACGCCCGGCTCCTTCACATGTCCGGAAACCGACCAGGAGCGAATTCCCTGATGGCCGGGCTTGCCCTGCGCGGCGAACCAATCGGGTCCCTTCTCGACGATGTCGCGAATCCACCACAGCGTCTCGACATTGTGGTTGAGTGTCGGGCGTCCGAAAAGTCCGACTTCGGCAATATAGGGAGGCCGGTGACGGGGCATGCCGCGCTTGCCCTCGATGCTTTCCAGCATCGCGCTTTCCTCGCCGCAAATATAGGCGCCGGCGCCGCGCCGCAGGTCGATGAAACCGGGCTTGACGATGCCGGCTGCCTCGAGCGCCGCGATCTCGGCGCGCAAAATGGCGAGCACGGCCGGGTATTCGTCGCGCATGTAGAAATAGATGCGCTCGGCCTCGACCGCGTGGGCGGCGATCAGCGCGCCTTCGAAGGTGCGGTGCGGATCCTTTTCAAGATAGATGCGGTCCTTGAAAGTGCCAGGTTCGCCTTCGTCGCCATTGATCGACATCAGCCGCGGCCCTGGATAGCCACGCACGAAGCTCCATTTCTTGCCGGCCGGAAAGCCGGCGCCGCCGAGACCGCGCAGACCGGCGTGCTCCATGGTGTCGATGATGGCGTCAACGCCGGTCTCGCCCGCCCTCACCTTCCGGAAAAGCTGATAGCCGCCAGCGGCCCGATAGGCATCAAGGCCAACATAATCGGGCACGACAACCTTCGTATCGCCCGAGCGAGCCAGATCGATGAGGATATGGCTGCTGGCTTGGTCGACCTCACGGTCGCCAATGCGCGCCGCGGGCGCTGTGGCGCAGCGGCCCATGCAGGGCGCACGCATGACGCGGACCGTCTTCGGGTCGGCCTTGGCGGCCAGTTCGCCAATCAGGTGCTCGGCGCCCGCCAGCATGCAGCTTATCGATTCGCACACCCGGATTGTCAGCGGCGCGGGCCTCGCCTCGCCTTCCCTGACGATATCGAAATGGTCGTAGAAGGTCGCGACCTCGTAAACCTCCACCTGGGACAGGCGCATGTCTTCGGCAAGCGCTCGCAGATGCGCGGCCGACAGACAACCGTAGCGGTCCTGGATCAGATGCAGGAATTCGATCAACAGATCCCGGCGCCGTTCGCGATGGCCAAGAAGTTCCCGGACCTCGGCCAGGGCAACATCATCCAGCGCCCGCCCTTTGGGTCCG
Source organism: Mesorhizobium sp. WSM4817 (assembly GCF_055811135.1). Taxonomy (NCBI): domain Bacteria; kingdom Pseudomonadati; phylum Pseudomonadota; class Alphaproteobacteria; order Hyphomicrobiales; family Phyllobacteriaceae; genus Mesorhizobium; species Mesorhizobium sp. WSM4817. The sequence goes on along the minus strand of NZ_JBVVQQ010000009.1, from coordinate 2,860 downwards.
CGATCGGGAGATCGCCGTTGCTGCATTGTCATCCTCTCTCCTCCCGGACCCTTCGTCTGAGGAAGCGGCTCCCGCCACCAATGTGGTTGTGAGCTCCCTCAGCCCGGCGCACCTTGGATCAAGGACTTGGCACACAAATCGACTTGGCAGACAAGTTGAACCAAATGCCGGTTTGACAATTTTAGCATGGCCGGGGCGCCGCGACAGAACTGATCTGCGCCCTGATTTGTCGCACGGCCTATACCGGGGCAGCTTGCGCCTTCTCGATCAAGAAAACGATGTGGTCTCCCTGCCGTTGCATCGCCTCCAGGCGGTCGCCCATTTCGTTGATCAGATTGGGAATGTCTATGGCTGCCAGCGGATCGGTGCAACGGACCTCAAGGCGCTCGCCTGGGCTTATGCCGCTGAGCGCCTTGCGGGTTTTCAGCGCCGGCAAGGGACATTTCAATCCCGTCAGATCGAGCTGTCTCGTCGTCATGGTGGCGCACCATGGCGGACCGCTTACCGGTCGTCAACGGTCGCCGACCCAGGGTATACTGCAGTTGAGAGCGGCCAGGCGTCGCACCGCATTTTGGCATACTGCATGCCCACCGGCTCGACGGCGTTCGTCAATACAGGTCCGAATAGGCAAGGAACTGAACGGTCTGGCCCGGCTCGACCTCGGCTATTTCCTCGCCGAGTTCGACAAGGCCGTGCGTTTGAACCAAAGAAGACAGCATGCCAGCGCCCTCGCGCGGGAATTTGACGGCTTCATATGTGCCATCCTGCGTCCCACGCAGGCTTACCCGCACATATTCGCGTCGCCCCGGCTTTTTGCGGTAGGAGAAGGCGGCCCGCACCGGCCGCGAAATTGGTGGCTGCTGCCGTGCGCCGGCCAGTGCAAAGATCGCGGCGCGCGCAATATGGGCGAATGTGACGAAGCTCGCCACCGGATTGCCGGGCAGCCCAATGAAGGCTGTTCCCCGGATCACCCCCATGGCGACTGGGCGGCCGGGTTTTATGGCCACCCGCCAGAAGACCAGGGTGCCCACACTCTCGACGGCGGCCTTGACGCAGTCGGCCTCCCCGGTCGAGACCCCGCCGGACGCCAGGATCAGGTCCTGTCCTGGCGCAGCCTTGCTCAGCACATCCGCGATCAGCCTGCTGTCGTCGATCAGAATGCCCAAATCGGTGGTCTCGCAGCCCAATCTTGCCAGCATGGCCATCAGCATGAAGCGGTTCGAATCGAAAAGCTGGGCCGGTCCCCGGACCTTTCCCGGCGCGACGATCTCGTTGCCGGTCGAGAAGATCGCGACGCGAACTTTGCGCCGCACATCGATCTGCGTCATGCCGAGCGCCGCGGCGAGCGCAACATCCTGCGGGCGCATGCGCTGGCCGGCCTGCAGGACCACCTTGCCTGCTGCGACGTCCTCGCCCGCCGGCCGCACGTTGGCTCCTCTTTTCAGGCCGGGCGGAAGAATGACCCTGCCGGTATCGTCGACACGGACATCTTCCTGCATGTAGACCGTGTCTGCCCCCTCCGGCAGCGGAGCGCCGGTGAAGATGCGTATGGCTTGTCCGGGCGCGGCGTGCCGATCCGGCGCCATCCCAGCCTGGATCCTGCCACTCACCGGCAAGGCTTTTTCAACGGTTCCCGGCAGGTCGTCGCCGCGCAGTGCATAGCCGTCGACGGCTGAGTTGGTGAAAGGCGGCAGGGGCAGCGGCGCCACCAGTTCACTCGCCAGGACGCGCCCATCGGCAATCGCCAGCTGGACGGTTTCGGTCTCGTCGACAACGGTCAGCCGTGAAGCAATCAGTGCGGCTGTATCATCGAGCGATCGCATCGGGCCGCCGAAAGCGAAGCAGTCATCTGAAAGTTGCGCCATCGAGCCTTCAGCCTCTATGGATCTGGCCGAGCCGGCAGCTCGGCGCCATCCGGCAAACCCAGTCTGCGCCTGTGCGCGCTTTTGTGGACCGGCATCGGTTTGAACAGGCTATATAGTGCAGGTCAAGCCGGAGGTAACGCGTCCACTCCGGCGAGCGGGATTGCAATTTCAAGAGAGCGCCATGCAACAGATGAAAACCCGACCAGACCCCGCCATCATCATGCCGAGCCCGGATGACATCCGATTGACCGAACAGGTCAGCGGCATCGATCATATGGGCGCCGCTATTCAAATCCGCGTCCCCGTTGAACGCCCGCTGACGCTCTATCTGAATGCCCAGGAGATCGTCACGATGATGACGATCGGCGACTATCCCGAATATCTGGCGCTGGGCTACCTGCTCAATCAGAACATGCTTAAATCTGACGACGTCGTAACCGAGGTCGAATATGACGACGACGTGCAGGTCGTGGTCGTCCGTACCGAGCGCAACACAAATTACGAGCAGAAGCTTAGAAAACGGACGCAGACTTCAGGCTGCGCGCAGGGGACCGCTTTCGGCGATCTTCTCGAGGCGCTCGATATCACTCTGCCGCCAGCCGCGCTGCACACCTCCTGGCTTTACCAAATGACCCGCACGATCAACACGACGCCGTCGCTCTATCTTGAAGCGGGCGCGATTCATGGCTGCGTGCTTTGCAAGGAAGGCACGCCGATCTGCTACATGGAGGACGTCGGGCGCCACAACGCCGTCGACAAGATCGCCGGCTGGATGTATCGCCAGGGCATCGATGCCGCTGACAAGATCCTTTACACGACGGGCAGGCTGACGTCGGAAATGACGATCAAGACGGTTCGAATGGGCATTCCGATCCTCGTCTCGCGCTCGGGTTTCACCGCCTGGGGAGTAGATCTGGCGCGGGGGGGGGGGGGGCGGGGGGGGGGGGGGGGGGGGGGGGGGGGGGGGGGGGGGGGGGGGGGGGGGGGGGGGGGGG